>NZ_JAJNOS010000008.1:0-168573 GCF_021044725.1 Clostridium sp. NSJ-145
CCCATAGCATAAGCTAGTAAGACCCCTTGAAGAACACAAGGTTGATAGGTCAGAGGTGTAAGTGCGGTAACGTATTTAGCTGACTGATACTAATAGGTCGAGGGCTTGACCAATAAAAAATATAAAATTCATGTGCAATTTTCAGAGAACAAAATTCTTTGAAAAAGGAAACTCACTCAACAGAGTTGAGGAGTACAAGACTCTAACTAAATCGAAGATTTAGAGAATCATAGCATCAGGTGATGATGGCGTAGAGGAAACACTCCTTCCCATTCCGAACAGGAAAGTTAAGCTCTACAGCGCCAATGGTACTGCACGGGAGACTGTGTGGGAGAGTAGGACGTTGCCTGGTAATGTGGCTCGATAGCTCAGTCGGTAGAGCAGAGGACTGAAAATCCTCGTGTCCCTGGTTCGATTCCTGGTCGAGCCACCAGGTACGGCGCCATAGCCAAGTGGTAAGGCAGAGGTCTGCAAAACCTTTATTCATCAGTTCAAATCTGATTGGCGCCTCCAAAAAACCTACAAGCAATGCTTGTAGGTTTTTATTTTTTCATTTAAAGTAAATTTATATTAATTAAAAATATACACAAAAAAACAATATATCCACAGGTGAAATTATTTTGCCTGTGGATATATTTTATATTAGTGGATAACTATAAAATTAACTAAACATATCTTTCTTATATAAAAGTATTGCAACAAATCCTGTTAATAAGAGTGTAAATATCATTATTATATTAAATGCATTAGGATCATCAGGGCTAAATGGAAGTAAAACATTCATTCCAAATATACCACCAATAATAGTTGGAATAGCCATTAATATTGTAACTGATGCTAACACCTTCATAACAATATTAAGATTGTTTGAAATTACTGAAGCAAAGAAGTCCATTGTACTAGCAAGTATATTACTATATATATCAGTCATTTCAATAGCTTGTTTATTCTCAATAATAACATCTTCTAATACATCTTGATCTTCAGGATATTTTTGCATTATTTCTAGTTTAAGCATTTTTTCCAAAGTAATTTCATTTGCCTTAAGAGATGTAGAAAAATAAACAAGGGATTTTTCTAATGAATGAAGTTGTATAAGCTCTCTGTTTTTCATAGACTTATGCAATCTTTTTTCAATCATTAAACTTTTTTTATCAATCTGTCTTAAATATATTAAATAATATGTAGAAACTCTACTTAATATTTGAAGAATAAATCTAGATTTTTTGAATGAGAAGAAAGATTTAACTTTATTGTTTATAAAATCAGTTAATATTCTACTATTTTTTAAGCAGACAGTTACTATTTGTTTTTCAGAATGAATAATTGCTAATGGATATGTATCATATGTAAGAGAATTATCTTCCATTTCCGTAAAAGGAATATCTACTATTACTAGGAGATAATCATCTTCAAAATCAATACGAGAAGTTTCTTCATCATCTAAAGGTGCTCTCAAAAAATTTAAAGGAACTCCTGTCTTTTTTGAAACTAATATAATCTCTTCTTCTGTAGGTGCTATCATGTTAATCCAACAACCAGGTTCAATATTATTTAAAGCTTTTAAATGAGGATTTGTTTCGCTTAAGCTTTTGTATATTTTAATCATAGATACCTCCAATTAAGTGAGTAATATTATTATATTTATCAGTATATCACAATAAAATTAGTAATAGATTTAAAACCTTAGATTAATGAAGATTTATTAAAGATTTATTAATTATTTTCATATAATCTATGAATAAGGCGAAATTTCCGAATGGAATTATACTATAATAATTAGTATAATCATAGCATTGTCAAAATTATTATATTTTATGGGGGATATATATTGTCATGCATAGAGAAGTTGTACACGGAAGGAAAATTCCTGCTATAATGATTTCATTATTAGCTATAACTATTGCTTTATATGCCGTTGAAATTGCTGAAATAGTGATAGGAAAAACTTTTCAAGTTTATAGAGTAATAGAGGTTCTGCTATTAATAATGATAGTATTTGTATTATTTAAGGAATTTAGACGCTGTAGTTTATCTTATAAATACTCAATAATTGCAGATAAGTTAATAATAAATAAATTAAATTGTAAAGGTGATAACATTTTAGAAAGCATAAGAATGCAGGATATTGTTTTCATAGGGAAAAAGGTTGAGATACCTAAAAAGCTATCAAAAATTAAATCTCATGGAAACTATTTGAGCAGCATAACTACTTCTAGAAAATGTTACTGTGTGTACAAGAGAAATGGACAACTTTTAAAGTTTTCATTTGAGCCAAGTGAAAGATTATTAAAAAGAGTATATGATAAAGTTAATATATTACAAGGTGAAGCTAATTAAATAGCTTCACCTTTTATTTTTCTTTAAAAAATTCATCTTTGATTTCATTAAGCAAAGTATTATTTGTTATTAAGTCTACAGCAGTAGCTGCTAATGATAAGGATGCTTTCATAGATTGCTCAAAGGCAAATGGTGATATTGTAGTTTCTGCAAATTCTTTGGTACCATATCTAATACTATTATCTTCAATTACCTTTATATAAGGATGTATACAAGGAACAGTTTTACTAACTATACCAATGCTTAATCCAGAGCGTACATCCCTTGGCGGACCTATATCAATTATTCCGTTTTCTTTAAGGTTATGGCTGAATAATCTATTTAAAGTTCTATTAGTAATTAACTCTTCATTAGGACATTCATATAGTGAAAAAGAGTATTGAACTCGAATAAGCTTTGAAACATAAATAGCTATTTCTCTTAATTTATTTTCTGCTATTCTAGCCATATCCATCTCTTTTGCTCTTATATAAAATTGGGCTTCACTTTCTATTGGAAGTAATAATGGAGTAAAACCACCTTGAGATAATATAGAGTTAACTTCAACATCTTTAGGAAATCCTTTTAATATAGAATTTAAAATATTGAAAGTCAATAATATACCATCTAATGAAGTATAGGTATCATTATTTAAAAAACTTAAACCACTATTACCTAAGAACTTAATCTTTAGAGGGACTATAGCAGCAGAAGTACCACTTTCATTAGTTGTTACATCGGGATGAGCTACTAATACAATATCTATATCATCAAAAACACCTTGCTTTACCATAATAGATTTTGTACCACCACGATATTCACCAGGACAACCAATTACTACAGCAGTTCCACCTATTTTATCAATTACTTTTGAAAGTGCTAGAGAAGCACCTAAAGAAGTTGTGGTTAATAAGTTATGACCAGTTAAATGACCTTCTCCAGGAACAGCATCATATTCGCATAAAAAGCAAATTTTGGGGTATGTATTTCCTTTAGAGGCATAAAAAGATGTCTCTAAATCGAGAAAATTCCTTTTTACATCAAAGCCATGAGATTCTAATAGATTGCATATAGAGTCACAAGCAAAAAATTCTTTATAACTATCTTCGGGATTAGCATATAAGTCTCTATTTAGTGTACGTAATTCATCATAACATGTAGATAAATAGGAAATCATTTCTTGATTCATTTAGTGATTCCTCCAGTTTAAAGTTTTAATATTATTTTTTCCATAAAGTATTTATTTTATAGCTTTTTATATTAAAGTATAAAAATATTAATTCTTGTCCAAAATTTTAAATATGAGACAAGGAGGGGTTATAATGATTAATAATAAGGAAATAATCTTAAAAAAGAAAAGACATTGTAAAATTTGTGGGAAGGCTCGTTATGATGGTATAATGATTATAAAAAGTTTCATATGTGAAGATTGCGTAAATAGTATTACTAATGAGGAATTTGATGATAAGCAATATGAGGATATGAAAAATAGAATAAAAGATATATTATTTTAAAAGTTAAGGAAAATACCTTACATACTTGAAAGGTGGGCTTATTTATGAGTAAAGGTAAATTAATTATTATAGAGTCAGGTTCAGATGCTAGTGGAAAAGCAACTCAATCTAAAAAATTATATGAAAGACTTATTAATGAAGGATATAATTGTATGAAAATAACTTTCCCAGATTACGATAGCGAGTCTTCAGCATTAGTAAAGATGTATTTAAGAGGTGAGTTTGGAAGCAATCCTAATGATGTTAGTCCATACGTTGCATCAACTTTTTATGCTGCTGATAGATACGCATCATTTAAAACTAAATGGGAAAAGTTCTATAATGAAGGTGGGATAATTATATCCGATAGATATACTACATCAAATATGGTACATCAAGCAGCAAAAATGGATGAAGAAGAAAAAGAGAAATTCTTGAATTGGTTAAGTGACTTAGAGTTTAACTTATATGCAATACCGAAGCCAGACCAAGTTATTTTCTTAGATGTAGATCCTATGGTAAGTCAAGAATTAATGAAAAATAGATTAAATAAGATAACTGGTGAGGAAGAAAAGGATATTCATGAAAGCAATGAGGAATATTTAATAAAATCATATAATAACTCACTTAAAATTGCTGAAAAATATAATTGGAATAAAGTTAAATGCACTGAAGGTAAGTTATTAAGAACTATTGATGATATTCATGAAGAGATATACAAAAAGGTTATAGAAGTAATTTAAAAGGATATAAAACATTTATTAATTGAACTATTGTAAAATTATAGATATATTTTATGTAAAACTAACATAAAAAATATTAAAACATTTAAATAGTATGATAAAATAATATAAAAGGGAAATTTATTGAGTGGAGGTAATTTTATGAAGTTAGTAATCGCAATAGTACAAGATGATGATGCTTTAGATCTAATTGAAGAACTTAATGATAAAGGTTTTAGAGTTACAAAGTTAGCAACTACAGGCGGATTTTTAAAGTCTGGTAACACAACATTAATGATAGGAGTAGAAAAGGATAAAGTTAATGATGTAGTTAAGGTTGTTGAAGATGTTTGTAAAATGAGAAAAGAAATAATACCAACACCAACTACTATGTCTAACGGAACTGGTATGTATATGCCATATCCTATGGAAGTTGAAGTAGGAGGAGCTACTATCTTTGTATTAGATGTAGATCAATTTATTAAAGTATAGAATATAGATGAAAAAGAGGCGTGAGTATGAGAAAGTTTATTGGGTATAGAGACTTAGTTATGAATTTCAACAAGCGATGTTCAAATGGAACTCTTTCTCATGCCCACCTTATTTGTGGTGAGGATGGAATTGGAAAGAGCGTTCTAGCGCTAAATTTAGCTAAATTAATACTTAAAGGTGATTTAGATAGGGAATATGTAGATATTATAAATTATAAGACTGAAAAGGCTTCCTTCGGAGTAGATGATGTAAGAGCTATTATAGAAGAAGTTCAAAAGAAACCTTTTGAGGGAGATAAGAAAGTGGTTATTATTCATGAAGGTAATAAGCTTACAGTTCAAGCTCAAAATGCATTATTAAAAACAATAGAGGAACCACCTTTAGGAGTGTACATAATAATACTATGTGAGAGTTTAGAGTTAGTTTTAGATACTATTAAATCTAGATGTGAAATATTTAAATTGACACCATTATCAAAAGAAGAGTTATATGAGTATGCTGAAATAAAAGGTTATGATAAAAATGAACCTGAAACAAAGGCAGCAATAGCATTTAGTTCTGGAATTCCGGGAAGAATAGATAGATATATTAATGATGATAAGCTTAAAGAATTAAGATGTAAAATTGTAGAATTATTAATTAAAATAACAAAAAATGATCCTGAAGCTCTATTAGAAGAAGAAGAAGTTTTAAATTCTTATAAGGGAGATAAAGAAGAAGTTCTAAGTATAATGGGTGATTTTATAAGAGACATAATGATTCATAAGGAAATCGAAAATGAAAGCTTAATTATAAATAGTGATAAAATTGATCAGATTAAAGAACTTACTAAGGAAATGTCTTTTAGGAAGTTAAATAACTTAATGAGTAGTATTGAAGAAGCTAGAAGAAACATTAAAAATAATGTTAATTGGGCAGTAACTATAAGAGTTATGCTTATTAGCTTTTTGGAGGTTTAAAAATATGATAAAAGTTGTAGGAGTGAGATTTAAAAAGGCTGGAAAGATATATTATTTTGATCCAACTGATTTAAAAATAGAAAAAGGTAATTATGTAGTAGTAGAAACTGCTAGAGGAATAGAATTTGGTGAATGTGTAATTGGAATAAAAGAAGTAAGAGAGGAGGATATAGTAGCACCTCTTAAAAGTGTTATAAGAATAGCATCACAAGAAGATATAGATAAGCATTTTGATAACAAAGCTAAAGAAGAAGCCGCATTTAATATATGCTTTAACAAAATTCAAGAACATAAATTAACAATGAAGCTTATTGATGTTGAATATACATTTGATAATAATAAAGTAATATTTTACTTTACAGCAGATGGTAGAGTAGATTTTAGAGAATTAGTAAAAGATTTAGCTACTATATTCAAAACACGTATTGAATTAAGACAAATCGGAGTTAGAGACGAAGCAAAGATGTTAGGTGGATTAGGTCCATGTGGAAGACCTATGTGTTGTTCTTCATTTTTAGGAGATTTTGCATCTGTTTCTATAAAAATGGCAAAAGAACAAAACTTATCACTTAATCCAACTAAGATATCAGGTATATGTGGACGTCTTATGTGCTGCTTAAATTACGAGCAAAGTACGTATGAAGATATTAGAAAGAGAATGCCTCAGGTTGGCTCAATAGTTAAAACTGAGGAAGGTACAGGAGAAGTTATAAGTAATAATACTGTTAAGGAAACAGTAAGAGTAAAATATAAAAAAGCTGGCGAAGAAATGGTAAATGACTTTAATATAGACAATATCGAATTAATTGAAGGAAACTATGAAGACTCAATAGATGATTCAGATATTAGATTAGAGATAGATTCAGAAGAGGATAAAAAGTTTATTAAGGCGTTAATTAAAGATAACTAAGGAGGATATTATGAAAATTTCAATAAAGATTAATAATTTAAATAAATCTACTGATGTAACTACTATTAGGAATATACTTACAAATGAAGAAGGTATAGTTGCATGTGAGATAAGCAAGGCTAAAAAAGAAGTTCAAATAGTATATGATAATTTAACTATATCATCAGAGGATATTATAAATCTTATTGAAATGGCAGGGTACATGATAGAATCTTAGAAGTGAACTTTATATCACATAATAAAAACACTTTGAAAAAAATATTGACTATGATACAATATATATGAAATTTAATAAGTGAGGGGGTTTTTTTAATGGCATACGTAATAGAAGATTCATGCGTAAACTGTGGAGCTTGTGCTGCTGAATGTCCAGTTAACGCTATCAGCCAAGGAGATACTCAATTTGTTATAGATGCAGATACTTGTATCGATTGCGGAAACTGTGCAAATGTTTGTCCAGTTGGAGCACCAGTAGCTGAATAGTTACTATAAAGAGTCACCTAAGTAGGTGGCTCTTTTTTAATGCTTTAAAAGTACTGTTAATGGAGTATTGTTAGGTAAATCATTAATATTAATTTCAGAGGAGTTTACATTATAAATATTTTTAGATTTAGATATAAAATCTAAAGGACCATCAAAATAAAAGTCATACTTATTACATTTATAGCACATTGGGATAATATATTTAGGAGTAAGTAGTTCAGATAGCTTATAACTTTCATTACCATTTAAACAAAGATTCCCACCAATAGGCAAGAATAAAATATCTACATTTTTTAGTATATTTATAATTTCTTCATTAAGAAAATGTCCTAAATATCCAAGATGGCATATTCTTAATTTATCTACTTCATAAAGATATATATAGTTTTTACCACGTTTTAATCCTGATACATTATCACTGTAGGATAAATATCCTTTAATTTTAATGTTATTTTCACAATATACTTCATCTCTAGTGATTATTTTAGCACCATACTTACTCAAATCAAAATTACTTATTTTATGAAAATCTTTGCTAAAGGTTATTATATCAAAAGTAGTATCAAAATCTAAAAGTTCTAATGGAGTAAATGGATCTATGAGAATTTTTTTGGATAAAGATGTTTTTATTAAAAATGAACTATTTCCTAACCATTTAATCTGCATTTATTATCACATCCTAGAATCTTGTTAAATATCTATATTTTAAGAGTATTGACTAAATAAAATCTAAATATTACAGAATTTAAATGAATTTTTTATATAAGGGAAAACTTTAAACATAGACACTAAAAAAATATTTGTATATAATTAAAGTCAAAGAAAGTCAAAGATGTTTAGGAAGGTGTTTTTATGGCAAGAATATCAGATGGTATAGCCGAATTTTTAAATAATATGATTGAGGAAAAAACCAGTAAGGAAATAATAATCCAGAGAAATGATTTAGCAGATAAATTTAATTGTGCTCCATCACAGATTAACTATGTATTGACTACTAGATTTAGTCACGAAAAAGGATATATTATCGAAAGCAGAAGAGGTGGTGGAGGCTATATAGTAATCAAGAAAATATCAAATGATAATAATGAAAAGATTGCTATGATGCTTAATGAAGCTATTGGTAAAAGTATAACTTACCAAGGTGCATTATCTTTAATTAATTATTTATTAGAGTTGAATCTAGTAACTGAAAGAGAATGTGATCTTATTAAAATGTCTGTAAATGATAGAATTTTAACATCTGTAGAAGATAAAAATAAGGTTAGAGCAGATATTTTAAGGGGTATGATAGCAGTTATTCTATCATAATAATTAATATAAATTTAAAATTAATGGTTAATTAATTTTATATAAATTATAACCTAGGGTATGGAGGTGTAAGAAAATGATATTTGGGAGGTTTACAGAAAGGGCACAAATAGTTTTAATAGAAGCACAACAAGAATCTCAAAAGTTTAAGCATGGATATATAGGAACTGAACATGTACTTTTAGGGATATTAAAAGAAAATGGATACGCTAGTCAATTATTAACTACTAAAGGATTGACTATAGATAAAGTTAGAGGGCTTACAGAAGAGTATTTAGGATTTGGAGATGAAGAGATATTATCAGGTGATATATTATTAACACCTAGAACAAAGAGATTATTTGATGATAGTTTAGAAGTGGCAAGAAAATACGGACAAAATTTTATTACACCAGAACATATTCTATTATCATTGATTAACGATGGAGAAGGTGTAGCTTATGCTATTCTTACAAGTTGTAAGGCTGATATCAATTCAATGAAAGATGATTTAGAAAAATACATTATGGGAAGCGAATTAAAAGAAGTAAAAAAGACAGCTTCAAAAGAAAAGAAAAACAATAAAACTCCTATGTTAGATCAATTTAGTAGAGATTTAACTCAATTAGCAAAAGATCAAAAATTAGATCCTGTAGTAGGAAGAGATGCTGAAACACAAAGAGTGTTAGAGATTCTATGTAGGAGAGTTAAAAATAATCCATGTTTAATTGGTGAACCAGGAGTTGGAAAAACAGCTGTAATAGAAGGATTAGCTCAAAGAATTGTACTAGGAGATATTCCAGAAAGTCTAAAAGATAAAAGAATTTTAACATTAGATATTACTGCTATGGTTGCTGGTGCAAAATATAGAGGTGAATTTGAAGATAGATTAAAGAAAATTATGGCCGAGTTACGACAAGAAGAGGACATTATTGTATTTATAGATGAGATACACACTATAGTAGGAGCTGGAGGAGCAGAAGGAGCTATAGATGCGTCTAATATTTTAAAGCCTGCATTAGCAAGAGGAGAAATAAAATGTATTGGTGCAACTACAATAGATGAATATAGAAAGCATATAGAAAAAGATGCAGCTTTAGAAAGAAGATTTCAACCAGTAAATATTGAGGAACCATCACCAGAGGATACATTAAAGATATTATTTGGACTTAGGGATAAATATGAGTCACATCATAAAGTTAAAATAACTGATGAAGCTTTAAAAATGGCAGTTAGCTTAGGTGAAAGATATATAAATGATAGATATATGCCAGATAAGGCTATAGATTTGATTGATGAAGCTGCAGCAAAGGTAAGAATATCTAAACTAACGTTACCACCTGAAATAAAAGAAAAAGAGGTGGCTATAGAAAAGGCTATAAATGAAAAAGAAGATGCTATAAAAAATCAAGATTTTGAAAAGGCAGCTAATTTAAGAGATAAAGAAAAACGATTGAGAGATGAGTTCTATGAGATTCAGAATAGATGGAATACAAAGAATTGTTCAGAAGTTTATCTTGTAGATGAAGAAGATATTGCTAAGGTTGTATCAACCTGGACTAAGGTTCCTATATCAAGACTTACAGAAAAAGAATCAGATAGACTTTTGCATTTAGAGGATATATTAAAAAGTAAAGTTATTGGTCAAGATGAAGCTATAAGTGCTATATCTAGAGCTGTAAAAAGAGCTAGAATAGGGCTTAAAGATCCTAATAGACCTATAGGAACATTTATATTCTGTGGGCCAACAGGTGTTGGAAAAACTGAGTTATCAAAAGCATTAGCTGAAGCTATGTTTGGTAATATGAATAATCTTATAAGATTAGATATGTCTGAATACATGGAAAAGCATTCAGTTTCACGACTTATAGGATCTCCTCCAGGATATATAGGGTATGACGAAGGCGGGCAATTATCAGAAGCTGTTAGAAGAAAACCATATTCTGTAGTGTTATTAGATGAAATAGAAAAGGCTCATCCAGATATATTTAATATTTTACTTCAAATTATGGAAGATGGAAGATTAACAGATAGTAAAGGTAAGATGATTAGCTTCAAGAATACTATAATTATAATGACATCTAATGTAGGAGCTGAAAATATTAAAAAGCAAAAACAGGTCGGTTTTGCTTCAAATAAAGATACTGGTAAAGCAGAATATGAAAAGATGAAAGAAGTAATAGAAGGTGCATTGAAAAAAGCCTTTAGACCAGAATTTTTAAATAGATTAGATGAAATAATAATATTTAATCAATTAAATGAAGATAGTATATTAAAAATTGTAGATATAATGATAAACGAGACAATGGGAAGGTTAAAAGAAAAGAACATATTTATTGATTATGATAAAGATTTAAGTAAATTTATTGCTGAAAAAAATAAGGAAAAAGATTTTGGTGCACGACCTTTAAGAAGAATAATTACTCGAGAAATTGAAGATAAATTGAGTGATGAAATAATTAAAGGTGATATAGTTGATGGAGATAAACTTCTTATTCAATGTAATGAGCAAGGTATAGAGTTTGCACATAAATAAATACTAATCTATATAGTATTTTTATGAGTAGTTATAATTAAATATAAATTATTAAATATTTTTTAGGTTTAATAATTAATTTGAAGAAGCTTAGATTATAAATTTAAGCTTCTTTTTTTATTTTAATAATTTATATCTAAATTTAATTATAGATAAGTTTATCTTATGTTAAATAATAAAAGTGAAATAGGTGGGAGAAAATAAATAATAAATTAATAGGGAGGAGAATAATCATATGTTTAGTAATTTAATCGGACAAGAGAGAAAGTTTAGAAATTTAATTAATGGGAAATGGTGTGATAGCAAAAGTGGCAGCTTTATAGAGATTAAATCGCCAACAGACGGCAAAGTAGTTGGAAAGATACCAGCAATGACAAAGGAAGAGGTAAATGATGTAGTTATGATAGCACAAAAAGCACATAACAAGTGGAAAGATGTACCTATAAATGAAAAAGCAAAAATTCTTTATAAAGTTGCAGACATATTACAAGAGAGAATAGATGAGTTATCTGATATTCTTATAAGAGAGATTGCTAAAGATAGAAAAAGCGCTGAGTCCGAAATTAACAGAACTGCTGATTACATAAGATTTACTGCTGATACAGCTAAAAATATGTTTGGAGAAACTATAGTAAGTGATAGCTTTCCTGGATTTGATAAAAATAAAATATCTGTTGTTACTAGAGAGTCAATGGGAGTAGTTCTTGCAATTTCTCCGTTTAATTATCCTATAAATTTATCAGCTTCTAAAATAGCACCAGCATTAATAGCTGGGAATACCGTAGTATTAAAACCTGCTACACAAGGTAGTCTTTGTGGATTATATTTAGCAAAAGTTTTTGATGAAGCTGGAGTTCCAGCTGGTGTTCTAAATACTGTAACAGGAAGAGGAAGTGAAATAGGAGATTATATAGTAACTCATCCAGAGATAGATTTTATTAACTTTACAGGAAGTACTGAAGTTGGAATGAGAATAGCAAGTATAACAAGTATGGTTCCATTGTTAATGGAATTAGGTGGGAAAGATGCAGCAATTGTATTAGATGATGCAGACCTTGATTTAGCAGCAGCTAATATAGTAGCTGGAGCATATTCTTATTCAGGACAACGTTGTACTGCTGTTAAGAGAATATTAGTAGTTGATAAAGTTGCAGATGAATTGGCAGATAAGATTAAAAGAAAGGTATTAGAGCTTAAGGTAGGAAATCCGACAGATGAAGGAGTAACTATAACTCCATTAATTGATGATAAAGCAGCTGATTTTGTGTGGGAACTTATAGAGGATGCTAGAGAAAAAGGAGCACATTTGTTAGCTGGTGGAAAGAGAGAAAATAATATTATATATCCAACTTTATTCGATTATGTTACTGAGGACATGAGATTAGCATGGGAAGAGCCATTTGGACCAGTTTTGCCGATTATTAGAGTAAAAGATAAAGAGGAAGCCATATTAATAGCCAATAAATCTGAATATGGGTTGCAGGCATCAGTATTTACTAAAAATATAGATGAAGCTTTTTATATAGCAGATAAGTTAGAAGTAGGAACTGTTCAAATTAATAATAAACCAGAAAGAGGCCCAGATCATTTTCCGTTTTCAGGTGTAAAAGCATCAGGAATAGGTACTCAAGGAATTAGATATTCTATAGAAGCAATGTCAAGAAGAAAGGGAGTTATAATTAATTTAAATAATCGTAATTAATGAAAGTTAAAATAAATAAATAAATAAATAAATAAATAAATAAAGCCAGCTTATGCTGGCTTTAAAACTTATAGTTTTTATGTTTTAAACTTGTAATTGTCAATTGAAATTAAGCATTAAGTGCAGTATCAATTGCAGGCTTATCAAAACCTATTATGATAGTTCCATTTACATCTAAAACAGGAACTCCCATTTGTTTAGATTTTTTTATCATTTCTTCTCTAGCAACCATATCCTCTTGAACATTTAATTCTTCAAACTCGATTCCTTTTGATTTTAAATAGCTCTTAGCTTTATCACACCAAGGACAAGTATTAGTTGAATAAACTTTAACCATAAAGTACCTCCTAAAATAGTAATCTTAATACTAATATATCATATAATATATATTATAAATAGTTATTTAATCATATTACTATTATCTAAGTTAGAATTTATAACCATATTTTCTAAAGAGGAATCTGTAAAATTATCAAGATAATCATTACTCATATCTTTTGGTCTATAATCAGTTAGTATATTTTTACCGTTTATATTATCATAATAAGATTTTGAAAACATAATAACATCTCCTAAACTTTTTATAATTAGTATTAGTAAGTTTAATAAAAATATACAAAGATTTTTTAAAACTGGTATAGACATCTATAATTCTGAACGTTATAATATGATTAGGAGGCGATACTATGATTGATAAGAATAGTCCTATACCGGTATACTTCCAATTAAAAAATGACTTAGTTAAAAAAATTGCACAAGGTCTTTGGAAACCTGGTGAATGTATAGCCAGCGAAAGAGAATTATGTGAAATCTATGGCGTAAGTAGAATGACTATAAGACAAGCTATAGGGGAATTAGTTCAAGAAGGAGTTTTAACTAGATTAAAAGGTAAAGGTACTTTTGTATGTGAGCAAACTGTAAAACAACAAGATATGATGAGTTTTACAGAGATGATAAAGCAAACTGGTAGAGAGTTGAGAACAGAAGTTATTAACTTCGATATTATAGATACACCGGATGATATGCAAGATACTTTTATGCTAGATAAGGTTTATAAAATTGAACGAAGAAGAATAGTTGATAATGAATGTATAGCAGTAGAGACTGTATTTATACCTGTAGATTATTGTGGTCATATTAATAATGAGATGTTAAAAGGATCATTATATAAAATTTTAGAGCATTTTGGATATTCAATAAGTAATTCTACTTCATCTATAGTAGCTGTTGATATAACAGATGAAATAAAAGAAAAGTTTGATACTAAAGAGAATTTTCCGGTGCTTAAGATAATAGGAAAAACTTTTGCTAATAAAAATAAAGTATTATTTATTGAAGAGGCATTATATAGATCAGATAAGTTTACATTACAAGTGAATATTTCACGTAGAGAGGGAGAGATTATATGAAATTAATAGTTACTAAAAATTATGAAGAATTAAGTAAAGTTGCAGCAGACGAATTTGCTAAAGTTATAATAGAGAAACCAGAAGCAGTTTTAGGACTAGCTACTGGAGGATCACCAGTAGGAATGTATAAAGAGTTAATAGCTAAGTGTGAAAATAATGAATTAGATTTTTCTAAATGTACTTCAATAAACTTAGACGAATATATTGGATTAAATCCAGAGCATGAGCAAAGCTACAGAAATTTCATGAATACTAATTTATTCAATCACATAAATATTGATAAAGCTAAGACTTTTGTACCAAATGGATTAGCAGAAAATTTAGAAGAAGAATGTAAGAATTATGATAAGAAAATTGAGGAACTTGGCGGAATAGATGTTCAATTATTAGGTATTGGAAACAATGGACATATTGCATTTAACGAACCAGGAGAAGAATTATCAGCAGGAACTCATATAATTTCATTAACAGAAAGCACTATAGAAGCAAATGCTAGATTCTTTGATTCAATTGATGAAGTTCCAAGAAAAGCATTAACTATGGGACTAGGCGGAATTATGAAAGCTAAAAAAATAATCTTAATAGCGTCAGGTGAAGGAAAAGCAGAAGCTATTAAAGGATTATTCTCAGGAAAGATTACAACTGATAATCCAGCTACAATGCTACAAATGCATAGAGATGTAGTTGTTATAATTGATGAAGCGGCAGCAAAATTAATAAAATAATTATCATTTATAAAAAATCATCGTTAATATTTTTAACGATGATTTTTTGTATTTTGTATATTTTTTTATTTTAATTATGATATATTAGAAAGAGTGAAATAAGTTAAGAATACTAATATATAAGTACAACAGAAGTGGTGAATCGGTATGGTGAAAATAAAAACAGTTTATATCTGTAGGGATTGTGGGTATGAAACACCAAAATGGTTAGGAAAATGTCCAGATTGCAATAATTGGAATACTTTTGAGGAAGAGGTAGTTCAGGCTAAAAGTACGAGTAAAACAGTAACAGCAACAAGAACTCCTAAAAAGGTAGCCAAGAAACTTACAGAGGTAACTTCTAGCAAAAGTGATAGAATAGTTACAGGAATTAATGAATTTGATAGAGTTATGGGTGGTGGAATAGTAAAAGATTCTATTACCATAATTACGGCTAGACCTGGTGCGGGAAAGTCAACGTTACTTTTACAAGTGGCAGATTGTATAGCTAAGAAAGGGCATAAAGTTATATATGCATCAGGAGAAGAAAGTGATAGCCAAATAAAAAATAGAGCAGATAGAATATTAGAGAAAATTAATGATAATATATGGGTTCTTCAAGAAACTAATTTAGATAATGTTGTTGATTCTATAGAAGAGATAGATCCAGACTTAATTATTATAGATAGTATACAGACCTTTACTATGGAGGGCTATTTACCTGCAAGAGCAGGTTCTCCGACTCAGACTATGGAGTGTGCTAATGAATTATTAAGGGTTGCTAAAAATGATAAAAGACAGAGAGCGGTTATAATTGTTGGACAAATGACAAAAGCAGATGAACTTGCTGGTCTTAGAGCTTTAGAACATTTAGTAGATACTGTATTAATAATAGAAGCTGATAGTGATGAAGAACTAAGAGGACTAGTAAGTTCCAAAAATAGATTTGGAAGCACAGGAGAAACAGGATTTTTCCAAATGACTGAAAAAGGTATGATGTCTATAGATAATCCATCAGAATTTTTTATGACTAAAAGAGATGAAGGAGAATTAGTATCAGGAAGTACGTTAACAGTTATAAAGGAAGGATCAAGAGCTATAATAACAGAAATAGAAAGCTTAGTATCTAAGACTTTTACTCCTTATCCAACTAGAATAGGGGAGACTTTAGGCAAAGATAAGTTAAATACTTTAATTTCTATTCTTGAGCAAAGAGGTGGAATAAATCTTTACGATAAAAATGTAATAATTAAGACCACCGGAGGTATGAGAATTAGAGAGCAGGGTATTAATTTAGCCGTAATAATGAGTATTGTATCTTCGGTTAAGCAAAAAGGGATAGAGGGAAATATTGCTTTTATCGCAGATGTAGGATTAACTGGAGAACTTAAAAAAGTACCTTCTTTAGAAGGTAGAGTGAAAGAGCTTGCAAGAATGGGATTTAAGAGGGTATATGTAGCAAAAGATTCTTTTGCTAAGGGTACTGTATTTAAAGGTATAGAAGTTATAGCATTAAAAACTTTAAATGATGTAATATTCCATGTCTATAGATAATAAATAATAGAGATTCGCAATAATAATAGAATTAATAATTAGGTGATTATAATGAGAATAAAGGAAGATAATGAAATAAAAAATATACTTAAATTAGTCAGTCCAGGAACAAGTTTAAGAGAGGGATTAGATAACATACTAAGAGCTAAAACTGGTGGATTAATAATAATTGGTGACGGTGAAAATGTAATGAAGCTAGTAGATGGTGGATTTAATATTAATTCAGAATATACACCAGCATATGTATACGAACTAGCAAAGATGGATGGAGCTATTGTTATAAGTGGAGATTTAAAAAAGATAGTTTCTGCTAACGCTCAACTTATACCAGATTCAACAATAGCTACTTTCGAAACAGGAACTAGACATAGAACAGCTCAAAGAATAGCAAGACAAACTGGAACCCTTGTCATAGCAATCTCACAAAGAAGAAACATAATTACAATATATAAAGGTGACCTAAAATACATACTTAAGGATAGTAGTGTTATTTTAGCAAATGCTAACCAAGCAATACAGACTTTAGAAAAGTATGTTAATGTATTAGAGAAAGTTATTAATAACTTAAATATTCTTGAATTTCAAGATTTAACTACAGTATTTGATGTAACTACAGCTATACAAAGAACTGAAATGGTAATGAGAATAGTTGAGGAAATTAAAAAGCATATAGTTGAATTAGGTAATGAAGGAAGACTAATTTCTATGCAGCTTAATGAATTAATAAAAAATATTGAAAGAGATGGAATACTTTTAATTAAAGATTATTGTAATGATGAAGCTGACGCTGATGAAATTTATAAGGAAATTCAAAAGCTAAATTCTGAAGAGCTATTAGACTTAGATAATCTGTCTAAATTATTGGGATATGCTGGAGTGTCGTTAGTGGATACTTTAATATCTCCAAAGGGATATAGAATTCTTTCTAAGATTCCTAGAATACCAACGAGTATTATTGAAAATCTTATTAAGCATTTTGATAGCCTTAAAAATGTTATTAAAGCATCAAAAGAAGATCTTGATATGGTTGAGGGGATAGGAGAAGCTAGAGCTACTGCAATAAGAAATGGATTGAAAAGAATTAAAGAACAAATATATTTAAAAAAAGAATTATAAAAAAATATGGCAGTAAATTTACTGCCATATTTTTTTATCTAAAATTAAATTTTCCTAAAGTATTAATTTTATTATCTTCTTTTATAAGTACATCATATAAACTTATATTTAGTGCATTACACAAGGAAGTAAGATAAAACATATTATTACCCATTTCACGCTCAATTACATCACGACAAGTTTCACAAAGTTCGCCATCTAAATGATTATTTAAAGAATTATAAAAATCTTCAAGGCTATCTTGGTCTTGAGGAGAAGATTGTTTATCTGCATTTATTTTAATACAACCACAATTTGTAACAGCCTTAGCAACAGCTCTATTTACTCTAGCACTAGATTCAGAATATTTTGTTAAAATATCTAAAATGCTTTTATGTCTTAGTAATGAATCATCCACATCATTTTGGAAATTATCGAATATAACGTCCTTCATCTCGCCTCAACTCCTTAGAATAATAATGCTTGTAAATTAATTATAGTTTTTTTCTGTTAATTCTGTCAATATATCCATCAGCTGAAGGATTAATATTATAATAATAAATGTAAATGTTTTTTAATAGGGGGTAAAGAAAAATATATTTGATATGTAATTAGATAATTATTCCTAAAATTGATAAATACTATGTTATAATTAATATTGGTTATATATGTATCTATAAGATAAATATAAGGGTATAATAGAAAGTGTAACATTTATGACAAAGGAGGTTAAAAGGTGTTAAAGAAGTTATTTAGAATAATAATTACTACTATAGGATTTATACTAGGGTATGTAGTAGGAGATGGATTATTAAACGTATTTAGTGATTTAGAGGTGAAATTATTACAAAGTCCAATAAGTAAGATAGTATTTTTATTTTTTGTTATTTTAGTGTTCGGTATTATATTATATTTTATATCACCTATTATCTACAAAGGACTTAATAAAATAATAGACACAGTAGAAAAAAGTGTACAAAAGGTGAGTGCAAGTGAATTGGTATACGGAACTGTTGGAACTATAGTAGCCTTACTTATAGCTTCGCTAATTGGGATTCCTGTGGTAGGTATACATCCAGTAGCTGGACCAATATTACTTGTTTTGATTGAACTAGTAGCGGTAATAATTGGTGTAAAAATATTTGTTGAGAAAAAAGATGATATAAATAGTATGATTGGAAACATGAAGAAAAGTTCTTCAAAAGAGAAAAAACATAAAAATAATGCTAAGAATATATCTAATGTATTAGATACATCTGTAATTATTGATGGTAGAATCTTTGATATATGTAAGACTGGATTTATTTCAGGAACTTTAATTATACCAAGCTTTGTATTAGATGAATTAAGACATATTTCAGATTCCTCAGATTCATTAAAGAGAAATAGAGGTAGAAGAGGTTTAGATATACTAAATAAAATTCAAAAGGAACTTGAAATTGAAACAGAAATATGGGAAGGGGATTTCCCAGAAATAGCTGAAGTAGACTCAAAGCTATTAAAATTAGCTCAAACATTAAATGGAAAAGTAATTACTAATGATTATAATTTAAATAAAGTTGCTGAAGTCCAAGGTGTTCCTGTGTTAAATATTAATGAATTAGCTAATGCAGTTAAACCAGTAGTTCTTCCAGGAGAAGAAATGAAGGTTGTTGTGAATAAAGAGGGAAAAGAATCATCACAAGGAGTAGCTTACTTAGATGATGGAACTATGATAGTAGTTGAAGGTGGAAAGAAATTTATTGGAGAGCAATTAGATGTAATAGTAACTTCTGTATTACAAACAGCAGCAGGAAGAATGATTTTTGCAAAACAAAAGGAGAATTAAAATTATCTTATGACTAGTGTTATTATATTAGCAGGTGGAAAAGGGAAAAGAATGGGAAGTAAAGTTAGTAAGCAGTTTATCGAAATAAAAGGTAAACCAATTTTATACTATACTTTAAAAAAGTTTATAGATAATAAAAATATAGATCAAATAGTGCTAGTTTTACCTAAAGATGAAATAGAATATTGTAAAAAAGAAGTTTTAGAGAAATATTCATTGAAGGTTGATAAAATAGTTGAAGGTGGAGCTGAAAGACAGGATTCTGTGTATAATGCTCTTAAAAGTATGAATGATACAGATATAGTTCTTATTCATGATGGAGCAAGACCGATAATTTCTGATAATTTAATAGATGAGGGAATTAGATGTGCTAAGAAATATGGAGCAGCAGCACCAGGAGTTATGCCGAAAGATACGATAAAAGTAAAGAATAAAGAAAACTTTTCTATAGATACTCCTGATAGAAGTACTTTAGTAGCTATTCAAACACCACAAGTATTTAACTACGATAATATATTAAAGTGCCATGAAAAAGTTAAGGAAAATGGAGATGTAGTTACAGATGATACTATGGTATCCGAAAAATACGGATATAAGGTGTATTTATATGACGGAGAGTATACAAATATAAAAATAACTACTCCAGATGATATAATTTTAGCTGAAAGGCTTGTATAAGCTAATAATAGCTAATATTGACATAAGTTTTTTGGAACTATATAATAAATTATAAATATTAAATTTAAAGCAGTGAAGAAGAATAGTAGAAATCGCCTTTTTCAGAGAGAGAATCCGTGGCTGTAAGATTCTCAACTAGATTTTGAACCAGCTTCGGAGTTATAGGTAAAAACTATCGGTCTAATACCGTTATCATTATTAAGAGCACAAATTTAGGTGGTACCGCGATACAAGTCGCCCTAATTATATAATTAGGGACGGCTTTTTTTAATTGTAGAACAATATGCTAATTTTATAGTTATTTTAAATTATGAATAGCGATGATAAATATAAACAAATTGGAGGAACTAATTATGAAAATGTCAAATATGTTAGTATCAACATTAAGAGAAGTGCCAGCAGAAGCAGAAATTGATAGCCATAAGCTAATGCTTAGAGCTGGAATGATTAGAAAAATGGCTGCTGGTGTATATAACTATATGCCAATTGGTTTAAAGGTATTAAAGAATGTAGAAGATATAGTAAGAGAAGAAATGAATGCTGCAGGAGCTCAAGAATTTTTAGCATCAGCTCTTTTACCTGCTGAATTATGGCAAGAATCAGGAAGATGGGGAGTTTATGGAGCTGAATTATTCAGATTAAAAGATAGAGGAAATAGAGAGTTTTGTTTAGGACCTACTCACGAAGAAGTATTTACTGATATAGCTAGAAATGAAATAAAATCTTATAAGCAATTACCAGTTAATCTTTATCAAATTCAAACTAAATATAGAGATGAGAGAAGACCAAGATTCGGAGTTATGAGATCAAGAGAATTCATAATGAAAGATGCTTATAGCTTTGATAAAGACCAAGCAGGATTAGATGCTTCATATGATAAGATGCACGATGCTTACGTAAAAATATTCAATAGATGTGGAATAGATGCTAAGTGCGTTGCTGCTGATTCAGGAGCTATCGGTGGATCAAATTCAGCAGAATTTATGGTTAAATCAGAAGTTGGTGAAGATGATGTAGTATTCTGTACTTGTTGTGATTATGCAGCTAATATAGAAAAGGCTCCATCAACACCAGAGGTTGCAGAAGCTGAAGAATTAAAAGAAATGATTAAGACTGAAACTCCAAACATTAGAACAATAGAAGAGTTAGTTAAATTCTTTAATACTACTGAAAAGAAATTTGCTAAAACTTTAATCTTTAATGCTGATGGCAAGATAGTTGCAGTTATGGTTAGAGGAGATAGAGAAGTTAATGAAGTTAAAGTATCAAATGCTTTAGGTGGAATTGTAGATTTAAATATGGCTACAGCAGAAGAAGTTTTTGCAGCTACTAATGCTGGAGTAGGATTTGCAGGACCAGTAGGTATAAAGGTAGATACTTTATTAGTTGACGAGGAAGTTTCAAAGATGTTTAACTTTGTAGTTGGAGCAAATGAAACAGGATATCACTTAGAAAATGTTAACTATGGAAGAGACTTTGAAGGAACAGTTGGTGATTTCAGAAATATAACTATAGGAGAAAAGTGTCCAGAGTGTGGAGGAGAAGTTACTATTGCAAGAGGGACAGAAGTAGGTCATATCTTCAAGTTAGGAACTAAGTACTCTGAAGCAATGAATGCAACATTTATAGATGAAAATGGTAAAAATGTACCATTTGTAATGGGATGCTATGGAATAGGTGTTACTAGAACAATGGCTTCTATAATAGAACAACATCATGATGAAAATGGTATTATATGGCCACTTTCAGTTGCACCATATCATGTATCAGTAATTCCTGTAAATATTAAAGATGAAGCTCAAATGGAAATAGCAAATAAGTTATATAATGAATTAAGAGCTATGGGTGTAGATGCTATATTAGACGATAGAAATGAAAGACCTGGAGTTAAGTTTAAAGATTCAGAACTTATAGGAATTCCAATGAGAGTTACTGTTGGTAAAAAGATATCTGATGGAGAAGTTGAATTCAAATTAAGAGATGGGGAAATGGAAGTAATAAAAATTGATTCTGTTTTAGATGTTGTTAAATCTCAATTTGATAAACAAGGAGTAAGATTATAAGATAATAAAGCTTGATTCACTTAGTGGTGAATAAGTAAGTTTATAAAAAATTCAATTAAGGAGGTTTGAAGAGAATGAAAGTTTTTAATAGCTTAACTAGAAAAAAAGAAGAGTTTGTACCGTTAGAGCCAGGAAAGGTTAAGATGTATGTTTGTGGTCCTACAGTATATAACTTCTTTCATATAGGGAATGGTAGAACATTTATCGTTTTTGATACTATAAGAAGATATTTTGAGTATAGAGGATACGAAGTTAATTATGTTCAAAATTTCACTGATATAGATGATAAAATGATAAATAGAGCAAATGAAGAAGGAACTACAGTAAAAGAAATCGGAGATAAGTATATCTGTGAATATTATAAAGATGCAGATGGACTAAATATTAAGAGAGCTACTGTAAATCCAAGAGCTACTGAATATATAACAGATATTGTTGAATTTGTTAAGGGATTAGTTGATAAAGGATATGCTTATGCTGTTGATGGAGATGTATATTTTAGAACTAAGAAATTTGAAGCTTACGGACAATTAATAGGTCAAAACTTAGATGATTTACAAGCTGGTGCAAGAATAAATGTAGATGAGAGAAAAGAAGATCCAATGGATTTTGCTATTTGGAAGGCACAAAAACCAGGTGAGCCTGCATGGGAAAGTCCATGGGGACTTGGAAGACCAGGATGGCATATTGAATGTTCTTGTATGGCAAAGAAATTATTAGGCGATACTATAGATATACATGCAGGTGGTATGGATTTAACGTTCCCACACCATGAAAATGAAATAGCACAAAGCGAAGCCTTAACAGGAAAGAAATTTGCAAACTATTGGTTACATGCAGCATTCTTAAATGTTAATAATCAAAAAATGTCTAAATCATTAAATAACTTCTTAACAGCAAGAGATGCTTTAAAAGAATATGATGCAGATGTTATAAGATTTTTAATGCTTTCAGGTCACTACAGAATTCAATTAAACTTTAGCACTGAATTATTAGATTCAGCTAAAGCTTCAGTTGAAAGATTATATAATGCTATAGGAAACTTAGAAAGCTTAATTGATGAAGTGAAGTTAGAATCTATGACTGATGAAGAAAAGAAATATCTTGATAGCTTAGATTCTTATAGACAAAGATATATCGAAAAAATGGATGATGACTTTAACACAGCCGATGCAATTTCAGTTCTATTTGATTTAGCACGAGATGTAAATACAAATGTAACTATTAATTCGTCAAAAGAACTTTGTGAAAAAGCTTTAGAATTAATAAGAGAATTAGGTATGCCTTTAGGAATATTACAAAAAACAACTAAAGTAAGCTTAGAAGAAGAAGTTGAAGCTTTAATTCAAGCAAGACAGGATGCAAGAAAAAATAGAGATTTTGCATTAGCTGATAAGATAAGAGATGATCTTAAAGCTAGAGGAATAATTTTAGAAGATACTCCTCAAGGAGTTAGATGGAAAAAGGCTGACTAAGATTTAATTAATAATGGTAGAGTAATTAGAGTTAAGAGTTAATAATGAAGAGTTAAGAGTAAAAGAAAAGTAAGTTTTAGCCTTAACTTTTAACTCTTAACTTTTAAATTTTAATAGAAAATTACCATTGTTATAGATAGAGGTGAAAAATGTTACAAGATTATAGAGAAAAAGAATTTACACCTAAAGATGCTAGATTATTAAATCCACTTCAACTAGCTTTAATAGGAGATGCTGTTTATGAACTTTTTATTAGAAATTATATATTAGCTAATAACGTAGAATTAACAGCACATAAAATTCATGTAAAAGCTATTGGATATGTTAAAGCAAAAAGTCAATCTACTATTATGCACTTATTAGAAGAAGAATTGACTGAAGAAGAGAGTTATATCTTTAAAAGAGGAAGAAACACAAAATCTGCAACAGTTCCGAAAAATGCAGATGTAAGAGATTATAGAATGGCAACTGGTTTTGAAGCACTTATTGGCTATTTACATTTAATAGGTAATTATGAAAGATTAAATTACATAATGAATAAAGCCGTGACTACAGAACTTAATAAGAAATAAAGGAGAGTCTATTATGGCTAAAAGAGAAAACCCAAGAAGAAGAGAAAGAGAATTTAATAAATTTCAAGAGAAGCAAGCTAGAGCAGAAAGAAGAAGAGATTATTCAGATAACTACTCAAAGAGAAATAATGAAGCAATGCATGAAGAAATAAGAGAAGACTTAGTTTTAGGAAGAAATGCAGTTATAGAAGCCTTAAAAAGTGATACAACAATAGAATATTTATGTGTAAGCAAAGGTGACTTAGAAGGGTCAATAAAAGTAGTACTTAGTTTAGCAAAAGATAAAAATGTTGTAATTAAAGAAGTAGATAGAAGAAAATTAAATGAAATGTGTGGAGGAGCAAATCACCAAGGTGTTATAGCTAAGGTTACTCCATTTAAATATTCTGAAGTGACAGATATTATTAATCGTGCTAAGAGAAAAGGTGAAGATCCTTTCATAGTAATATTAGATGAAATAGAAGATCCTCATAATTTAGGATCAATAATAAGAACAGCAGAATTATGTGGGGTACATGGAATAATTATTCCAAAAAGAAGAAATGTTGGAGTAACTCCTACAGTGTATAAGTGTTCAGCAGGTGCTATTGAGCATATGAGAATAGCTAAAGTTACCAATATAAATGCGACGATTGACCAATTAAAGGAAGAAGGCATATGGATATATGGAGCAGATATAGATGGTAAAGATTTTAGCTATAATACAAACTTTTCTGGGCCATGTGCATTAGTTATAGGTAGTGAAGGTAGAGGAATTTCTAAACTTACACTAAAGAAATGTGATGTATTAGTTAAAATCCCTATGATTGGAAAAATTAACTCTTTAAATGCTTCAGTAGCAGGTGGTATAATGATGTATGAAGTATTAAAAGGAAGATTAACAAAATAATTGTTATATAAAGGTGTTCAATGTGAAAATTATATTTGTTGATGGTTACAATGTAATAAATAGTTGGAGTAATTTAAAGAGAGAAAAAGAAATTAGTTTAGATAGTGCAAGACAAAAACTAGTTGATATATTGCATAATTATGGAGCTATTAATAGATGTAAGATTGTTATAGTTTATGATGGACATAGAGTAACTGGTAATATTGAAAACAAATACGAACACAATAAAAACTTATTAGTTGTATTTACTAAGGATGGAGAAACTGCTGATGCATATATTGAAAGAGAGGTACATAATTTAGGGAGAAGATTTGAAGTTTATGTAGTAACTTCTGACTCCTTAGAACAACAAACAATCTTTCAAAGAGGAGCTGTAAGAATATCAAGTATAGAGTTCTATAACTTAGTACGAGTTGATATTGAGAATGTAAAAAAAAATAGTAAAAAAGTTCATGTATCAGCTAAAAATACTTTAGAAGATAATTTAGATGAAGATGTTTTGAAAAAACTAGAAGCTATTAGGAGAAGTTAATAAATGGTATTGGGGGGTGGAGGAAGTTTATGAATGAAGAAAGAGATTTTAATTCTGTAGAATATTTCTATAAATGTGAATCAGAAGAACAAATAGTTGAAGAAGCTAAAAAAGGAAACAAAAGAGCTCAAGAGTTTATTATTTCTAAGTATGAGAATTTTGTTAAGGTTAAAGCTAAATCCTATTTTTTAATAGGTGCAGATAAAGAGGATATATATCAAGAGGGTATGATAGGCTTATATAAAGCAATAAGAGATTTTAATGGAGAAAAATCTACTTCATTTAGAGCTTTTGCAGAGTTATGTATTACGCGTCAAATAATAACTGCAATAAAAACAGCTACAAGACAAAAGCATATTCCTCTAAATACATATATATCTTTGAACAAACCTGTATCAGAAGAAGAATCAGATAGGACTTTATTAGACATAATATCTAGTATAAGAACAACTGATCCTGAAGAGCTTATTATAAGTCAAGAGCAAAAAGAATTCATTGAAGAGGAAATTAATAAGGTATTATCAGACTTAGAAATTCAAGTATTACAATCTTATTTAGAGGGTAAGTCATATCAGGAGATAGCTTGTGATTTAGATAGGCATTCAAAGTCTATAGATAACGCTCTACAGCGTGTCAAGAAGAAGCTTGAAAAATGCCTTGTAAATAATAAATAATGTACTAATCTATATTGACAAAAAAAACAAATGCTAGTAAACTTTATAATTGGTATATTAAAGTGTAATACACTTTAATGCTCACGTAGCTCAGTCGGCAGAGCGTCGCCTTGGTAAGGCGGAGGTCGTCGGTTCAATCCCGATCGTGAGCTCCAATTATATACATTTAGAAATGCAAACGCTAGGCAAGGTGTATCTAAAGAAGTAAGGAGGAATTTCAAATGGCAAAGCAAAAATTCGAAAGAAGCAAACCACACGTTAACATTGGAACAATCGGTCACGTAGACCACGGTAAGACTACATTAACAGCGGCTATTACAACAGTATTAGCAAACAGAGGATTCGCTGAAGCATTCAACTATGCAGATATCGATAAGGCTCCAGAAGAAAAAGAAAGAGGAATCACAATCAATACAGCTCACGTTGAATACGAAACAGAACATAGACACTACGCTCACGTAGACTGTCCAGGACACGCTGACTATGTTAAGAACATGATCACTGGTGCTGCACAAATGGACGGAGCAATCTTAGTTTGTTCAGCTGCAGACGGTCCAATGCCTCAAACAAGAGAGCACATACTACTAGCTTCAAGAGTTGGTGTTGACTACATCGTTGTATTCTTAAACAAAGCAGATATGGTTGACGACGAAGAATTATTAGAATTAGTTGAAATGGAAGTTAGAGAATTACTTTCTGAATACAACTTCCCAGGAGATGACATTCCAGTAATCAAGGGTACAGCTTTAAGAGCATTAGAAAACCCAACAGATCCAGAAGCAACAGCTTGCATCATGGAATTAATGGATGCTGTAGACAGCTACATCCCAACACCAGAAAGAGCTACTGATAAGCCATTCTTAATGCCAGTAGAAGACGTATTTACAATCACTGGTAGAGGAACAGTTGCAACAGGAAGAGTTGAAAGAGGAGTTCTTCACGTATCAGACGAAGTTGAAATCGTAGGATTAATGGAAGAAAAGAGAAAAGTAGTAGTAACAGGAATAGAAATGTTCAGAAAGTTACTAGATGAAGCTCAAGCTGGAGACAACATCGGAGCATTATTAAGAGGTGTTCAAAGAACTGACATCGAAAGAGGTCAAGTATTAGCAAAAGTTGGATCAGTAAATCCACACAGCAAGTTCGTAGGTCAAGTATACGTACTTAAGAAAGAAGAAGGTGGAAGACATACTCCATTCTTCGATGGATACAGACCACAATTCTACTTCAGAACAACAGACGTTACAGGATCAATCAAATTACCAGATGGTATGGAAATGGTTATGCCTGGAGACCACATCGATATGAACGTTGAATTAATAACTCAAGTTGCTATGGATGAAGGTTTAAGATTCGCTATCAGAGAAGGTGGAAGAACTGTAGGTTCAGGAGTTGTTACATCTATAATAGAATAATACAGAAGAAAAAAGGGCTGGGTTACTTTACCTAGTCCTTTACAAAGCTGATATTATTGACATAATAATAGTTTTATGATAATGTGTTAAAGTAATTAACGAAATACTGAAACACAATAGCATAGAGACTTATGATTATTTAAATACTGGAGGTGCAGACTGTGAGAGTTAAAATAACATTAGCATGCACAGAGTGTAAGCAAAGAAACTATAACACAATGAAAAACAAGAAAAACAACCCAGACAGAATGGAAATGCACAAATATTGCAGATTCTGTAAGAAGCATACAACTCATAAAGAAACAAAATAATTAGCTTATATAGTAATGACACATACTCGCGATAGTTTAAGGATGTGAAACGATGGCTATTAAAGAAGGTGTAAAAACTAAAAGTAAATCTGAAAAAAATAGTATTGCTAAATTTTTCAGAGAAATTAAGGCAGAGGTTAAGAGAATAACTTGGCCGTCTAAAGATGACACAAAGAAAGCGTTAATTGCAGTTGGCGTAGTTGTACTAATATATATAGTATTAGTAGGTGGGTTAGATTATATTTTTTCAAGCCTCTTTAAATTAATTTTTAATCTGAAATAAAGGAGGTTTAGGTGAAATTTTTCATCTAAAAAATATATGAGCGAAAGAGCAAGATGGTATGTAGTACATACATACTCAGGTTATGAAAACAAAGTGAAGGCTAATATTGAGAAGACTGTTGAAAACAGAAATCTTGAATCTTTAATTCATGACATCCAAGTTCCAATGGAAGAAGTTATTGAAGAAAAAGATGGAAAACAAAAAGTTTCACTTAAAAAGAAATTTCCAGGGTATGTACTAATTAAAATGCTAATGACTGATGAGTCATGGTATGTGGTTAGAAACACAAGAGGTGTAACAGGATTCGTTGGACCTGGTTCTAAACCAGTACCGCTTACTGATGAAGAGATTGAAAACATGGGAGTTGTAGAAGTTCCAGTTGATATTGATTTAGAAGTAGGTGAAAGTGTAGTTGTTATTTCTGGACCGCTTAGAGAATTCGTAGCGATCATCCAAGAAATAAACATCGAAAAGCGTAAGATAAAAGCTTTAATCGATATGTTCGGAAGAGAAACTCTTGCTGAACTAGATTTCAATCAAGTTGAGAAATTAGTTTAATATTACTATATAAACTAATGTTTTTAATTAAGTGGGAGGATTATTATAAAATCCGTATTACCACAGTATAGGAGGAATAGTAAATGGCTAAGAAAGTAACAGGAATGATTAAATTACAACTTCCTGCAGGTAAGGCAACACCAGCACCACCAGTAGGTCCAGCTTTAGGACAACACGGTGTTAATATTATGGGATTCTGTAAGGAGTTCAATGCAAAAACTGCTAACCAAGCTGGATTAATAATACCAGTTGTTATAACAGTTTACCAAGATAGATCTTTTAGTTTTATCTTAAAGACTCCTCCAGCAGCAGTTCTAATTAAGAAAGAATTAGGATTAGAAAGCGGATCTGGAGTACCAAACAGAACAAAAGTTGGTAAGCTAACTAAAGATCAAGTTAGAAAAATTGCTGAATTAAAAATGCCAGACTTAAATGCAGCTTCAATCGAATCAGCTATGAGCATGATCGAAGGAACAGCAAGAAGTATGGGCGTTACTATTGAAGAGTAATTCTTTAAAAATAAGTGGGAGGTAAAAACCGTTAGTACCACGTAGGAGGCTTATTATGGGAAAGAAATATGTTGAAAGTACAAAATTAATAGATAAAAGTGTTTTATACACTCCATCAGAAGCTTTAGATTTAGCTGTTAAAACTGCTAAAGCTAAGTTTGATGAAACTGTTGAGTTACACGTAAGATTAGGGGTTGACCCAAGACACGCTGACCAACAAGTTAGAGGAGCTGTTGTTCTTCCAAACGGAACTGGTAGATCAGTTAAAGTTTTAGTATTCGCTAAGGGTGCTAAGGCTCAAGAAGCTCAAGAAGCTGGAGCAGATTTCGTTGGAGCTGAAGAATTAGTTCAAAAGATCCAAGGTGAAAACTGGTTCGACTACGATGTAGTAGTTGCTACTCCAGATATGATGGGTGTTGTTGGTAGATTAGGTAGAGTATTAGGACCTAAGGGATTAATGCCAAACCCAAAATCAGGAACAGTTACATTTGATGTAGCTAAGGCTATCGCTGAAATCAAAGCTGGTAAGGTTGAATATAGAGTTGACAAAACTGCTATCGTTCACTGCCCAATCGGAAAGGTTTCATTCGGAGTTGAAAAGTTACAAGAAAACTTCCACGCTTTAATGGAAGCTTTAATAAAAGCTAAACCAGCAGCTGCTAAGGGACAATACGTTAAATCTGTATCTGTTTCAAGCACTATGGGACCTGGAGCAAAAATTAATCCAACTAAAGTTTTAGATTAATTATTGACATAACGTTAAGTTTATAATATAATAAATTTCGTTGTGAAAAAAAGAATACTGTTTCCGTAGACAGTAGGTGCCGAAAGGTTTAAATAATTGCCTACCTAGGAATCAAAATAAGGTAAGTAATTATTTTGGTCTTCCTATGTCTATGGGAAGACCTTTATTAATATATTTTGCAGTTAAGAAACTGTGAGGAGGTGGACACACAGTGATGAACAAGAATAGAACATTAAAAGAAGCTAAAGTAGCTGAAATTAAAGAAAAGTTAGAAAAAGCTCAAGGTGTTGCATTAGCTAACTACCAAGGTTTAACAGTTGAAGAAGATACAATGTTAAGAAAGAGCTTAAGAGAAGCTGGTGTTGAATATAAAGTTTACAAAAACACTTTAGTAACATTAGCAGCTAGAGAATTAGGTTTAGAAGACTTAGTTCAACATTTAGAAGGACCAGTTTCAATAGCATTCGGATACGAAGATGCTACTGCTCCTGCTAGAGTATTATTTAACTTTGGTAAAGAGCACAAGAAATTAGAGCTTAAAGCAGGTGTTGTAGAAGGTATTGTTTACGACAAGGCTGGAGTTGAAAAACTTGCTACAATCCCATCAAGAGAAGTTCTTATCGCAAAACTTCTTGGAAGCTTCAAGGCTCCATTATCAAACCTTGCATACTTATTAAATGCAATCAAGGAAAAGAAAGAATCAGAATCAGCTGAATAATTGCTGGTTATTAATTTAAAAAAAGAATTTGGAGGGAATTTAAAATGACAAGAGAAGATATCATTCAAGCTATAAAAGAAATGACAGTTTTAGAATTAAACGAATTAGTTACTGCATGTGAAGAAGAATTTGGTGTTAGCGCTGCTGCTCCTGTAGCTGTTGCTGGTGCTGTTGCTGGTGGAGCTGCTGCTGAAGAAAAGACAGAGTTCGACGTGGTATTAACTAACGCTGGAGCTAACAAAATAAAGGTTATCAAAGTTGTTAGAGAATTAACTGGATTAGGATTAAAGGAAGCTAAGGAAATAGTTGACGGAGCTCCTAAGACTCTTAAAGAAGCTGTAGCTAAAGAAGCTGCTGAAGAAATGAAAGCTAAATTAGCTGAAGTTGGAGCAGAAGTAGAAGTTAAGTAATTTCTATTTAAATATAAAAAGGTGCTTTATAGCACCTTTTTTATTTGTCAATATATTAATATAATGGAGTTAATTGGGCAAAATACTATTATATTAACAGGATATAATTAATATACAAAAGTATTGACAAAAAATATTGTATATGGTACTATTACAAAATGTACTGTTCAATATGGAAAACTATATATTCTTGCGGAAAATGAGTATAATTTTTTAGAAAAAAGGTTATACTAAGACGTGATGCCTCCGAAAGCACAATTCCCTAGGGAAAGTGTGTTTTTGGTTATTTTACTTTATACAAGGGGTGAAAATTCATGGTACATCCTGTCCAAGTTGGAAAAAGAACTAGAATGAGTTTTGCAAAAGTTAAAGATGTAACTGAGATGCCAAACTTAATAGAAGTACAATTGGATTCTTACGAATGGTTTTTAAGAGAAGGATTATTAGAAGTTTTTGATGACATTAATCCTATTACAAACTTTACTGGGAATCTTGTACTTGAATTCGTAGACTACAAACTTGATATGGACAATATTAAGTATTCGGTGGAAGAGTGTAAGGAGAGAGACGCTACTTATGCTGCTCCATTAAAAGTGTCTGTAAGACTAACAAATAATGAAACTGGAGAAATAAAAGAACAAGAAGTGTTTATGGGAGATTTCCCATTAATGACTGAACAAGGTACTTTTGTTATTAATGGTGCTGAAAGAGTTATCGTAAGCCAATTAGTAAGATTTCCAGGAGTTTACTACAACTATTCAGTTGATAAGAGTGGTAAGAAATTATTCTCTTCAACTGTAATACCAAACAGAGGAGCATGGTTAGAATACGAAACTGATTCTAACGATATTATCTATGTAAGAATAGATAAGACAAGAAAGCTTCCAATAACTATTTTAGCTAGAGCTATGGGCTTCGGAAGCGATCAAGAGCTTTTAGAGTACTTCGGTGAAGAAGAAAGATTTAAAGCTACAATAGAAAAAGATAATACTAAAACTAGAGAAGAAGCATTATTAGAAATATATAAGAGATTAAGACCAGGTGAACCACCAACTGTTGATTCAGCTGTATCTTTAATAGACTCTTTATTCTTTGATGCAAAGAGATACGATCTTTCTAGAGTTGGTAGATACAAATTTAATAAGAAATTAGCTATAAACTTAAGACTTATAAATCAAATAGCAGCGACTGATATAATAAACCCTTCAACTGGTGAAGTTATGGTTGAACAAGGTCAAAAAATCAGTAGAACTATGGCTGAAGCAATCCAAAATGTTGGAATTAATTCAGTTGATATCTTAGTTGAAGATAGAGTTTTAAGAGTTATAGGTAACCACTTTGTTGATATTCATAAATTTGTAAACTTTGATATAAGTGATTTAAACATTAGAGAGGCTGTTCATTACCCAACTTTAATGGAAATATTACAAAATTATGATGATGAAGGATCAATAAAAGAAGAGATTAAAAAGAACATAAATAGATTAATACCTAAACACATCGTTAGAGATGATATATTTGCAACTATAAGTTATGAAATTGGTTTAGCTTACGGTGTAGGATATACAGATGATATCGACCACTTAGGTAATAGAAGATTAAGATCTGTTGGTGAGTTATTACAAAACCAATTCAGAATTGGTTTATCAAGAATGGAAAGAGTAGTTAAGGAAAGAATGACTATTCAAGACCAAGAAGCTATAACTCCACAAATGTTAATTAACATTAGACCAGTATCAGCAGCTATAAAAGAATTCTTTGGTAGCTCACAATTATCTCAATTCATGGATCAAACTAATCCATTATCAGAATTAACTCATAAGAGAAGATTATCTGCATTAGGACCAGGAGGTCTTTCAAGAGAAAGAGCTGGTTTCGAAGTAAGAGACGTTCACTATTCACATTATGGTAGAATGTGTCCAATTGAAACTCCAGAAGGTCCAAATATAGGTCTTATCAACTCTTTAGCTACATATGCAAGAGTTAATGAATATGGATTTATTGAAACTCCATATAGAGTTATAGATAAAGATACAGGTATAGTTACAAATGAAATTAGATATTTCACAGCTGATGAAGAAGATTTATACTTAGTTGCGCAAGCAAATGAGCCAATTGGAGAAGACGGAAAGTTTATTGACAGTAGAGTTACTGTAAGACATAAGCATGACATTTTAGTTGTTAATGCTAAAGAAGTAGACTTAGTTGACGTATCTCCAAGACAAATCGTTTCTGTTGCTACAGCGATGATTCCTTTCCTTGAAAATGATGACGCATCGAGAGCACTGATGGGTTCAAACATGCAACGTCAAGCAGTTCCACTATTAAAGCCACAAGCACCAATAGTAGGTACAGGAATAGAGTACAGAGCAGCTGCAGATTCAGGAGTATTACCTAAAGCTAAAAACGCTGGTAAGGTAGTTTACGTTTCAGCTGATGAAATAAGAATAAGAAGAGATGTAGATGGTGGAATTGATACTTACAAGTTACTTAAGTTCAAGAGAAGTAACCAAGGTACTTGTATAAATCAAAGACCTTTAGTTGATAATGGTGAAATAGTATTTAAGAACCAAGTATTAGCTGATGGACCATCAACTGATTTAGGTGAAATTGCATTAGGTAAGAACATCAGAATGGGATTCATAACTTGGGAAGGTTATAACTACGAAGATGCGATGCTAATTTCTGAAGAATTAGTTAGAGAAGATGTATTTACATCTATCCACATCGAAGAATATGAATGTGAAGCAAGAGATACAAAGTTAGGACCAGAAGAAATAACAAGAGATATTCCTAACGTTGGAGAAGATGCTTTAAGAGATATAGATGAAAGAGGTATAATCAGAATCGGTGCTGAAGTTAGATCTGGTGACATCCTTGTTGGTAAAGTAACTCCAAAGGGAGAAACAGAATTAACTGCTGAAGAAAGATTATTAAGAGCGATCTTTGGTGAAAAAGCTAGAGAAGTTAGAGATACTTCTTTAAGAGTTCCACACGGAGAAGCAGGTATAATCGTTGATGTAAAAGTATTTACAAGAGAAAACGGTGATGATCTAAATCCAGGTGTTAATGAACTTGTAAGATGTTATATAGCTCAAAAGAGAAAGATATCTGTTGGGGATAAGATGGCAGGACGTCACGGTAACAAAGGGGTTATCTCAAGAGTTTTACCAGAAGAAGATATGCCATTCTTACCAGATGGTAGACCACTACAAATTTGTTTAAATCCACTAGGGGTTCCATCACGTATGAATATCGGGCAGGTATTAGAAGTTCACTTAGGATGGGCTGCAAGTCAATTAGGATGGCATATAGCTACTCCAGTGTTTGATGGTGCAACTGAAAGTGATATTGAAGCATGTTTAGAAAAGGCTGGATATAATGCAAACGGAAAGACTGTATTATACGACGGAAGAACTGGGGAAGCATTTGATAACCCTGTTACAGTTGGTATAATGTATATCTTAAAACTTGCTCACTTAGTTGATGATAAGATCCATGCTAGATCAACAGGTCCATACTCATTAGTAACTCAACAACCACTTGGAGGTAAAGCTCAATTTGGTGGTCAAAGATTCGGTGAGATGGAAGTTTGGGCGTTAGAAGCATATGGTGCTGCTCATACACTACAAGAAATGCTAACAGTTAAGTCAGATGACGTTGTTGGTAGAGTTAAAACTTACGAAGCAATCGTAAAGGGTGAAAACATACCAGAACCAGGAGTTCCAGAATCATTCAAGGTTCTAATTAAAGAGCTACAAGCTTTATGTTTAGATGTTAAAGTATTAAATGATGCAAATGAAGAAGTTAAATTAAAAGAATTTGCAGATGAAGATATGGATGATTTAGAGGTAAATATTGAAGGAACAGAAGAAATAGTTAACGATATTCCTGTAGGAGACGATAGCTACACTTCAAGTGAAGACGAGATCGAAGAAGATATAGAATTCGATGCTGATGCATTCACTTTAGATGGGTTCCATGAAGAAGAATTAGAACTAGATGATTTTGTCAATGATGAACACTAAAATTGAAGGGAGGATATACCCTTGTTTGAATTAAACAATTTTGATGCTATACAAATTGGTTTAGCTTCACCTGACCAAATAAGAGAGTGGTCTAGAGGAGAAGTTAAGAAACCTGAAACAATTAACTATAGAACATTAAAACCAGAAAGAGATGGTCTATTCTGTGAAAGAATATTTGGACCAATGAAAGACTGGGAATGTCATTGTGGTAAGTACAAAAGAGTTAGATACAAAGGTATCGTTTGTGATAGATGTGGAGTTGAAGTAACTAAGGCTAAAGTAAGAAGAGAGAGAATGGGGCACATTGAACTGGCTGCCCCAGTATCTCACATTTGGTACTTCAAAGGTATTCCATCAAGAATGGGATTACTTTTAGATATGTCACCAAGAGCTTTAGAAAAAGTTCTTTACTTTGCTTCATATGTAGTAATAGATCCAAAGGAAACTCCATTACTTAAGAAGCAATTATTAAGTGAAAAAGAGTACAGAGAAGCAGTAGATAAGTTCGGTGAAGAAAGCTTTGTAGCTGGAATGGGAGCTGAAGCTGTTCAAGATCTTTTAGGAGAAATCGACTTAGATTCAACTGGAAGAGATCTTAAAGAAGAACTTAAAACTAGCACAGGTCAAAAGAGAGTAAGAATAATAAGAAGACTTGAAGTTGTTGAATCATTCAGAAAATCTGGAAATGATCCAAGATGGATGGTTATCAATGTTATTCCAGTAATACCTCCAGATTTAAGACCAATGGTTCAATTAGATGGTGGTAGATTTGCTACTTCTGACTTAAATGATCTTTACAGAAGAGTTATAAACAGAAATAACAGATTAAAGAAGCTTTTAGATTTAGGAGCTCCAGATATAATCGTTAGAAATGAAAAGAGAATGCTACAAGAAGCTGTAGATGCTCTTATAGATAATGGTAGAAGAGGAAGACCAGTTACTGGTCCAGGAAACAGACCTCTAAAATCATTATCAGATATGTTAAAAGGTAAGCAAGGTAGATTTAGACAAAACTTACTTGGTAAGAGAGTTGACTACTCAGGAAGATCAGTTATCGTTGTTGGACCTGAGCTTAAGATGTACCAATGTGGTTTACCAAAAGAAATGGCTTTAGAATTATTTAAGCCTTTCGTTATGAAAAAATTAGTAGAAGATGGAATAGCACACAATATTAAGAGTGCTAAGAGAATGGTTGAGAGAGTAAACAATCAAGTATGGGATATACTTGAAGAAGTTATTACTGACCATCCAGTTTTACTAAACAGAGCACCTACTCTACATAGATTAGGTATTCAAGCATTCCAACCAGTATTAGTTGAAGGAAGAGCTATTAAACTTCATCCATTAGTATGTACAGCATATAACGCTGACTTCGATGGTGACCAAATGGCTGTTCACGTACCATTATCAGTAGAAGCTCAAGCAGAAGCTAGATTCTTAATGCTTGCAGCAGGTAATATAATGAAACCTTCAGATGGTAAGCCAGTTTGTGTTCCTACACAGGATATGGTTCTAGGTTCATATTACTTAACTATGGATAAAGAAGGTGCGAAGGGTGAAGGAAGCTACTTTGCAGATGTAGATGAAGCTATAATGGCTTACAACGTTGGTGAAATAGCTGTTCATGCTGCAATTAACGTTAGAATGTTTAGAGAAGTTAATGGAGAAATGAAACATGGTATTATAAAAACTACTGTAGGTAAGATTATATTCAATGAATCTATACCTCAAGATTTAGGATATGTTGATAGAGAAAATCCTGAAACTATGTTTGACTTAGAAGTTGATTTCTTAATTACTAAAAAGACATTAGGAAAGCTTATTGATAAGTGTTATACAAAACACGGCCCAACAAATACATCAATAATGCTTGATAAGATAAAAGCTTTAGGATATCACTATTCATCAATTGGAGCTGTAACAGTAGCTGCATCTGATATGATAGTACCTGATGCTAAATATGAACTTCTTAAAGATGCAGAACAAACTGTTGAAAAGATAGAAAAGATGTATAAGAGAGGGTTCATATCAGAAGATGAAAGATATGAAAGAGTAATCGAAAAGTGGAGTAAAACTACTGAAGATGTTGCGAATGCACTTATGGATAGTTTGGATAAATTCAATCCAATATTCATGATGGCTGACTCTGGAGCCAGAGGATCTAAGGCTCAGATAAAACAATTAGCTGGTATGAGAGGACTTATGGCCGCTCCATCAGGTAAAATTATCGAGTTACCGATCAAAGCATCATTCAGAGAAGGTCTTTCAGTATTAGAATACTTCATATCTACACACGGTGCTAGAAAGGGTAATGCCGATACAGCACTTAAGACTGCCGACTCAGGATACCTAACAAGAAGACTTGTTGACGTATCACAAGACGTTATCGTAAGAGAAGAAGATTGTGGTACTGATAGAGGTATAATAGTAAGCGAAATCAAAGAAGGTAACGAAGTTATTGAAGGATTAGCTGAAAGACTATATGGAAGATATACTGCTGAAGATATCATTAACCCTGAATCAGGAGAAGTAATGGTAGCTAAGGATCAATATATTGACGGACATATGGCTGATAAAGTTGTTGCAGCAGGTGTTAAAAAAGTTAAGATTAGATCTGTATTTACATGTTCTTGTAAGATTGGTGTTTGTGCTAAGTGTTACGGTATGAACATGGCTACAGCTCAAAAAATAAATATTGGTGAAGCTGTTGGTATAATAGCTGCACAATCTATCGGAGAACCAGGTACTCAGCTTACAATGAGAACATTCCATACTGGTGGTGTTGCCGGTGCGGATATCACTCAAGGTCTTCCTAGAGTTGAAGAATTATTTGAAGCTAGAAAACCAAAGGGATTAGCTATAGTAAGTGAAATCTCAGGTTCTGTAAGAGTAGAAGAAACTAAGAAGAAGAGAACTGTTTACGTAATGGGTTCTGATGGTGAAGAACGTAGCTACGACATACCATTTGGATCAAGATTAAAAGTTTCAGATGGAGATGTTATAGAAGCTGGAGATGAAATAACAGAAGGTTCAGTTAACCCTCATGATATTATGAATATCAAAGGTGTTGAAGGAGCTAGAAGATACTTACTTTCTGAAGTTCAAAAAGTTTATAGACTTCAAGGGGTTGATATCAACGATAAGCACTTAGAAGTTGTTGTTAGACAAATGACAAGAAAAGTTAAGGTTTCAGATTCAGGAGATACTGATTTATTACCAGGTACTATGATAGATATGTTCGACTTCGAAGCTGAAAATGAAAGAGTTAGAGAGTTTGGAGGAGAAGAAGCACAAGGTGAAATTGCTTTATTAGGTATTACTAAAGCAGCTTTAGCTACTGATAGTTTCCTATCAGCTGCATCATTCCAAGAAACTACTAGAGTTCTTACAGAAGCAGCAATCAAAGGTAAGGTAGATCCTTTAGTTGGATTAAAAGAAAATGTAATTATAGGTAAGTTAATTCCAGCTGGTACAGGTATGATGAGATACAGATCTGTAGACCTTGATGTAGAGAGTGAAGACGAAGAAATTGAAACAATTGATGTAATTGAATAATACAATGTAAATTTATTGACATGTGTATGCTTAAATGATAAAATACCAATTGTGTGATTTTTAAAAAGCTACACTACAAGATAAATGTCTGCATGATTCATAGAGACATGCAAATGTCTCTATGAACTTTATAATGAGGGGGGATTTCATGTTAGACAAAATTGTAGGAAAGAAAGTCATAGGCGTAAAGCAATGCCAAAAACTCATTAGAAACGGCAAAGTTTTATATGTAGCTAAAGATGCAATTAGTAAGCTTGTATTACCTTTAATAGAGCTTGCTAAAGAGAATAACGTAGAGATAGTAGAAATATCTACTATGAAAGAACTAGGGAAAATGAGTGGAATTGATGTTAAATCAGCTGCTACATTAGTACTTAATGATTAATATGCGTTTATCTTATTTAATATAGATAAATAAATTTCAGGAGGTGACAAAATGCCAACTATAAGCCAATTAGTAAGAAAAGGTAGAAAAACTGTTGTTAACAAATCTACAGCACCAGCACTTAACGAGTGTCCACAAAGAAGAGGAGTTTGTACTGTTGTAAAAACTACTACTCCAAAGAAGCCTAACTCAGCTTTAAGAAAAATTGCCAGAGTAAGACTTACAAACGGATTCGAAGTTACTGCTTACATCGGTGGTGTAGGACACAACTTACAAGAGCACAGCGTTGTTCTTATAAGAGGTGGAAGAGTTAAGGACCTTCCTGGTGTTAGATACCATATCGTTAGAGGAGCACTTGACTGTGCTGGAGTAGCTAACAGAATGCAAGGAAGATCTAAATACGGTGCTAAGAGACCTAAGAAAAAATAGTTTCTTAAACTAAAATAGTGCTTATCTTCGGCATTGATTATACACTATAGATAGCAATACATATGGTTTATATAAATGTAAGAAGCGAAGCACTTTGCGGTAGGGTAAGACTTTACCGAGTACCGATGAACTTAAATTTAAAATTGTTAAGGAGGGAAGAAAAGTGCCAAGAAAAGGATTTATCGCTAAGAGAGATGTATTACCAGATCCAATGTACAACTCAAAGGTTGTTACTAAGTTAATAAACAACGTTATGGAAGATGGTAAAAAGGGAGTAGCTCAAAAGATATGCTACGAAGCGTTTGAAATAATGGCGCAAAAAACAGGCAAAGATGCTTTAGAAGTATTTGAAGAAGCTATGAACAATGTAATGCCTTTATTAGAAGTTAAAGCTAGAAGAATAGGTGGTGCTAACTACCAAGTTCCAATAGAAGTTAGACCTGAAAGAAGACAAACTTTAGGTTTAAGATGGATTTTAGCTGCAGCTAGAAAAAGAGGCGAAAAAGTTATGGCTGAAAGATTAGCTGGGGAATTATTAGACGCAGCTAACAATACTGGTGCTGCTGTTAAGAAGAGAGAAGATACTCACAAGATGGCAGAAGCAAACAAAGCATTCGCTCACTACAGATACTAATACAAAAACTGTTTTGGCTTGTGCCAAAACAGTTTTGTCGAATATAAAATTACTCATTGAGAGGAGGACATACAATGGCTAGAAAATATCCATTAGATAAATTCCGTAACTTTGGAATAATGGCTCATATAGATGCTGGTAAAACAACTACTACTGAGCGTATATTATTCTATACTGGAAAAACTCACAAAATCGGTGAAACGCACGAAGGTGCTTCACAAATGGACTGGATGGTTCAAGAGCAAGAAAGAGGTATAACAATTACTTCTGCTGCTACAACTTGTTTCTGGGAAGGTCATGAATTAAACATAATCGATACTCCAGGACACGTAGATTTTACAGTTGAGGTTGAGAGATCATTAAGAGTTCTTGACGGAGCTGTTACAGTTCTTGACGCTAAGAGTGGTGTTGAACCACAAACTGAAACTGTTTGGAGACAGGCAGATAAGTATGGCGTTCCAAGAATGATATATGTTAATAAAATGGATGCTACAGGTGCTGACTTCTTCAGATGTATAAACACTGTAAGAGATAGATTAAAAGCAAATGCAGTTCCAATACAAATACCAGTAGGTGCTGAAGCTGACTTCAGAGGAATGGTTGACTTAATAGCTAACCATGCTATCATAACTTACGATGATTTAGGTAAAGATGTAAGAATTGAAGAAATTCCTGCAGATTTAGCTGATCAAGCTGAAGAATACAGAATGGCTATGATAGAAGCAATAGCTGAAACTGATGAAGAATTAATGGAAAAATACCTAGAAGGTGAAGACATAACTGAAGAAGAGTTACATGCTGCTTTAAGAAAAGCTACTATAGCTAACGAAATAGTTCCATGTATCTGTGGTTCTTCATACAAGAACAAGGGTGTTCAAGAAATGATTAATGGGGTTGTTGCTTACTTACCATCACCATTAGACATTCCTGCTATCCAAGGTCAAACTTTAGAAGGTGAAGAAGATTCAAGAGAAGCTTCAGATGAAGCTCCAATGGCTGCATTAGCATTCAAAATTGCTACTGACCCATTCGTTGGAAAACTTGCATTCACAAGAATTTATTCTGGTGTAATGAACAGTGGTTCATACGTTCTTAACTCAACAAAAGGTAAGAAAGAAAGAATCGGAAGACTTGTTAAGATGCATGCTAATACAAGAGAAGAAGTTGAATCTTTAGAAGCAGGTGAATTAGGAGCAATCATCGGATTAAAGAACACTACAACTGGTGATACTTTATGTGATGAAAATGCACCAATCATACTTGAATCTATGGAATTCCCAGAACCAGTTATATCTGTAGCTATCGAGCCAAAGACAAAAGCTGGTCAAGAAAAGATGGGATTAGCTTTAGCTAAGTTAGCTGAAGAAGATCCAACATTCAAGACTTGGACTGATCAAGAAACAGGTCAAACAATCATCGCTGGTATGGGTGAGTTACACTTAGACATCATCGTTGATAGACTTCAAAGAGAATTCAAGGTTGAATGTAATGTAGGTGCTCCTCAAGTTGCTTACAAAGAAACTATCAGATCTGCTGTTAAAGCTGAAGCTAAGTACGCTAAGCAATCAGGTGGTAAGGGTCAATACGGTCACGCTGTAATTGAAATGGAACCAACTGAAGGAGAATACGTATTTGAAAATGCTATCGTTGGAGGAGCTGTTCCAAGAGAATATATTCCTGCAATCGATGCTGGTATTCAAGAAGCTGCTAAGAACGGTATAATAGCTGGATACGAAGTTATAAACTTCAAAGTTAAGTTAGTACACGGTTCTTACCATGAAGTTGACTCATCAGAAATGGCATTCAAAATCGCTGGTTCTATGGCGTTCAAGAACGCTATGCAAAAAGCAAGTCCAGTATTACTTGAACCAATGATGAAGGTTGAAGTAACTGTTCCTGAAGAGTACATGGGAGATGTTATTGGTGACATCAACTCAAGAAGAGGTAGAATGGAAGGAATGGAAGCTGTTAATGGAGCTCAAATTATAAGAGCATACGTTCCACTAGCAGAAATGTTCGGATATGCAACTACTTTAAGATCTAGATCTCAAGGTAGAGGTACTTACTCAATGGTATTCGATCACTATGAAGAAGTTCCAAAGAGCATTCAAGAAGAAGTAGCTGGAAAAAGAGCTAAATAATATGTAATAATTTTTTGTGATGTTGTTCATAATTAAGTTATGGACTTCATCATAAATATTAATATAAATTTTAAAAATAACTAATTTAAATAATTATAAAATTTAAAGCATAACAGTTTATTTATTCTGTTAAGTTGAAAAATTTTATTTCCATAAGGAGGAATTTCAAATGGCAAAGCAAAAATTCGAAAGAAGCAAACCACACGTTAACATTGGAACAATCGGTCACGTAGACCACGGTAAGACTACATTAACAGCGGCTATTACAACAGTATTAGCAAACAGAGGATTCGCTGAAGCATTCAACTATGCAGATATCGATAAGGCTCCAGAAGAAAAAGAAAGAGGAATCACAATCAATACAGCTCACGTTGAATACGAAACAGAACATAGACACTACGCTCACGTAGACTGTCCAGGACACGCTGACTATGTTAAGAACATGATCACTGGTGCTGCACAAATGGACGGAGCAATCTTAGTTTGTTCAGCTGCAGACGGTCCAATGCCTCAAACAAGAGAGCACATACTACTAGCTTCAAGAGTTGGTGTTGACTACATCGTTGTATTCTTAAACAAAGCAGATATGGTTGACGACGAAGAATTATTAGAATTAGTTGAAATGGAAGTTAGAGAATTACTTTCTGAATACAACTTCCCAGGAGATGACATTCCAGTAATCAAGGGTTCAGCTTTAAGAGCATTAGAAAACCCAACAGATCCAGAAGCAACAGCTTGCATCATGGAATTAATGGATGCTGTAGACAGCTACATCCCAACACCAGAAAGAGCTACTGATAAGCCATTCTTAATGCCAGTAGAAGACGTATTTACAATCACTGGTAGAGGAACAGTTGCAACAGGAAGAGTTGAAAGAGGAGTTCTTCACGTATCAGACGAAGTTGAAATCGTAGGATTAATGGAAGAAAAGAGAAAAGTAGTAGTAACAGGAATAGAAATGTTCAGAAAGTTACTAGATGAAGCTCAAGCTGGAGACAACATCGGAGCATTATTAAGAGGTGTTCAAAGAACTGACATCGAAAGAGGTCAAGTATTAGCAAAAGTTGGATCAGTAAATCCACACAGCAAGTTCGTAGGTCAAGTATACGTACTTAAGAAAGAAGAAGGTGGAAGACATACTCCATTCTTCGATGGATACAGACCACAATTCTACTTCAGAACAACAGACGTTACAGGATCAATCAAATTACCAGATGGTATGGAAATGGTTATGCCTGGAGACCACATCGATATGAACGTTGAATTAATAACTCAAGTTGCTATGGACGAAGGTTTAAGATTCGCTATCAGAGAAGGTGGAAGAACTGTAGGTTCAGGAGTTGTTACATCTATAATCGAATAATTTCAATTATAAATGTATAACTTTTAAAATTAAAAGATTAATTTCTTACAAATATATAAGCGCTAAAAAAGTCATGACAATTGAAAAGAATAAGGGGACGCCCTTATTCTTTTTTTTATTTAAAAAAAATTTTTTATGGATGATAATGTTTAACATGTGAAGTTTAGGGGAAGATTAAAAAAGATAATCTAAAAAAGGCTAAAATTACATCTAAATAACTATTGATTAAAATTAAAAATCATTATAGAATATTAATTGCAAATTGAGAAAAAACACAGAAATTATTTACTTTAAAATCCAATAATGACGATGAAAAAACAATAAAAAAAGTCTTGATAAAGATATGTAAACATAGTATAATAAAGAAGTTGTGTAATATGACGCGATGAATCAAGAGGTTGTCGGACTTCCGGGTTATTCTTGAGGAGCAAGTTAGGATCTAGAATCCAACGACAGTGATTAGTTTTACGTTTCATATATATGAAACACCAGGAACAGTTTACAGAACTATCGCTGTTGTGCGTTAGAAGTAAAGCGTACATGAAAAGGAGGGAAACCAGAATGTCAAAACAAAAAATAAGAATCAGATTAAAGGCTTTTGATCACACAATATTAGATCAATCAGCTGAAAAAATCGTTGAAACAGCAAAGACTACAGGTGCAAAGGTTGTAGGTCCAGTACCACTACCAACTGAGAAAGATGTAATAACAATCTTAAGAGCTGTTCACAAGTACAAAGATTCAAGAGAACAATTCGAAATCAGAACACACAAGAGATTAATCGACATCGTTAATCCATCACCAAAGACTGTTGATGCTTTAATGAGATTAAACTTACCAGCTGGTGTGGATATCGAAATAAAGCTATAATTAATATTTAAACGAAAAGTTGAACGGTTATGATTGCTAAGCAATCCGCTAATACGTTTAGGAGGTGTAAATACATGAAAAAAGCTATAATCGGTAAGAAAATAGGTATGACTCAAATATTCGACGAGAATGGAAAAGTTGTTCCTGTAACTGTAGTAGAAGCTGGCCCATGTGTTGTTGTTCAAAAGAAGACTATCGAAAAGGATGGTTATGAAGCAATACAAGTAGGTTTCGGTGAAATAAGAGAAAAGTTAGTGAATAAACCAGTTAAAGGTCATTTCGCTAAAGCAGGAGTTTCTTTAAGAAGAACTTTAAAAGAATTTAGATTAGATAACGCTAACGAATACGAAGTTGGTCAAGAAATAAAGGCTGACATATTCACTGCTGGTGAAAAAGTTGACGTTTCTGGAGTTTCTAAAGGTAAGGGATTCCAAGGTGTTATCAAGAGATGGAATGCTAACAGAGGACCAATGTCACACGGTTCTAAGTTCCACAGAGCAGTAGGTTCAATGGGAGCTTCATCAGATCCATCAAAAACATTCAAGAACAAGCAAATGCCAGGACATATGGGTGCTGTTAACACTACAGTAATGAACTTAGAAGTAGTTAGAGTTATCCCAGAAAAGAACTTAATACTAGTTAAGGGTGGTATCCCTGGTGCAAATAAGAGCACAGTAGTAATAAGAAACGCAGTTAAAGCTTAATTCTGTAGAAAGGAGGAAATAGGATGCCTACAGTAGGATTATTTAACAAAGAAGCAAAGCAAGTTGGAGATATCCAATTAAATGATAAAGTATTCGCAGTAGAAGTGAATGAAGCTGCAATGCATCAAGTAGTTGTTGCATTATTAGCTAACAAGAGACAAGGAACTCAATCAGCTAAAACTAGAGCTGAGGTTAGAGGAGGCGGAATCAAGCCTTGGAGACAAAAGGGAACTGGTAGAGCAAGACAAGGTTCAATCAGAGCACCACAATGGATCAAAGGTGGAGTTGTATTCGCACCAAAGCCAAGAGATTACAGAATGTCAATACCAAAGAGCATGAAAAGAGTTGCTATGGTATCAGCATTAACTAGCAAGGTTCAAAACAACGAAATGGTAGTTTTAGAAAGCTTAGATTTCGAAGCACCAAAGACAAAGCAAGTTGTTGAAATGTTAAAAGCTTTCGAAGCTAAGAAGACATTAATCATCACTGCTGAATCTAACGAAAATGTTTATAAATCTGCTAGAAATATTGAGGGGGTAGCAGTATTACCTGTTAACAACATCAATGTTTATGATTTATTAAAGTATCCAACAGTAATGGTAACTAAGGATGCCGTAACAAAGATTGAGGAGGTGTACGCATAATGAAGTTAACAAGCCACGATATAATAAGAAAGCCTGTTATAACTGAAAAATCTATGACTGCTATGGCAGAAAAGAAGTACACTTTCATAGTTCACATGAATGCTAACAAAGTTCAAATAAAAAGAGCTTGTGAAGAAATTTTCGGCGTTAAAGTTGAAAAAGTTCAAACAATCAGAACTATGGGAAAAACTAAGAGAATGGGCGTACATGTTGGTAAGAGAGCTGACCAAAAGAAAGCTATCGTTACTTTAGCTCAAGACAGCAAAGCTATTGAATTCTTTGAAGGAATGCAATAATTTTAAAAAAGCGTAGTATTGGCGACAAAGCCAGAGAAGCTTAAAGAAGGAGGGAATTAGCATGGCAGTTAAAAAGTTTAGACCTACTACACCATCAAGAAGAGAAATGACTATGGCTACTTTTGAAGAAATAACTACAAATAGCCCAGAGAAATCACTTCTTGTTTCTTTAAAGAAAACTGGTGGTAGAAATGCTCAAGGTAAAATAACTGTAAGACACCACGGTGGTGGAGCTAAGAGAAAATACAGAATAATAGATTTCAAGAGAAACAAGGATGGTATTCCAGCAAGAGTTGCTACTATAGAATACGATCCAAACAGAACAGCTTACATTGCGTTAGTTGTATATGCTGATGGAGAAAAGAGATACATACTTGCTCCAGTAGGATTAAAGGTTGGAGATACAGTAGTATCTGGACCAGAAGCAGATATCAAACCAGGTAACTGTTTACAATTAAAGCACATGCCAGTTGGTACAGTAATTCACAACATCGAATTACAAGCTGGTAAAGGTGGTCAAATGGTAAGATCAGCTGGTACTTCAGCTCAATTAATGGCTAAGGAAGGCGATTACGCTACATTAAGATTACCATCAGGTGAAATGAGATATGTAAGAATCGAATGTAGAGCTACAATCGGAACAGTTTCTAACACTACTAACGATATCATCAACATTGGTAAAGCAGGTAGAAAGAGACACATGGGATGGAGACCTACAGTTAGAGGTTCTGTAATGAACCCTTGCGATCACCCTCATGGTGGTGGTGAAGGTAGATCACCAATCGGTAGACCAAGTCCAGTTACTCCTTGGGGTAAACCAGCTCTTGGATACAAGACTAGAAAGAATAAGAAGTATTCTGATAGATTTATAATTAAGAGAAGAAATAGCAAATAATTGAAGAGAATTTTAATTCTCTTCGAGGTTTGCTAAGCCTAGAGATTATGAAGGGAGGCAAAAATAGTGAGTAGATCAATTAAAAAAGGGCCTTTCGTACACGAAGGACTTTTAAAGAAAATAGAAGAAATGAACGCTAATGGTGAGAAAAAAGTTGTTAAGACTTGGTCAAGAAGTTCAACAATTTTCCCACAAATGATCGGTCATACAATCGCTGTTCACGATGGAAGAAAGCACGTTCCAGTTTATGTTTCAGAGGATATGGTTGGACATAAGTTAGGAGAATTCGTTCTTACTAGAACTTATAAAGGACACGATTACGACGAGAAAGCATCAAGAAAGAGAAAGTAATCTCAGAAAGGAGGAACATAAATGGAAGCTAGAGCTATAGCTAAATACGTTAGAATATCTCCAATGAAAGTAGGAGTTGTTCTTGATTTAATAAGAGGAAAGAGTGTTAACGAAGCTTTCGCTATATTACAATATACTCCAAAGGATGCTGCAGTTGTTATAAACAAAGTTTTAAAATCAGCTGTTGCAAACGCAGAGAACAATCATGACTTAAACGTTGAAAACTTATATGTTGCAGAAACATTCGTAGGTGCTGGTCCAACATTAAAGAGATTCAGACCAATGGATCACGGTAAAGCATTCAGAATCAACAAGAGAACAAGTCATATTACAGTAGTAGTTAAAGAAAGAGCTTAATAAAGAAGGAGGGAAACAATAGTGGGTCAAAAAGTACATCCTCACGGACTTAGAGTAGGAGTTATCAAGGGTTGGGATGCAAAATGGTACGCTGACAAGAAGACTTTTGCAGACAACTTAATCGAAGATAACAAAATAAGAGAATTCGTAAAGAAGGAACTTTTCTCAGCTGGTATCTCTAAGATAGAAATCGAAAGAGCTGCTAAGAGAGTTAAGTTAAATATATATACTGCTAAACCAGGTGTTGTTATCGGTAAAGGTGGAGCAGGAATCGAAGCTTTAAAAGCTAAGGTTGCAAAATTAGTAAACGGAAAGAACATCTTAATCAACATCGTTGAAGTTAAGAATGCAGAAGCTAATGCTCAATTAGTAGCTGAAAATATAGCTGCTCAATTAGAAAAGAGAGTATCTTTCAGAAGAGCTATGAAGCAAAGCATCCAAAGAGCTATGAAATTAGGAGCTAAGGGTGTTAAAACTGCTTGTTCAGGAAGATTAGGCGGAGCTGAAATCGCTAGAACTGAACAATATCATGAAGGAACAATTCCACTACAAACATTAAGAGCTGATATCGATTATGGATTTGCTGAAGCAGATACAACATACGGAAAAATCGGAGTTAAAGTTTGGGTTTATAATGGAGAAGTTCTTCCAACTAAAAAAGTTGAAAAGAAGGAAGAAGTTAACGCATAAGAAAGGAGGAATAAGTCATGTTAATGCCTAAAAGAGTAAAGCATCGTAAGGTACAACGTGGTAGAATGAAAGGTAAGGCAACTAGAGGTAATTTCCTTGCATACGGAGATTTCGGTATACAAGCGCAAACTTGTGGTTGGATTACAAGCAATCAAATTGAATCTGCCAGAATTGCTATAAATAGATACATTAGAAGAGGTGGAAAACTTTGGATAAAAGTATTCCCAGATAAGCCAGTTACTGAAAAACCAGCTGAAACAAGAATGGGTTCTGGTAAAGGTTCACCAGAATACTGGGTAGCTGTAGTTAAACCTGGTAGAGTATTATTTGAATTATCAGGAGTTAACGAAGAAGTTGCAAGAGAAGCAATGAGACTTGCATCACACAAACTTCCTGTAAAGTGTAAGTTCGTTACAAGAAGAGATTTTGAGGAAATGGGTGGTGAAGAATAATGAAGGCTAGAGAGTTAAAAGAATTAAGAGCAAATAATCCTCAAGATTTAAAGGTTAAATTAAACGACCTTAAAGCTGAATTATTCAATTTAAGATTCCAATTAGCTACAGGTCAATTAGAAAATCCTATGAGAATAAAAGAAGTGAAAAAATCTATAGCCCAAATCAAAACCATCATAAGAGAAGAAGAGATCAGGGCATTTGAACAGTAAATCTGGAAGGAGGTAGCCCCTAATGGAAAGAGGATTAAGAAAAAAGAGAATCGGTAGAGTTGTTTCTGATAAAATGGAAAAAACTATCGTTGTTGCTGTTGAAACTAAAGTAAGACATCCACTTTACGGGAAAACAGTAAACAGAACTACTAAATTTAAAGCTCATGATGAAAATAATGAAGCAAAAATTAATGATAGAGTATTAATAATGGAAACTAGACCATTATCTAAAGATAAGAGATGGAGACTTGTTGAAATAGTTGAAAGAGCTAAATAAGCTTTAAAGACTGAAAGGAGGGTAAAATTCAATGATACAACAACAAACCTTACTAAAGGTAGCAGATAACTCAGGTGCAAAAGAAATCATGTGTATCAGAGTTTTAGGCGGATCAAAAAGAAAGTTCGGTAACATTGGAGATATAATAGTTGCTAGCGTTAAAAGTGCAACACCAGGCGGAGTTGTTAAAAAAGGTGACGTTGTAAAAGCTGTTATAGTTAGATCAGTAAGAGGATTAAGAAGAGCTGACGGTTCATACATCAAATTTGATGAAAACGCAGCGGTTATAATAAAAGACGACAAGCAACCAAGAGGAACTCGTATATTCGGGCCTGTTGCTAGGGAGCTAAGAGATAAAGAATTCAATAAAATATTATCATTAGCACCAGAAGTTCTATAATAAGGAGGTGGCTAATTTGAAGTTACACGTTAGAAAGAACGACACAGTAGTAGTTATTTCTGGTAAAGATGCTGGAAAGACTGGTGAAGTTTTAAAAGTATATCCAAAGACAGGAAAGGTTCTTGTTCAAGGAGTTAACATAGTAAAGAAACACCAAAAGCCAACAAGAGCAAACGCTCAAGGTGGTATAATAGAAAAAGAGGGAGCTATATTCAGCTCAAAAGTTATGTTATACTGCACAAAATGCAAAAATGCTACAAGAATTAGCAACAAAATCTTAGAAGATGGTACTAAGGTTAGAACTTGTAAGAAGTGCGGAGAAACATTCTAGAATTTGAAAGGAGGTACTTATAATGACACCAAGACTTCAAGAAAAGTACAAAAATGAAGTAGTTCAAGCGATGATTGAAAAGTTCGGATATAAAAATATTATGGAAGTTCCAAAGCTTGAAAAAATAGTTATAAACATGGGAGTTGGAGAGGCTAAAGATAACCAAAAGGTTTTAGAATCAGCTGTTGCAGATTTAACTTTAATCACTGGTCAAAAGCCAATCTTAACTAGAGCGAAGAAATCAGTTGCAAACTTTAAGATAAGAGAAAACATGGCATTAGGATGCAAAGTAACATTAAGAGGAACTAAAATGTTTGAATTTGCTGACAAACTAGTGTCAATAGCCCTTCCAAGAGTTAGAGACTTCAGAGGAGTTTCAGATAAGGCTTTCGATGGAAGAGGAAACTATTCATTAGGAATTAAAGAGCAATTAATATTCCCAGAAATAGAATACGATAAAATCGATAAAGTTAGAGGAATGGATATAATCTTCGTTACTAGTGCAAAAACTGACGAAGAAGCAAGAGAATTATTAAGATTCCTTGGAATGCCATTCGCTCAAAAATAAGGAGGGAAAACTGTGGCACGTAAAGCTATTATTGAAAAGTGGAGCAAAACACCTAAATACACTACAAGAGCTTATACAAGATGCAGAATATGTGGAAGACCACATGCAGTACTAAGAAAATTTGGTATTTGTCGTATATGCTTTAGAGAACTTGCTTACAAGGGTGAAATCCCAGGATGTAGAAAAGCAAGTTGGTAGACTTGAACCAGTGAAAGGAGGCAAATTAAATGGTTATGACAGATCCTATCGCAGATTTACTAACTCGTATTAGAAATGCAAATTCTGTGAGACACGAAGTTGTAGAAGTACCTTCTTCAAATGTAAAGAAGGCTGTTGCAAATATATTATTACAAGAGGGATACATCAAAAATATTGAAGAATATAATGATGGTGTAGTTCCAATGATGAGAATAGCTCTTAAATATGGCTCAAACAAAGAAAGAGTTATAACTGGTATAAAGAGAATATCTAAACCAGGTTTAAGAGTTTACTGTAAGAAAGACGAAGTTCCAAGAGTTCTTAACGGACTAGGAGTTGCTGTTATATCAACTTCAAAAGGAATAGTAGTTGATAGAGAAGCTAGAAAAATGGGATTAGGCGGAGAAGTTCTTTGCTACGTTTGGTAGTTTCTAAACTAAAAAGAGAAATTAACTAGATTAACATATATATCTAACAAGTAAAATAGGAGGTGCGATTATGTCAAGAGTAGGTAGATTACCAATAGCTATCCCTACTGGTGTAACTGTAACTGTTGCTGAAGGTAACGTAGTTACTGTTAAAGGACCAAAAGGTGAATTAGTTAAAACTATGGCTAAAGACATTAATATTGCAGTTGAAGACAACCAAGTTGTTGTAACTAGACCTAGCGATGTAAAAGAGCACAGAGCTCTTCATGGATTAACTAGAGCATTAATCAACAACATGATTATAGGAGTTGAAAAGGGATTCCAAAAAACTCTAGAATTAGTTGGTGTTGGTTACAGAGCTCAATTACAAGGTAAAAACTTAGTAATGAACTTAGGATTCTCACATCCAGTTGAAATAAAAGCAGTTGAAGGGATAACTTTCGAAACTCCATCAGCTACTAAAGTTGTTATATCAGGTATAGATAAGCAAGTAGTTGGAGCTGTTGCAGCTGATATAAGAAAATGGAGAAAACCAGAACCATATAAGGGTAAAGGTATTAAGTTTGAAGGCGAAGTTATCAGACGTAAAGAAGGTAAGACTGGTAAGAAATAATAGAAAGGAGTGGACCGTATGTTTAAAAAGGTAGACAAAAATTCAAGTAGAGTAAAGCGTCACCTTAGAGTACGTAAGAAAGTTTCTGGTACTCCTGAAAGACCAAGACTTTCAGTATATAGAAGTGAAAAGAATATATACGCTCAAATAATAGATGATGTAAATGCTGTTACTTTAGTATCTGCTTCAACTTTAGATAAGGATTTAAACTTAAAAGTTGGTGGAAACAAAGAAGCTGCAAAGCTTGTTGGTGAATTAATCGCTAAGAGAGCTGTAGATAAGGGTATAACTGAAGTTGTATTTGACAGAGGTGGATACGTATATCACGGAAGAGTTCAAGTATTAGCAGATAGCGCTAGAGAAGCAGGCTTAAAATTCTAATAAAACAAGGAGGGAAATCAATGAGAATCGATCCTAGCACACTAGACCTTAAGGAAAAGGTTGTTTTTATAAACAGAGTTACTAAGGTTGTTAAGGGTGGTAGAAACTTCAGATTCAGCGCTTTAGTTGTTGTTGGTGACGAAAACGGACACGTAGGCGTAGGAATGGGTAAGTCAATCGAAATCCCAGAAGCAATTAAAAAAGGTATCGAAGACGCTAAGAAAAACATGGTTAGCGTTGCTATAGTTGGAACAACAGTTCCTCACGAAATATATGGTAAATTTGGAACTGGTAAAGTTCTAATAATGCCAGCTAAAGAAGGTACAGGAGTTATCGCTGGAGGTCCAGCAAGAGCTGTCCTTGAATTAGCAGGATTAAAGGACGTTAGAGCTAAGTCTTTAGGTTCAAACAATCCAAGAAACATGGTAAATGCTACAATCAATGGTTTAGCAAGCTTAAGAACAGCTGAAGATATAGCTAAGTTAAGAGGCAAAACTGTTGAGGAAATTTTAGGTTAGGAGGTATAAGCAATGGCAAAGATAAAGGTTACTTTAGTTAAGAGCTTAATCGGAAGAAAGAAAGACCATATCGCTACTGCAAATGCCCTTGGTCTAAGAAAAATCAACAAGACTGTAGAGCATGAGGATACTCCTCAAATCAGAGGTATGATCAACAAAGTTGACTACTTATTAAAAGTAGAAGAAGTATAAGAACGAGGAGGTGCACTAAGATATGAAACTTCATGAATTAAAACCAGCAGCTGGAAGCAGAAAAGCTCCTAAAAGAGTTGGTAGAGGTACTGGTTCAGGTTTAGGAAGAAACGCTGGTAAAGGTGAAAAAGGACAAAACGCTAGATCAGGTGGTGGAGTAAGACCTGGTTTTGAAGGTGGTCAAATGCCTTTATACAGAAGACTTCCTAAGAGAGGATTCACAAATATCTTCGCTAAAAAGTACGTTTCTATCAACGTTGATAGATTAAACATATTTGAAAATGGTACAGAAGTAACTCCTGAATTATTATTAGAAACTAGAGTAATATCTAAGGTTCTAGACGGAGTTAAGATATTAGGTAACGGAACTATAGAAAAAAGCCTAACTGTTAAGGGATGCAAATTCTCTAAACAAGCGGCAGAGAAAATCGAAGCAGCCGGAGGAAAAGTTGAGGTGATTTAATATGCTATCAACCCTACGTAATGCCTGGAAGGTTCCCGAATTAAGAAAGAAATTTTTATGGACGATATTTTTAGTAGCAATTTTCAGGATAGGGATACATATTCCTGTTCCTGGGATTGACACATCATATTTGACACAAGTAACTGAATCTGGAGGATTATTAAGTTTTTATAACTTAATATCAGGAGGAGCTTTAAAAAACTTTAGCATATTTGCTTTAGCAGTTTCTCCATATATTAATGCTTCAATCATAGTGCAATTACTAACAATTGCAATTCCTTCATTAGAACAACTTTCTAAAGAAGGTGAAGAAGGTAGAAAGAAGATACAAAGTATTACAAGATACTTATCAATAGGAATAGGATTCGTTTTAGCAATGGGAATATTCACTATGATATCTTCTCAAGGAGCTGCTACAGGATTAAATACAGCTGAAAAAGCAGTAGTATTAATTTCTTTAGTAGTTGGTTCTACATTCTGTATGTGGCTTGGAGACCAAATAACTCAAAGAGGATTCGGTAACGGGGTATCAATATTAATATTTGTCAATATCGTATCTCAATTACCAATGACTTTAATGTCATTATTTACATTAAAGGAAGCTGGTCAAGTAGGAATAGTAGAAATTACCATATTCTTAGTAGCTGTAGTTGCACTACTAGCAATAAGTATTTTCTTCTCATTAGCAGAGAGAAGAGTGCCTGTTCAATATGCTGGTAAAGCTGTTGGAAGCAAGGTTATGAAAGGTCAATCTACACATATTCCACTAAGTATAATAGGATCAGCGGTTATTGCTATAATCTTTGCAATGTCAGTAATGATGTTCCCTGAGACAATAGCTAATTTCTTCCCTGGTAAGAGTTGGTCGACATGGATTTTACATAGTCCATATAGTATATTCAATAAAGAAACATGGATGTACCCAGTATTCTATGCTGCGTTCACTATATTCTTTACTTGGTTCTATACTCAAATCACTTTTAAACCAGATGAAATGGCTGAAAATCTTCATAAATCTGCAGGATTTATTCCAGGTGTTAGACCAGGAGTTCCAACAGAGAAGTATTTTGAAAAGTTACTTACTAAAGTATCTTTAATCGGAGGAGTATTTGCAGCGGTTTTAGCAGTATTACCAACAATAGTTAATAATTATACAGCATTCAAAGGAATTCAATTCGGTGGAACATCTGTATTAATTTTAATCGGAGTTGGATTAGATTTTTCTAGACAACTTGATTCACAATTAGTAATGAGACACTATCAAGGATTCTTAAAATAGATTAATAATGGAGATGATGCCCGTGAAGATAGTATTATTAGGTCCTCCTGGGGCTGGAAAAGGAACACAGGCAAAATCAATTAGTAATAGATATTCTATACCACATATTTCTACTGGGGATATCTTTAGAAAGAATATTTCTGAAGGAACCCCTCTAGGAATAGAAGCAAAGAGTTACATGGATAAAGGTCAGTTAGTTCCAGATGAAGTAACTATTAATATGGTTAAGGATAGACTTACTTGGGAAGACTGTAAAAATGGATATCTATTAGATGGTTTTCCAAGAACTGTTGCTCAAGCTGAAGCCCTAGAAGGATTTTTAGCAGATAGAAATGAAAAGTTAGATACAGCTCTTTCAATAGAAGTACCTAGCAGTTTCATTCTTGAAAGAATGACAGGAAGAAGAGTATGTCCATCATGTGGAGCTAGTTATCATGTAAAATTCAATCCACCTACTAAAGATGGTGTGTGCGACGTTTGCGGAAGTGATATAGTACAAAGAAAAGATGATACTGAAGAGACAGTTAGTGAAAGACTAGAGGTCTACGAAAGACAAACACAACCACTGATTGATTTTTATAATAATAAAAACTTATTATCAACAGTAGATGGAACTAAAGCTATAAACGAAGTTTTTGAAAGTATCTGTAGCATATTAGGAAGTGTTAATTAATGATAATTATTAAGACTGAAAAAGAAATTGACCTAATGAGACAGGCAGGAAAAATCGTTGCTGAAACTTTATTACTTGTTGAAAAAGAGGTTAAACCAGGAGTAACTACTGCTGAACTGGATAGAATAGCAGAAGAATTTATAACTAAGCATGGGGCAAAACCTTCATTTAAAGGGCTCTATGGATTTCCTGCTTCACTATGTATATCAGTTAATGAGCAAGTAGTTCATGGAATACCAGGAGGTTATGTATTAAAAGAAGGAGATATTATCAGCGTTGACTGTGGAGCAGAAATAAATGGCTTCCATGGTGATGCAGCAAGAACTTTTGCTGTTGGTGAAATTTCTGAAGAAGCAAGAAGGCTTATAACTGTAACTGAAGAATCATTCTTCAAGGGAGTTGAAGCTGCTATCGTCGGAAACAGACTATCTGATATTTCTCATAATATACAGAATCATATAGAGGCTAATGGTTTTTCAGTTGTAAGAGATTTCGTAGGTCATGGAATAGGAAAGACAGTTCATGAAGATCCTGAAGTTCCTAACTTTGGTAGACCTGGCCGTGGTCCCAAGTTAGTTGCTGGTATGGCACTAGCTATAGAGCCTATGGTTAACATGGGAACATATAGAGTGAAAACCGCAGGTGATGACTGGACAGTTGTTACTGCAGATAAGAGCTTATCAGCTCACTACGAAAACACTGTTGTAATTTTACCAGATGGGCCGGAAATATTGACACTAATTAAATAAGTGTTGCTTAGTTATAAATTCGCATGATACCAAAAGGTGGCTTGTAGATTTATGACTAAGGTAATCATCGAGGTGAAAAATTTGCAAAACAATGACTTAATTGGAAAAGTTGTTCTTTCAACATGTGGAAGAGATAAGGATCATTATTATGTTATTGTTAAAAAATTAAATGATGATTATTACCTTCTTAGTAACGGAAGGACTAAAACTATTCAGATGCCGAAGAAGAAAAAACTAAAACATTTTATTGTTTTAGAAGATGTAAATGATGAGATTAAAGCATCAATTATATCTCAACATAGAGGTGCTGATTTAAAGATTAAAAAATTTCTAAAAGAAAAAGGCATTGTTAAGGAGGGTTGATTACCTTATGTCAAAAGATGATGTAATAGAAATGCAAGGTGTAGTTTTAGAAGCTTTACCTAATGCAATGTTCCAAGTTGAGTTAGAGAGTGGTCATAAGATTCTAGCTCATATCTCAGGAAAGTTAAGAATGAACTTCATAAGAATTCTACCTGGAGATAAGGTTACTATAGAACTTTCTCCATATGACCTAACAAGAGGAAGAATTACTTGGAGAGCTAAATAAATTAAACCAATTAATTGGTTTACCATAAATAACAAGGAGGGTTAGCGATGAAAGTAAGACCATCAGTTAAGCCTATTTGCGAAAAGTGCAAGATTATAAGAAGAAAAGGAAAAGTAATGGTTATCTGTGAAAATCCAAAGCACAAGCAAAAACAAGGCTAATATAATTAAGTATTAGACATATGTATTTACAAATATTAATATATTGACTTTTTACTGAAATTTCAATATTATTATATAGGCGTTAAATTAGATGAAAATAGTTTTTAGGTACGGCTGACAATAGGAATTTTCCTATTGACCTAAAAATTTATTATAAATAAAACAAGCAAATATAAATGCATTTCAATTATCAGGAGGTGTAAATTAATGGCAAGAATAGCAGGTGTTGACCTACCAAGAGAAAAAAGAGTTGAGATAGGTCTAACATATATATATGGAATAGGTTTATCAACTTCACAAAAGATTTTAGCTACTACTGGAATCAATCCAGACACTAGAGTTAAGGATCTTACTGAAGATGAAGTAAATGAAATCAGAAACTACATTAAAGACTTATTAGTTGAAGGTGACTTAAGAAGAGATGTTGCTTTAAACATTAAGAGATTAGTAGAAATCGGTTGTTATAGAGGGATTAGACATAGAAAAGGTCTTCCAGTTAGAGGACAAAAAACTAAGACTAATGCTAGAACTAGAAAAGGTCCTAAGAAGACTATCGCAAACAAGAAGAAGTAATAAGGAGGGAAACACATGGCAGCTAAACAAGTCAAGAAGACTAGAAGAAGAAAAGAAAGAAAGAATGTTGAGCACGGTGCTGCACACATTCAATCTACTTTCAATAACTCAATAGTTACTTTAACTGATGCAGCTGGAAATGCTTTATCATGGTCAAGTGCTGGTGCATTAGGATTCAGAGGATCAAGAAAGAGCACTCCTTTCGCAGCACAAATGGCAGCAGAAACTGCAGCTAAAGCAGCTATGGAACACGGTTTAAAGAGTATAGAAGTATACGTAAAGGGACCAGGTTCAGGTAGAGAAGCAGCTATAAGATCATTACAAGCTGCTGGATTAGAAGTAACTTTAATTAAAGATGTTACTCCAATTCCACACAACGGATGTAGACCACCAAAAAGAAGAAGAGTCTAGTTATTATATAAATTCAACAGGAGGTGTAACGAATGGCAAGATATACTGGAGCTACATGTAGATTATGTAGAAGAGAAGGTCAAAAGCTATTCCTTAAGGGAGATAGATGTTATACAGATAAATGTGCTTTCGTAAGAAGAAGCTATGCACCAGGACAACATGGCGCAGCTAAGAAGAAGATGTCAAACTACGGAGTACAATTAAGAGAAAAGCAAAAAGCTAGAAGAATATACGGAGTTTTAGAAAGCCAATTCAGAACATATTATGAAAAGGCTGATCACATGAAAGGTATCACAGGTGAAAACTTACTTAAGTTACTAGAAATGAGATTAGATAACGTTGTTTACAGATTAGGATATGGTGCTTCAAGAAACGAAGCTAGACAATTAGTTACTCATGGACATTTCTTAGTAAATGGTAAGAAGGTAGATATCCCTTCATACAGAGTTTCAGTAAATGACGTAATTGCTGTTTGCGAAAAGAGCAGAGGAACTGAAAAGTTCAAGACATTTGTTGAAAATCCAAAGACATTACCAAAATGGTTAGAAGCTAACGTTGAAAACTATGAAGGTAAAGTAGTTGCTGAACCAGCTAGAGAAGACATTGACGTACCAGTTAACGAAACTCTAATCGTTGAGTTATACAGCAAATAATAAATTAATATTTGTTTTAAAACGAATATATCTTAGATTTAAGTATGGAATCAGTTGCCCTCGTAATAAGGTTGCCATTTTAAATATAAGGAGGGTTTGTACATGTTAGAAATAGAAAAGCCAATAATCGAGTGTATAGAATCGAATGAAGATGGTACTTACGGTAAGTATGTAGTAGAACCACTTGAAAGAGGTTACGGTATAACACTTGGAAATGCTATGAGAAGAATACTTTTATCATCACTTCCAGGTGTGGCTACTACATCAGTTAAAATTGACGGAGTATTACATGAATTCTCAACTGTACAAGGTGTTAAAGAAGATGTTACTGAGTTAATCTTAAACATTAAATCTTTAGCATTAACAATGGAAGGTGAAGGTCCAAAGACTATCTACATAGATGCTCAAGGACCTGGAGTAGTAACAGGTGCAGATATAAAAACAGATGGAGACGTTGAGGTTGTAAACAAAGACCTACATATTGCAACTTTAGACGATAACGGAAAGTTATATATGGAGTTAACTGTTAACAGAGGTAGAGGATACGTTACTCAAAATAAAAATAAGAGTGATGAACTTCCTTTATCAGCAATAGCTGTTGATTCTATATACACTCCAGTAAAAAGAGTTAACTTCACTGTAGAAAATACAAGAGTTGGTCAAATTACTGACTACGATAAGTTAACTTTAGAAATCTGGACTAATGGAACTATTAAGATTGATGAAGCTATAAGTTTATCAGCTAAGATTTTAATTGAGCACTTTAAGTTATTCATGTCTTTAGGAGTAGCTACTAACGACGTTGAAATTATGATAGAAAAAGAAGAAGACAAAAAGGAAAAAGTCCTAGAAATGACAGTTGAAGAACTAGATCTTTCAGTTAGATCATATAACTGTTTAAAGAGAGCTGGTATCAACACTGTTCAAGAATTAGCTAACAAATCAATGGACGACATGATGAAAGTTAGAAATCTAGGAAAGAAATCCTTAGAAGAAGTTGAAAGAAAGCTTAAGGAATTAGGCTTAAGCTTAAAACTAAGCGACGAGTAGTAAGTAAGGAGGTAAATTCCATGGCAGGTTATCGTAAGTTAGGTCTTTCTACAGACCAAAGAAGAGCTATGTTAAGAAGTCTTGTTACAAGCTTTTTAAAGCATGGTAAAATAGAGACTACTGAAACAAGAGCTAAAGAAGCTAGAAGTATAGCTGAAAAAATGATCACTCTTGCTAAGAGAGGAGATCTTCACGCTAGAAGACAAGTTTTATCTTACGTTTTAGAAGAAGAAGTAGTTAAAACTTTATTTGAAGAAATCGCTCCAAAGTATGCTGACAGAAATGGTGGATATACTAGAATGATTAAAAAAGGCCCTAGAAGAGGGGACGGAGCTGAAGTTGTTATACTTGAATTAGTATAATATATTAGGGGATTAAGTTAATACTTAATCCCCATTTTGTATATAATTAGATATTATATAAAAATTTTAACTTTTTACTTAAAGTATATACACTTGTAAATAATTTAACATGATATATAATTAATTTATGGAAAAAATATAAAGTTTTTATATGATATTTATTATTACTTTCTAAGGGAGGGATTGAATTGACAAAAATGATTGAGTGTAAGAACTTAGTTTTTAAATATGATAATTTTGAAGATAAAGCTCCAAAATATGCTATCAATGGTGTAAATCTTGAAGTAGAAAAAGGGGAATTTCTAGTTATATTAGGACATAATGGATCAGGAAAATCAACGATAGCAAAGCATATGAATGCTTTATTATTACCAAGTGAAGGAACTGTAGTTGTAAATGGATTAAATACTTCAGAGGATAATAATTTATGGGAAATAAGAGCAGCAGCAGGCATGGTTTTTCAAAATCCAGATAATCAATTAGTCGCTACTATAGTTGAAGAAGATGTAGCTTTTGGACCAGAGAATTTAGGAGTACCTCCTGAGGAAATTAGACAAAGAGTTGATGAAGCTCTAGAAAAAGTAGGTATGCTTGAATATAAGAAACATGCTCCACATTTATTATCAGGTGGACAAAAGCAAAGAATTGCTATTGCAGGTATTTTAGCAATGAAGCCTAAATGTATAATATTTGATGAGCCTACGGCTATGTTAGACCCATCAGGACGTAAAGAGGTTTTACGTAATATAAAAGAGGTAAATAAGAAATATGGAATAACTGTTGTATTAATAACTCACTATATGGATGAAGCTGCAGAAGCTGATAGAGTTATAGTTATGGATGGTGGTAAAGTTATTTTAGAAGGAATACCTAGAGATGTCTTTTCACAAGTTAAGAAAATGAAAGATATAGGATTAGATGTACCACAGGTTACAGAGTTATGCTATGAGCTACAAAAAGCTGGTATAGATATAGATACTAAAATTTTAAATGTGAATGAGATGGTGAGTGCGTTATGTCAATTAAAATAGAGAATTTAACACATATCTATATGCCAAAAACTCCTTTTGAAAAAAAAGCATTAGATGATGTTAATTTATATATAGAAGATGGAGAATTTATAGCATTAATAGGACATACTGGTTCTGGAAAATCAACATTGATTCAACATCTAAATGGATTATTAGAACCAAGTTCAGGAAAGATAATAATTGATGATATCGATATAACTGAAAAAGGTGTTAAATTATCAGATATAAGAAAAAAAGTAGGATTGGTATTTCAATATCCTGAGTATCAATTATTTGAGGAAACTATTGAAAAGGATATAGCTTTTGGACCTACTAACTTAGGATTAGGGCAAGATGAGATATTAATTAGAGTTAAAAGAGCTATGGAAATGGTTGGCCTTGATTATGAAAAATATAAAGATGTATCTCCATTTGAGTTAAGTGGTGGACAAAAAAGAAGAGTTGCTATTGCAGGTGTTATAGCAATGGAACCAAAAGTTTTAATTTTAGATGAACCTACAGCAGGATTAGACCCAAAAGGTAGAGAAGATATTTTATCTCAGATTAAAAAGCTTCATGAAGAGTATAAAATGACTATTATTTTAGTTAGTCATAGTATGGAGGATGTAGGTAAGCTTGCTAAAAGAATAATAGTTATGAATCATGGAAAAGTAGCGTTACAAGGAGAGCCTAAAGATGTATTTAAGGAAATTGATACATTAGAGGAGATTGGATTAGGAGCACCACAGGTTACTTATTTAATGAGAGAATTAAGAAGAAGAGGATTTAATGTTTCTGATGAGATATTTACAGTTGAACAGTGTAAAAAGGAATTATTAAGAGTTCTTCTGAATGATAAAAAAATTAATATGGGAGAAAAGTAATTATGATTAAGGATATAACTATAGGACAATATTTGCCTGGCGATTCATTTGTTCATAAGCTAGACCCTAGAACTAAGATATTATTATCAATATTATTTATAGTTTGCTTATTTGTAATTGATAAATTTGTAGGGTATGCGTTTGTTGTTGCTTTTTTAGCATTGGTGGTATACATTTCACAAATACCCCCTAGATATTTATATAAAGGTTTAAAACCAGTATTTTTCTTAATAATTTTAACTGCAGTATTAAACATATTTATGTTAAGAGGCGGAGCTTTATTATTTGAATTTGGTTTTATTAAGATATATGAAGAGGGAATAAGAACAGCTGTATTCATGGCTGTAAGGTTAGTATTATTAATAATGGGTACTTCAGTATTAACACTAACTACATCACCTATAGAGCTTACAGATGGTATAGAAAGACTATTAAGACCTATAGGTAAAGAAATAGCACATGAATTAGCTATGATGATGACAATTGCTTTAAGATTTATACCTACATTAATAGATGAGACTGATAAGATTATGAAAGCTCAAAAGGCAAGAGGAGCAGATTTTGAAACAGGTGGTATAATTCAAAAGGCGAAGAGTTTAATTCCATTACTTGTACCACTATTTATTAGCTCATTTAGAAGAGCTGATGAGTTAGCAATGGCAATGGAGGCAAGATGCTATAGAGGGGGAGCGGGAAGAACTAGAATGAAGGTATTAAAGTTCTCATCAAGAGACTTTATAGCCTTTGGTGTTTTCTCACTTTTAGTTATAGCAAGTTTTGCAATAAGATTTGCTATGTAATATTAAATCAATAAGGTGATAATGTGAATAATATAAAGCTAACAATAGAATATGATGGAACAAATTATTATGGATGGCAAAGACAAAAAGATAAAATAAGTATACAAGAAGCAATAGAACAGGCTATTGCTTCTATTACTAAGGAAAATAGTGAAGTTATAGGATCATCTAGAACAGACGCAGGAGTTCATGCAAAAGGTTTTGTAGCTAACTTTAAGACTAATAGTTCTGTGCCTCCAAACAGGTTTAGAGAAGCGTTAAATACTAAATTACCTGATGATATAGTTATAATTAAATCAGAAGCTGTAAATGACGAATTTCATGCGAGATATAACGCAAAAGGAAAGACTTATGAATATAATCTTTTAAATACTGAGGCTCCTTCAGCCCTACTTAGAAACTATTCATATCATCCTAAGTATGATTTAAACGTAGAGGCTATGAAAGAAGCTGCAAAATACTTTATAGGAACTCATGACTTCATTGCGTTTAGAAGTCAAGGAAGCTCAGTAAAAGGAACTGTAAGAACTATTTTCGATTTGAAAGTAGAAGAAAAAGATGAAATAATAAAAATTTCTGTTACAGGTGATGGTTTTTTATATAATATGGTTAGAATAATAGTTGGAACACTTATTGAAGTAGGCCGTGGAAAAACTAAACCGGAAGATATCAAAGAAATTATATTAAAAAAAGATAGGAAATTAGCAGGATTCTGTGTACCTGCAAAAGGATTATTTCTTAAAGAAGTTTATTATTAAAAAAATTTAAAAATTTGTTGACACACCCGAAACCGTGTATTATAATAAGTTTTGTTTGTTAGAATATTTATGTAGGTAAGATCCGCTAGCCCAGGATCTTAACATAAATCGGTAATTATAAAAAATTACTTTAAATGTAAGTTCAGGGAGGGAAAAACATGAAATCATACATTGCAAAACCACAAGAAGTTGAAAGAAAATGGTATGTTGTTGACGCTGCTGGAAAGCCACTAGGAAGAGTTGCTTCTCAAGTTGCTTCTATCTTAAGAGGAAAGAACAAGCCAACATTCACACCAAACGTTGACTGCGGAGATCACGTAATAGTAATCAATGCTGAACAAGTTGTTTTAACTGGTAAGAAGTTAGATCAAAAAATGATGAGAAAATACAGCGGATACGTTGGTGGATTAAAGGAAACTCCATATAGAGAAGTTTTAGCTAAGAAGCCAGAATTCGCTATGGAAGAAGCTGTTAGAAGAATGCTTCCATCAGGAGTATTAGGAAGAAAAATGCTTGGAAAATTAAAAGTATATAGAGGTGCTGAGCACAATCACGAAGCTCAAAAACCAGAAGTACTTGAATTAAAGTACTAATACAATCTCGGGAGGAGGAATAAAAAATGGCAAAAGTTCAATACATGGGTACTGGAAGAAGAAAGAAATCAGTTGCAAGAGTAAGACTTGTACCAGGAAATGGTAATGTAGTTATCAATAAAAGAGATATCGAAACATACTTCGGTTTAGAAACTTTAAGAATGATCGTTAACCAACCATTAGTTTTAACAGGAACTAAGGAAAAGTTCGACGTTTTAGTTAATGTTCACGGTGGTGGATTCACAGGTCAAGCTGGAGCTATCAGACACGGAATAACTAGAGCTTTAATAAAATCAGATGAAAACTTAAAATCTGAATTAAAGAAAGCTGGTTTCGTAACAAGAGACCCAAGAATGAAGGAAAGAAAGAAATACGGTCTTAAAAAGGCTAGAAGAGCTCCACAATTCTCTAAGAGATAGTTTGGTGTTCCAAGAGAGGTTTTTTACCTCTCTTTTTTTATATCAACATATTCATTAATTTATTCTAGATAATTATTTATTTTTAGCTAAGGTAAATTTAGTTATATTAAATCTATGTTAAAAAATAGATACAACGCTTAACAATTGTTAAGAAGTATTGTAAACTTACTCTGTAATATAAATTTGTAATAAGTGAGAATCAAAATTTTATATTTTGTAAGTGAAACTTGCACATGTTCTTATAGGGGAAGGAGTTTCATTTATATGGAGAAAAGGAGATTATTATTTTGGATACTTTAATGGTTATAATCAAATTATTAGGCGGTTTAGGACTATTTATCTATGGTATGAAGTTAATGGGAGATGGTCTTGAAAATGCTGCAGGAGAAGGATTAAAAAAGATACTTGAAAAAGTAACTAAGAATCCAATTATAGCGGTTACAGTTGGTGCAATAGTAACTGCAGTCATTCAAAGTAGTAGTGCTACCACAGTAATGGTAGTAGGATTTGTTAATGCAGGTCTTATGAATCTTGCACAAGCAGCAGGAATCATAATGGGGGCTAATATTGGTACAACAATAACTGCTCAACTTGTAGCTTTTAAATTAAGCACAATAGCTCCAATATTTGTTTTTATTGGTGCTATGATAGTTATGTTTGTAAAGGTAAAGAGAAAAAGAGAAATTGGTAATATTATTTTAGGATTTGGTATTTTATTCACTGGAATGGGGTCAATGAGCTCAGCAATGAAGCCTTTAACAGACTCAATAGTATTCCAACAAATATTATCAACAGTTGGAGGAAACTTATTCTTAGGAGTTCTTGCAGGGGCAGTAATAACTGCAATATTACAAAGTTCTTCAGCGACTACAGGTATTTTAGTTGCATTAGCAACAGCTGGAGCATTAGATATAAATCAAGCATTACCAATTATAATGGGATGTAATATAGGTACTTGTGTAACAGCAATGATAGCTACAGTTGGAACTAATAAAACTGCACATAGAGCAGCCTTATTACATTTAATATTTAATATAGTTGGTACAGTAATATTCTTACCATTTATAGCAAGTCATTTATTAGGAAACTTTGTTGCAGGATTTACTTCAGATGTAAGTAGACAAATAGCAAACTCACATACTATATTTAATATAGTTAATACAGTAATAATGGTACCATTGATACCTGTCTTAATTAAGATAGTTACTAGATTAATACCTGGTGATGATGATGACGAAAAGGCTGGAGTTAAGTATATTGATGATAGATTATTAGAAACACCAGTAATTGCAGCGGGACAAGTTATTAAGGAAACTATTAGAATGGCTAATAAATCTAAAAAGAGTTTAGAGTTAGCTATGAGTGCATTCAATAATAACGATGAAAAATTAGCTCAAAAAGTTTATGAAAATGAAAATGTAATAAATATTCTTGAAGAATGTATCACTACTTATTTAGTTAAGTTGTCTAAGTGTGAATTATCAGATAAAGAAAAGAATATAGTTGCAGCTACATTCCATATAGTTAATGATATAGAGAGAATTGGAGATCATGCAGAAAACCTTGCAGATTTAACAATTCAAAAGATAAATAAAAAATTAGAGTATAGTGCTGAAGCTTTAGAAGAGTTAAAGTCTATTTATGAATCGACGTTACAAGCTGTAGATATATCTATTGAAAGTTATGAAAATAGAGATGTTGAAAAAGCTAAAACTGTTATGGAAGTAGAAGCTCAAATAGATAAAAAGCAAAGAAAATTCAGAGATTTACACATAAAGAGATTATATGATGGAACTTGTAACGCTTATGCAGGTGCAGTTTATCTGGATTTATTAAGTAACCTTGAAAGAATAGGGGACCATTCAACTAATATAGCTGAAAGTGTTATAGAAAATAATTAATAATTTTGAAAAAGATGTTGTAGAATTAAACCTTATAACATCTTTTTTTATTCCGTTACTTTAAAAAATTTAATAAATGTAGAATGGTATAAAGAGTGATACATTAAAGAATACTAATATCAGATATGTATATTGGAGGAATAATATGAAGAAGATTATTATATTTGTATTTAGTATTTTTATTTTATTATCAATTTGTACAGTGTCTGCAAAAGCAAATGTAGAAAGTGATGATTCTAAAGTTATATTAATAGATCCTGGTCATGGAGGAATTGATGGAGGAGCTCAATCTAAAAATGGAACTATAGAAAAGGATATTAATCTCCAAATAGCTACAAAGCTTAAAGAAAAACTAGTTAGTAAGGGATATACAGTATATATGACTAGAGATGAAGATGAAGGATTATACCAAAAAGGTAGTACTATTAGAGAGAAGAAGCGTGATGATTTAAAAAGAAGAACAGAGATGAAGATAGAAACTAATTGTGATATATTTGTCTCTATACATCAAAATATGTTTGCGCAAAGCAAGTGTTATGGAGCACAGGTTTGGTATGCGTCTAATGATAAGAGCTCAACATTAGCTAATATAGTTCAAGATTCATTAAAAGAAACAATTAAAGATAATAATAAAAGAGTAGCTAAGCCTGCTGGTGAGGCATATTTGATTTTAAGAGATAAGTTTGATGGAGCATCAATATTAGTTGAATGTGGCTTTTTATCCAATCCTGAAGAGGAAGTAAAGTTAAAGAGTGAAGAACATCAAAATTTAATAGTTGATGGAATTTCTTTAGGAATAGATAGATATTTTAATGAAAATAGTAATAATACTAATGATAATAGCAATTAATAGACATTGCCGGGGAAATAACACGAAAGGTTAATAGATAAGAGTTAAAAGTTAAAGAATAAAATTATAATAATTTTATTGTATTAGAAACTATATTAGTAGTTTCATCTTTAACTTTTAACTCTTGATTTTTAACTATATGTTTATGAATCCTTTACCTTTAACTTCTGAAGCATCAATTATTGTAATAAATGCTTTAGGGTCAATACGAAGAATTTTATTTTTTAAACTAATAAATTGTGAAGAGGTAATAGCTACATATAACATCTTCTTCTTACTGTGAGTGTATTCACCTTCAGCCATAATTGATGTAATACCACGGTGCAAGTCATTTATAACGTAATTTATAATTTCGTTTTCTTTTTCTGTAAGAATTAATAATAATTTCTTACTTGTAAATCCATTTAATACTTTATCTAAAATAGTTCCTTGTATGAACATAGAGATAAGTGTATAAAGCGCTTGTGGTAAACCGAAAATAATTGCAGCAATAGCAACTATAATTAAGTTGAATCCAAAATTAAGTTTACCAATTTCAAAATTAGAATATTTTTTTCTAATTACCATAGTTATAATATCTATTCCACCAGTAGAACCATTTCTATAAAATACAAGCCCCATACCAATACCACATAAGACTCCACCGTATATACAGTATAATAGTATGTCGTTAACTTGAATTAATGCTGATAATGGTTTAGTAATTATTAATGATAATGAAATAGAAAGCATACCTATAGCGGTATACAGAGTGAATCTTTTACTAAGAAATTTATAACTTATAAAAAATAAAGGAATATTTAATAGGAATACAGTAATACCTGATGGAATATCAGATACATATTGTAAAATAAGAGCTATTCCTGTAACCCCTCCACTTACAAGTTTTGCATTAGTTAAGAAAAGATTAACTCCTAGTGAGTAGATAAAACACCCTAAAATTATAACTACTACATCAATATAAAAGTTTTTTGATTTAAGTAAATCTTTCATTAGTGCACCTCATGTTACAATTATTATTTTTCATAAGTTTGATTATATATTAGTTTCTAAGAGATGTTAATATTATTTTAATAAAATTAGCAATAAAATATTGACAATTACGATAATATATATTAAATAGTAATAGTTATTAATTATTAAAAATAATAGATAATTTAAGCAAGTGAGAGGAAAATATGTTATTTTCTCTTTTTTTATTTATTTTTTAATTTTACAAGTATATATAGCAAAGTTATAATTAACAATATATTGTGTCAGAGTGTTGAAAAAAAGAGTAAAGTATACTATATATGGTGGAGGAAACTATGGGATATTTACAAAGAATATGTAACTATGCAGTTGAAGGATTAGAAGGGGAAAATGAAATCTATACAAGTAAGAAGCTAATAGAGAGTTGTGAAAATATAATAAGACCGTCAATGAGTAATGATGAGATTAGAAAGTCAGTAATTCAAATTTCACTTGAGTTAACAACAGATAGTGAACCAAAGTGGCAATATGTAGCTTCAAAATTATATATAGATAAACTGTATGATGACATAAGAAAAAACAGAGAATTAGAAGAAGATTCTAATGTATATAATGATTTTTATAGCTTCATAAATAATATGACAGAAAAAAAATTATATGGAGAGTATATATTAAACAGTTATTCTAAAGATGATATAGATGAATTAGAGAAATTTATAAAACCAGAGAGAGATTTAATTTTTACATATAGCGGAATAGATTTATTAGCAAAGAGGTATCTAATTCAAGACTTTAGTAGAGCTGTTTTAGAAGCACCTCAACAGATGTTTATGGGTATAGCTATGCATTTAGCAATTCCAGAAAAAAAAGAGGAAAGATTATATTGGGCAAAAAGATTCTATGATGTTTTAAGTTCGCTTAAAGCAACTATGGCAACACCAACTATGTCAAATGCAAGAAAACCATTCTATCAATTGAGTTCGTGTTTTATAGATACAGTAGATGATAGCTTGAAGGGAATATATAAATCATTAGACAATTTTGCTGAGGTTTCTAAATTCGGTGGAGGAATGGGAATATATCTTGGTAAAGTAAGAGCTATGGGTTCTACTATTAGAGGATTTAAAGGAGCTGCAGGCGGAGTAATACCATGGATAAAATTATTTAATGATACAGCTATTGCAGTAGACCAATTAGGAGTTAGAAATGGATCAGTTGCAATATGGTTAGATGCTTGGCATAAAGATTTACCAGAATTTTTACAGTTAAGAACAAATAATGGTGATGATAGAAAGAAAGCTCACGATATATTCCCAGGGCTTTGTTATCCTAATCTTTTCTGGAAGCTAGCTGAGTCTAATATAGATGCAGATTGGTATATGATGTGTCCACACGAAATAAGAACTGTAAAAGGATATAATCTTGAAGATTTCTATGGAGAAGAATGGGAAGAAAAATACTATGAATGTGTTAATGATGAAAGAATAGAAAAAAGAGTAATGTCTGTTAAAGATATAGTTAGATTAATTATAAAGAGTGCGGCAGAAACAGGAACTCCATTTGCTTTTTATAGGGATACAGCAAACAAAATGAATCCTAATAAGCATAAAGGTATGATATATTCTTCAAATCTTTGTACAGAGATAATGCAAAATACAAGTGCTATGGACATACAACAAACAGAAATAATTGATGAAGATGGAGACAAAATAATAGTAGAAAAAACTAAAGCTGGAGATTTTGTAGTATGTAATCTTTCATCAGTAGTTTTAGGAAATATAGATGTAAATTCAGATAAAGAAATTGAGTATGTAGTAGAAACTCAAATAAGAGCTATGGATAATGTAATTGATCTAAATTATTATGCGGTACCATTTGCAGAAGTTACTAATAAGAAATACAGAGCTATAGGTCTTGGAACAAGTGGTTATCATCATATGCTAGCTAATAATAAAATTCATTGGACAGAAGATAAGCATCTAGAGTTTGCTGATAAAGTGTATGAAAAGATTAATTTCTATGCAATAAAAGCTAGTGTTAATATAGCAAAAGAAAAAGGTTCGTATACATATTTTGAAGGGTCTGATTGGCAGACAGGTGATTATTTTGATTTAAGACAATATAACTCACCAATGTGGAATGAATTAAGAGAAAATGTTAAAGAATTTGGAATGAGAAATGGATACCTATTTGCGGTTGCTCCAAATGGCTCTACTGCTACTATAGCTGGAACATCTGAAGGTGTTGACCCTGTTATGGCAAGATTCTGGTTAGAGGAGAAAAAGGGAAGTATAATACCAAAAACAGCTCCAAATTTAAGTTGGGAAAACTTCTGGTATTATAATTCAGCGTATAACATAGAACAAAAATTATGCATACAAGTAAATGGAATAAGACAAAGACATATAGATCAAGGACAATCATTTAATTTATATATAACTACAGATTATACAATGAGACAAATAATGAACCTATATATAGAAGCATGTAAATGTGGTGTTAAATCAATTTATTATGTAAGATCTAAATCATTAACTGTTTCAGATTGTGAAAGCTGTTCAGCTTAAAACAGTTACAACTTAAAGTGAGTTAAAACTTAAGGAATAAAATCAACTGAGGTTATTTTAGAAAATTTTATTAGTAACTTGTAATTTTAAATTTGTCACTAAAAAAGAAGTGAGGAGAAATGAGAGATGAATGTTAATAGAAAGCCATTATTTAATGAAAATGGTGATATAGATATAAGTAAGAAGAGGATGATTAATGGAAATACAACTAACTTAAATGATTTTAATAATATGAAGTATAGTTGGGTTGCTGATTGGTACAGACAAGGAATGAATAATTTCTGGATACCAGAAGAAATTAATCTTTCTCAAGATTTGAAAGATTATAATAAATTAACAACAGAAGAAAGAACAGCTTATGATAAAATATTATCTTTTTTAATATTTTTAGACTCAATACAAACTGCTAATTTGAGTAATATAAATAATTACATCACAGCTAGTGAAGTAAATTTGTGTTTAACAATTCAAGCTTTCCAAGAAGCTGTTCACTCTCAAAGCTATAGTTATATGTTAGATACTATATGTTCACCAGAAAAAAGAAATGAAATACTTTATCAATGGAAAGATGATGAAATTTTATTAACTAGAAATAAATTTATAGGAGATTTATATAATAATTTTATAGAATCACCTACAAAAGAGAATTTGATTAAGACTATAATGGCAAACTATATATTAGAAGGTATATATTTTTATTCAGGATTTATGTTTTTCTATAATTTGGAGAGAAATGGTAAAATGCCAGGTTCAGCTCAAGAAATAAGATATATAAATAGAGATGAGAATACACACCTTTGGTTATTTAGAAACATAATGAGAGAACTTCAACGAGAAGAGGAAACCTTATTTACGGATGAACTTAAAGAGGAATTAAGGGAAATGATGAGATGTGGAGTGGAAAATGAAATAAATTGGGGTCATTATGTTATCGGAGATAATATCCAAGGAATAAATAAAAATATGATAGAGTCGTATATAAAATATTTAGGTAATAAAAGATTAAAAGAGATAGGTTTAACGCCTTTATATGAAGGATATGATAAAAATCCTGCTAATTGGGTAGACACTTTATCAGATGCAAATTCAGTAAAAACAGATTTTTTTGAAGCTAAGTCAACAGCATATGCAAAAGCAAGCACATTAATAGATGATTTATAGGAAAATAATATAGAATTTTTTTCAGATTGGAAAAAATGTAAACAATTTTTATTAACAATAATAAAAAATATGTTATAATGAAAATTAGTGATAATTATTTGATAAAAATTTTAATTAATTTTTAACTTAAGAACAACAAGATTTATGCTTAAGTATAGGGAGGAATTCAATAATGAAAAAAGGTATTGCTGCATCAAAGGGTTATGCAATAGGTAAAGTATTCATACAAGAACATGAAGAAATAGTTATAACTGATGCTAAAGTTTCAGACGTAGCTGCTGAAAAAGAAAGCTTAAAGAAAGCTTTAGACGCTTCTAAAGAACAATTAACAGCTATAAAAGAAAAAACCCTTGCAGAAATAGGAGAGCACGAAGCACAAGTTTTTGAAGCTCATTTAACTTTATTAGATGACCCAGAATTCACAGGTCAAATGGAAATGACTATTGAAGGTGACAGCTTAAATGCTATGAAAGCAGTTCAAAGCGTTACAGATACATTTGTTATGATTTTCGAATCAATGGAAGATGACTATATGAGAGAAAGAGCTGCTGATATTAAAGACGTTTCTAAGAGAATCATCTCTAACTTAGCAGGAAAAGGTGGAAGTGGATTTGCTATAACTGAAGCAAATACTGTAGTTGTTGCTTACGACTTAACTCCATCAGATACAGCTCAATTAGATAGATCAAAAGTTGTAGGTTTCTTAACTGATATCGGAGGAAGAACTTCTCACTCTGCTATCATGGCTAGAACTTTAGAAATCCCAGCTGTAGTTGGTTTAGGAGATATAACTAAATCAGTTAAAAATGGTGATTCAATCATCGTTGATGGTATAGAAGGATTTGCAATAATCAATCCATCAGAAGAAGTTATTGCTGAGTATATAGCTAAGAAAGAAAGATTTGCAGCAGAACAAGAAGAGTTAAAGAAACTTATCGAAGTTAAGACTGTAACTAAATCAGGAAAGAGAATTGAAGTTTGTGGTAACATCGGTAAGCCAGAAGATATAGATCAAGTATTAGCTAATGGTGGAGACGGTGTAGGTCTTTTCAGAACTGAATTCTTATACATGGATAGAGAGTCAGCTCCAACTGAAGAAGAACAATTCCAAGCTTACAAAACTGTTTTAGAAAAAGCTAACGGTAAGCAAATCGTTATTAGAACATTAGATATCGGTGGGGATAAAGTATTACCATACTTACCATTACCAGAAGAAATGAACCCATTCTTAGGATATAGAGCTATAAGATTATGTTTAGATAGAAAAGACATATTCAGAGTTCAAATAAGAGCTTTATTAAGAGCTTCTGTATACGGAAATCTTTGTGTAATGTTCCCAATGATTTCAGGATTAGAAGAATTCCAAGCAGCTAAAGCATTCGTTGAAGAATGTAGAGCAGAATTACATGCTGAAGGAGTTAAAACTTCAGATACAACTCAATGGGGTATCATGGTTGAAATTCCAGCTGCAGCAGTTATGGCTGATGAATTAGCTAAGCACGTAGACTTCTTCTCAATCGGAACTAACGACTTAATCCAATATACATTAGCTGCAGACAGAATGAGTGAGAAGGTATCATACCTTTACAATCCAATGCACCCAGCTGTATTAAGATTAATAAAAATGACTATAGATGGAGCTCACAAACACGGTAAGTGGGTTGGAATGTGTGGAGAAATGGCAGGAGATGAAGCTGCTATCCCAACATTAGTAGAATACGGACTAGATGAATTCTCAATGAGTGCTACATCAATATTAACAGCTAAGAAGATAATATTAGAACAAGAGTAATATTAAAATAATTAACAATAGATAAAAAAGTACGCTGAATAGGCGTACTTTTTTTATTTATTAATAATTGAAAAATATATCATAAATTGTTAAATTTAAACTATAGATTATTGAAGTATCATATACTCACAGTAAGAAAGAATAAAGGTAAATTATGGAGGAGATTATGAAAAAGTCTTTAGAACTATTTTTATCAATATTTAAGATTGGGACATTTACCTTTGGAGGAGGATATGCAATGATACCACTAATAGAAGAGGAAGTGGTAGTAAATAAAGGATGGATTAGTAAAGAGGAATTTTTGGATATTTTGGTTGTTTCTCAAAGTTTACCAGGAGCTTTAGCTGTTAACACTTCAGTATTTTTAGGATATAAAATTGGTGGATTTATAGGTGCGATGGTAGCATTACTTGCTGTAATATTACCATCATTTTTAATCATTCTAATCATTGCAGTTTTTTTTATGAAATTTAGAGATAACTATTATGTAAATGCGGCTTTTAAAGGAATAACAGCAGCAGTTCCAATGCTAGTTTTAATTGGAGCAATAAGCCTTTCAAAAGGTCTAGAGAAGAATATAAGAACACTAATAACTATAATTGTTGGAATAATTGCTTTGGCATTTTTTAATATACACCCTGTATTGGTAATAATTATTTCAGGATTATATGGAGTTATATTCTTAAAAAAGCAGGTGTAATATATGGAGATATTAATTAAACTTTATTTTGTTTTCTTAAAGATTGGAACATTTAGCTTTGGCGGGGGTTATGCAATGTTACCTTTTATGAAGAGGGAAATAGTAGAAAATAATTGTTGGATATCAATGTCTCAATTTAGTGACATAATAGGAATATCACAAATGACACCAGGACCTGTAGCGATAAATTCAGCAACATTTGTAGGATATAAAGTTGGAGGAGTAGGTGGTAGTGTTGTAGCAACATTAGGAGTTATAACAACATCGTTTATATTAGTAACAATTATAAATAAGATATTAGATAAGTTTAAAGAATCGATTACTGTAAAGGCTATATTAGCTGGTATGAGACCTATACTTATAGCTTTAATAATATATGCATTTATAGATTTAGCTAAAGAATCATACGTAGATTTAAAAAGCATAATTATAACTATAATAATAGGAATTATATTAGTCTCCAAGAAAGTACATCCAATTTTAGTTATAGTTATTGCAGCAATATTAGGACTAATATTTTATTTGTAACTAATAATATTAATAGGATAAAAATATAACTTAGATAAAGTTTTTAAGAAAATTATAGGAGGAGAATAATGATTACTGTTATTAAGAATATTCATGTTTACGCGCCAGAAGATTTAGGAATTAAAGATGTAGTAATAACTTCAAATAAAATTGAAGGAATATATGATAATGTAGAAATTCCAAATAATTTTGTAGCAATAGAAATAATTGATGGGAAAGGAAAGCTACTTTATCCAGGATTTATAGATAATCATGTTCATATATTAGGTGGAGGTGGTGAAGGTGGATTTAAGACACGTACACCAGAGATGCAGTTATCAACGCTAATAGAGGCTGGAGTAACGACAGTAGTAGGATGTATTGGAACTGATGGAGTATGTAGAAATATGAGATCATTAATTGCAAAAGCTAAAGGATTAGAAGAAGAGGGCATAACTACTTATTGTTATACAGGTTCTTATGAGATTCCTGTAAAGACCATTACAGATAGTATAAAAGGGGATATGATGATGGTCGACAAAGTTATAGGAGTTGGAGAAGTAGCGTTATCGGATCATAGAAGTTCTCAAGCAACATTTCAAGATTTCGTAAATACAGTAGCTAGTGCTAGAGTTGGAGGCTTGTTATCTGGAAAGGCTGGGATAGTTAATGTTCATTTAGGAAATGGAGCAAGAAAGTTAGAATATTTATCTAAATTAATAGATGAAACAGAGATTCCACCAACGCAAGTATTACCAACTCATATAAATAGAAGTGATAAGTTATTCTATGAAGGTGAATTATATGCAAAAAAAGGTGGTTTTATAGATTTAACAACAAGTAGTGATCCTAACTTTTTAGAGCCAGGAGAAATAAGAGCCGGTGAAGGATTATCAACTCTTTTAAGAAATGGAGTAGATATAGAACATATAACATTTTCTTCAGATGCTAATGGAAGTATGCCTAAATTTGATGAACAAGGACATTTAGTAGGGTTAGGAATATGCTCAGTATCAAGTTTATATAGAGAGGTTAAAGAGAGTATAAAAGAACATAAGGTACCAATAGAAGAGGCTATAAAAGTAATAACTTCTAATGTAGCAAATATACTTAAGCTTGATAATAAGGGAAGGATAACAGAAGGAAGAGATGCAGATTTTGTAATAGTAGACGAAGAAAGTTTAGATATAGATATGGTAATAGCGAAAGGAAAAATAGTTGTTGAAAAAGGAGAGGCTGTTGTAAAAGGAACATTTGAATAGTATTGTTCGCGAAGCTCATAAGCGAAAAGTCGACTATGTCGAGGTGAAAATGCTACTATCGTAGTAGTGAAAATTTAACTGAAGTTAAAGTGAAAGCTATTAATATAGATACTTTTCATCATTGCCATAGGCAATATTTTCACTGTCACGTCAGTGACATTTTCCCTTTTGACAAAGTCAAACTTTTCACCAAAGTGCTACGCAATTTATTTAATACAGTGAAAAGAAAACGTGATGACCTATAGGGGTTATATTAGTTTTATCAACTTCTTGCATCCAACTACAGGTTGCAATTTCAGGATTATAAAAGAATAAGGCCTCTCTAGTTGGATCGTGGCCATTTATAGCCTCATGAACTGCATCAAAACATTCTTGAGTAGGTGATACTTGTATTTCGTTATTTATGACGCAAGAAAAAGCATTTGGTTGAAATACTACCTCCTCAATAGTATCAGGAAAGTTAGGAGATAATACTCTATTAAGTATTACCGATGCAACCGCTACCTTTCCTTCAAAGGGTTCCCCTTTACTTTCAGCATAAACTATTTGCGACATAAGATATATATCATTTTGAGTTAAATAAATCATTTTATCATTTTGGCTAAAAACTTCTACATACTCATCATTGGATATATCTATAAAATTATTTATTAAATTGTTGTTTTCTCTAGTCGTTAAAAGTATATTTGCGCTATCATTAATGATATTTATATCATTTTCAGAAGCAAATTTAGGATAACTATATAGCACTGAAAGAGAAAGGGTCAAAATAAAAGAAAATATTTGTTTTAATTTTTTCATAAAAACCTCCTTTTGGATATAACCCAATCAAACAATATTTTTACCCAAAAGAAGAAAATTAATACTAAAAATTTTCTAAAGACTTATTTAAAGAGTTTAATGAGTCATTTACATCGTCAAGTTTAGAAAAAGCATTCTCATAATTCTTATCTATAGAATCTTTATTATCTTTATAATTAGTAGATGATTTTTCAAATATTATAGCTACTTTTAATGTTTTTAAATAGTTAGAGTATAAGTTAAAGGTGTCAATTAAAGCATTGTAATATGATAAATAGCCTTCAGGAATAGATATACTATTAATATTGCTTTTTATATTTAAGAATTTAATTTCTTTATCAGCTATATCATTAAGTATAGAGTCAAATGATCTATTGTCTTCTCGGACTTTTGATATAGCAGGCTCAAGATCTTCAACTAATTCAGAAAAATTATTAACAGCAGTTTTGAAGTTCTTCATAAATGCTTCACCTTGAGATGTACTAATATTATTTTTTTTAGTAACAATTTCTAAATTATTCAAGTAATTTATCAACTTATCAAAAAAGACTAAAGAGCTATCATTGAATTTTATGTCTATGCCTAAATAATTTAAATCGCTATAACTTTTTAATAAATCAAATTGTTGTTCATTTATTTTAGTTACATATTCAGAAGAAGATGATATATTTTGATATTCTAGAGATGAAATACAACAATTATATAAAGTTTGGGCAGACTCTATAGATGAGAGAATTTTTGAAGATATATCTCTAGTGTAATCATCTAGAATAATTAAAGCACGTAAATCATTTTTAATAGTTTCTAAATTATTTATATTATTTCTAAGAGAAGTAACTATGCTTTCATTGTTTAGATTAAATTCAGTAGGATAGTCTTTGATTGAATTATTTATAGCATTTATTTCTTCAACTATATAATCAAATGTATTAGATTTAGAATTGTTATTTTTAAATTTATAATTATAAATAAATGCTATAGATATAAATGTCAGTAAAAGTACTAAGAATATAATTAATATAAACTTTTTGTTTTCACGAAGTTTAGTTTTAAAAATTTCCATTATATACACCTCCAAAAAGTATTCTTTACATAAATTTATATTAGTGAAAATAAATAAATATTAATAAGTTAAGGAAAAATAATAAAATAAAATTTCTTATACTAAGATTTGGAATAATGGTGTATAATTTTAATTAGAAAAATTATGGTGGTGGACTAAATGCAAGAATTTTTTACAGTGGTTACAAATTCACTAGCAAATATTTCAATAATGTCTATAGTGGATATTTTAGTAGTTGCATTTATTTTTTATAAAGGATATATGCTCATAAAAGAAACTAGAGCAGAACAATTATTGAAAGGTATAGTTTTTATAGTAATTTTAATTCCTATAAGTGGGTTATTAAAATTAACTATGTTGAATTTTATATTGAATAAGACATTAACTATAGGAGTATTATCGGTAGTTATTATTTTTCAACCAGAAATAAGAAGAGCATTAGAGCATTTAGGAAGAAGTGCTTTTGAAGATGTATATGGTTTTGAAGATAGTGAGAAGAGAAATATATATGTAAAAGAAATAGTAACAGCAGTATCTAATTTAGCTGAAACAAAGACAGGAGCATTAATAGTTATTGAGCAAAGTACTGGGCTTGCTGAAATAATATCTAATGGAACTGTATTAGATGCACGAATTTCAGCCAATCTTTTAGAAAATATATTTGTAGTGAATACGCCATTACATGATGGTGCAACGATTATAGGGAAGAATAAGATATTAGCAGCAGGGTGTGTGTTACCTTTAACAGGAAATAAAGATATCAATAAAAAACTTGGAACTAGACATAGAGCGGCCATTGGGTTATCTGAAATATCAGATGCAATAGTAATAATAGTTTCTGAAGAAACAGGAACAATATCATTAGCTATCAATGGTAGATTGACTAGAAATTATGATAAAGAAAAATTAAGAGTAGTTTTATTAAAGATAATGGAGCATAGAGAAGAAAAGAGAGTTAAAACAGCAGGCAAGAAGGTGAAATTATGGATAACTGGAATAATAAACAAAAAGCAATAGTTCAAATGGTATGTCTTTTGTTATCCATAGCTTTATGGTTTTATGTGACAAACGTTGAAAATCCAATTAAGACACAAGATATAAATAAAGTGCCGGTTCAACTTATGAACGAAGGAGTGCTTAAAGATTCTAATCTAACATTAGCACCTAATCAGCAATTTTTTGTTAACCTAAAGATTGAAGGAACAACTCAAGATTTGCGTAAAATAAATAAGGATGATTTTGAGATTGTAATAGATTTAAGCGAATATGCATATAAGATTGGAGCTAATAAAATCCCAGTTCATATAGTGGATTCACCGGCTAGAGTAGCAATAAAAAATAATAGTTCATTGACTCTAACTATATATATAGAGGAGTATGTTAAAAAGGATATAGAAATAACCTCTGATATAAATATAATAGCTAAACCAACATATTATGTTGCACCAATAGAATTTAGTAATGACAAAGTAACTATCAGTGGACCAAAATCAGCTATAGATAATGTTGCCTCTGTAGTAGCTAGAGGGGAAGAATATAATTTAAGTGAAACTATTTCAAAAAGTTATCATTTATATCCAGTAGATGAAAATGGAAATAAGGTTGATAATGTTACATTATCTCAAGATACGATTGATGCTACGATAAATGTAAATGAAGGCAAAATTGTTCCAGTTAAAGTAAATACAGTAGGTGAATTAATAAGTGGAATAAGATTAAAGGATTTTACATCAAATTACAAAGAAGTAGAATTAAGTGGTCCTAAAGAAATTTTAGATACTATTGATGTTATTGAAACTAATCCAGTAAATTTATCAAATATTACAGGTGATACAACTATAGATGTAGATTTAAAAATACCAGATAAAGTACAAGTTAATTTAGGAGATGTTAATAGTGTTTCTGTAACTATTACTGTAGAAAATGAATCAAGTAAAGAAGTAACTGTAGATGTTGCTTTAAATGGAGTTGTTGACGGATTAAATCTTGATGTTGCAAATAAGACAGTAAGAGTTAAGGTTATTGGTTATGAAGAAGATATAAAGAATATAACTGCAGAATCTATAACAGCTAACTTAGATTTATCAAGTTATACTGAAGCAGGGCAATTTACTGAATATCCAGCGATAACATTAAATTCTCCTAATGATAAAGTTAGATTAGAAGTTCTAGATAAAGTATCATTTAATTTAGAAAAAGTAGTTACGGAAACTACGCCAACAGAGTAGTTTTTTATGAATAATTAGAAATTTATAAGTTATGCTTAATGAATAAAGTCAGCTTAATAGCAGGCTTTATTTTTTTATAAAAAACTGTATTAATAATTAAGATATGATAAAATATAGAACTATAAGAAAGTATACAGAAGTTAAATTCAAAATCTGTCATTTATTTAAATAAATTTTTACAGAATGAATTATAATTTTGTAAGTGGAAATTATTACTATAACGGTTGTAGTTTCATAAATAACAATTTGAAAGGTGATTATATGACTATAAGAATTAATAATATAGTACTTGGACTAGATGATAATATAGAAGTTTTAAAGAAAAGAGTAAGTAAGAAATTAAAGATTTCAATTGATGAAATAGAAAACTTTAAAATTATAAAAGAAAGTTTAGATGCAAGAAATAAAAATAATATTAAGTTTACATATGCTATTGAAGTTAATCATAAAAATGAAAAGAAAATTGTTGATAGACTTCATGATAACAATGTAAAAATAGATGATACAAAGTATGATCCAGATGTAGAACCTGGAACTGAAGAACTTAATAGTAGACCTATTGTAGTAGGTCTAGGTCCAGCTGGGTTATTTGCAGCGTTAATGTTAGCTGAAAAAGGATATAGACCTTTAGTTATAGAAAGAGGAGAAGATGTAGATAAAAGAACTGAAACAGTAAAAAGATTTTGGGATAATGGAGAACTAAACCTAGAATCTAATGTTCAGTTTGGAGAAGGGGGAGCCGGATCATTTTCAGATGGAAAATTAACTACAAGAATTAAAGATAAAAGATGCGACTATGTTTTAGAGCAATTAGTTTCAGCTGGTGCACCTGCTGAAATTATATATGAAGCTAAGCCACACGTTGGAACTGATATATTAAAAGATGTAGTTAAGAATATAAGAAAAAAGATTATAGCATTTGGTGGAGAAGTTATGTTCTCTTCAAAGCTTGAATACATAAATGGGAAAGATGGAAAAATAAAGAGCATAATAGTGAATGGCGAAGAAATACCTTGTGATGCTCTAGTTTTAGCTTTAGGACATAGTTCAAGAGATACATATGAGATGTTAAAAGAAATTGGTGTATTTATGGAGCCAAAGGCTTTTGCAGTAGGTGTAAGAATAGAACATCCACAAGAAATGATAAATATTTCTCAGTATGGAAAATATCATAATCATCCGAGATTAAAAGCGGCAGATTATAAACTTACATATCAAAGTAAAGATTTAAATAGAGGGGTTTATTCATTCTGTATGTGTCCAGGTGGAGTTGTTGTTGCAGCTTCTTCAGAGGAGAATAGATTAGTATCAAATGGAATGAGTTATCATGCTAGAGATTTAGAAAATGCAAACTCTGCTTTAGTAGTTACAGTTAGTCCAGAGGACTTTGAAGGAAATGATGTATTAAGAGGTATGGAATTCCAAAGACATTATGAAAGTTTAGCCTTTAAACTTGGAGGAAGTAATTATAATGCACCAGTTCAGTTATTAGGTGATTTCTTAAATGATAGAAAATCTACTAAATTAGGAGCTGTAAATCCTAGTTATAAGCCAGGATATGAATTAGTTGATATGAGAGGGTGCTTACCGAGTTATGTAGTTGAAGCTATAAAAGAAGGTGTAGTTAACTTTGATAAGAAAATACAAGGGTATGGAAGAGCTGATGCTGTTCTTACAGGAATAGAAACTAGAACATCTGCTCCAGTAAGAATAACAAGAAATGAAAATCTTGAAAGTATATCTATGCATGGATTATATCCAGCAGGTGAAGGAGCTGGATTTGCTGGAGGAATAATATCAGCAGCAGTTGATGGAATAAAAGTAGCAGAAAGAATAATAGGAAAATATAAGTGTTATTAAATATAGTAAAAAATCCTGAAAAGTTTATTTTCAGGATTTTTTTATTACAAATAATTTTAAAATAGTAAAATGATGGTATAATGGTTAATGGGTAAACAAATAATTAAATAAAGAAAATTATGGAATAGTATGAGGTGTTATATGGGAAAGAATTTTGAAGAATTATTTTCACAATTAAAGGCTGTAAGTACTAAGAAATTAGCTGTAGCGGTAGCTCAAGATGAACCTGTCTTAGAAGCTGTTAATTTAGCAAAAGATAGAGGAGTTGTAGATTCAATTCTAGTAGGAGATAAGGCTAAAATTGAAAAAATAGCTAAAAATATTGATATGGATTTAAGTAAATTTGAAATAATAGACGAAGAGGATCCACAAAAAGCTACATTGAAAGCTATGGAGTTAGTATCTACTGGACAAGCTGATATGGTAATGAAAGGTCTTATAGATACAGCTACATTTTTAAGAGGTGTATTAAATAAGGAAGTAGGATTAAGAACAGGAAAGCTTATGTCTCATGTTGCAGTATTTGAAATCGATGGTATAGATAGACTTATATTACTTACAGACGCAGCATTTAATACTTATCCAGACATTAAGGCAAAAGCTCAGATTATTAATAATTCAGTGATGGTAGCGAAAGCTTGTGGTATTGAGTACCCAAAGGTAGCTCCAATTTGTGCTGTAGAAGTTGTGAATACAGATATGCCGGCAACAGTAGATGCATCACTTTTATCTAAGATGAATGATAGAGGTCAAATAAAGGGATGTATAGTAGATGGACCATTAGCGTTAGATAATGCGTTATCTGAAGAGGCAGCTCATCATAAGGGTATAAAAGGTGAGGTTGCTGGAAAAGCAGACATATTATTATTTCCAAATATTGAGGCTGCGAATGTAATGTATAAAGCATTAACATATACAGCGAAAACTAGGAATGGTGGTATTTTAGTAGGAACATCAGCTCCAGTTATTTTGACATCTAGAGCTGACAGTTGTGAAACTAAGGTAAATTCTATAGCTTTAGCAGCATTAGTTGCAGAATCAAAGAAATAAACGGATAAAGAGGGAGATTGAGAAATGTCATACAGATTACTTATAATAAATCCAGGGTCAACATCAACTAAGATAGGAGTATATGATGGAGAACATGAAGTTTTAGTTGAAACTTTAAGGCATTCAGCAGAAGAGATTCTTTCTTATAAAACTATTTATGACCAAAAAAGTTTTAGAAAGAATGTTATTTTAGATGTGTTGAAAAATAAGAAATTTGATATAACTACTTTAGATGCTGTAGTTGGTAGAGGTGGAATGCTTAAACCTATGCCAGGAGGAACTTATGAAGTTGATGAGTCTATGATAGAAGATCTAAAAGCAGGAGTACAAGGTCAACATGCATCTAATTTAGGGGGAATATTATCGAAGGAAATAGCTGATGAATTAGGAATAAAGGCTTTTATAGTTGATCCAGTAGTAGTAGATGAACTTCAAGATATTGCAAGGATTTCAGGAATGCCTGAATTACCAAGAAAGAGTAAATTTCATGCTTTAAATCAAAAAGCTGTAGCAAAGAGATATGGAAAAGAAACTAACAAAGGATATGAAAATCTTAATTTAATAGTTGTTCATATGGGTGGAGGAGTTTCTGTTGGAGCTCATAAAAATGGAAGAGTTATAGATGTTAATAATGCATTAGATGGTGATGGACCATTCTCACCAGAACGTGCAGGATCAGTTCCTGTAGGTGATTTAATAAAGATGTGTTATAGTGGGAAATATACAGAATCTCAGGTATTTAGTAAGATAGTTGGTAAAGGTGGCTATGTAGCATATTTAAATACTAACGATGCAAGAGATGTATTAAAGCTAAAGCAAGAAGGAGATAAGTACGGATCATTAATATATGATGCATTTATATATCAAATTTCAAAAGAAATTGGAAGTATGGCAACAGTATTAATGGGCAAAGTCGATGCTATTATTTTGACAGGTGGAATTGCCTATGGAAAAAAAGTATGTGATGATATAAATTCGTATGTAGGATGGATTGCACCAATAGTAGTATATCCAGGAGAAGATGAATTGTTAGCATTAGCACAAGGGGCAATTAGAGTTCTTAGTGGAGAAGAAAAAGCAAAAAAGTACGTTTAAGATAATATAAAATTAAAGTGCAAGACAATATTTAAAGTTAAGAATTAATTCTTAACTAAAATGAGTCTTGCTCTTTTTTGTTATTAATATATATAATTTCAACTCTATATATCTGCATATGAAGCAATTAAGTTTATTTAAGTGGATGGATAACTAAAGAAATGATATTAATTCGTATTAAAAATTAAATACTTGTCAAGAATTTGGACAAGGGGTGAAGAGGATGAGAACAACTGTTAATATTAATAATAAATTAACTATGATTTCAGAAATGATTAATGATTCAACTTTTCAAATACTTGAGTATGAAAACTTAAGTGGAGTAAGTTCGATTGAGAATACAATAAATATAAATAGATTACAGAATTATGGGATAACTCTTAAGCAAGCTAGAATAATCTTAGATAATAGTTCGGTTAAAGTACAGCCTGGAGCTTTAAGCTTTATGAAAGGTGACGTTTCTATAAAAAGTAATATAGAAGTTACATCTAAATTTTCACAGAGGTTATTTAAAAATAAAAAAATAGATGAATCTATGATTAAACCAATAATTGAAGGTAAAGGGGAGGTGTTTTTAGAACAAACCCTTGAATATTTTACGTTGGTAGAGTTAGAAGATGATGAAATAATAATAGATGATAATATATTTTATGCTTGTGAAGAGGAAATTGAAATATATAAAATTATGAAAAGGACATCTCAAATGAAAGAAGATGATGAGGATATTGTTCAATTGAAGCTAAAAGGAAGTGGGATAGTTTTATTAAAAATTCCAGTACCTGAAAGTGAGATATTAAGATGTAAACTTTATAAAGATAAACTAGTAGTAAAAGATGATTTAGTAGTATTGAGAACAGGAAATGTAAAATTATCAGTAGAGAGTTCTGGAAATACTATAATTAGGGATATATCTGATAATGATGATAAGGTTGATATATATACTGGGATAGGAGAAGCTTGGATAATTCCTACAAAAAATATTTATAACAAAACTTTTAATATAAGCAGTGATATTTGCGAAGAGAATTTTGATGACGATGATGAGAATGATGAAATATATTAATTATAAGTTCAAATAACTAAAGTTTAAATTTGAATACTAACTTATGGATATAATATATTATAAATAGACGATTTTGTTATCAAGTTGTAAATTAAAGGAATACGATGTATACTATAGTGGGGTTTTACTAGTTCATTAAAGTATATACAATAAAAATAAGTGAGGTAATTTAAATGAGTAGAATGTTTGGAACTGATGGAGTAAGAGGTGTAGCAAACACTGAATTAACTGCAGATATTGCTTATAGTTTAGGAAGAGCTGGAGCTTATGTTTTAACAGAAGGTACACATAAACCAAAGATACTAGTAGCTAAGGATACAAGAATATCAGGTGATATGTTAGAAGCAGCTTTAGTTGCAGGGATACTTTCAGTAGGAGCAGAGGCTGTATTGTTAGGAGTTGTACCAACACCAGCAGTAGCTTATTTAACAAGAAAATATAATGCTGATGCAGGAGTAATGATTTCAGCATCTCATAATCCAGTTCAAGATAATGGAATAAAGTTCTTTGATAATAGAGGATATAAATTAGATGATAGTATAGAAGATGAAATACAAAGAGTTATAGAGAGTAACTTCGCAGAGGTTCCATCACCAATAGGAGGAGCTATAGGTAGATGTAGTACTGAACCAAGAGCGTTAGATGAATATATAGATTTTGTTAAGTCAAGTATTACAGGTGATTTAAAAGGAGTAAGAGTTGGATTAGATTGTGCTAATGGAGCAGCTTACGAAGCAGCAGTTAAGGCATTTAGAGAGTTAGGTGCAGTAGTTAGAGTAATCAATGATAATCCAGATGGAGAAAATATTAATGATGCTTGTGGATCAACTCATCCAGAAGAATTAATGGATTATGTTGTAAGAAAGAATTGTGATTTAGGATTTGCTTTTGATGGTGATGCAGATAGATGTATGGCTGTTGATGAAAAAGGAAATTTAATTCATGGAGATTATATCTTAACTTTATGTGCTAAGCACTTAAAAGACGAAGGAAAGTTAAAGGATGATACTTTAGTAGTAACTGTGATGAGTAACCTTGGTCTAGATATAGCTTGTAAGAAAGAAAATATAAAGACTATTAAGACTAAAGTTGGAGATAGATACGTATTAGAAGAAATGCTTAAGAATGGATATGTTTTAGGGGGAGAACAATCAGGACATATAATATTCTTAGAACATAATACAACTGGAGATGGATTATTAACAGCACTTCAAGTTGCATCTATTAAAAAGCATACAGGAAAAACTTTAAGTGAATTAGCTGGAATAATGAAAGAGCTACCTCAAGTATTAGTAAATGCTAGAGTTACTAATGATAAGAAGAATATATACTTAGAAGATGAAGAAATAATAAACTCTATTAAGGAAATTGAAGCTAAGCTTAATGGAAAAGGTAGAGTGTTAATAAGACCGTCAGGAACTGAACCTCTAATAAGAGTTATGCTTGAAGGTGAAAATCAAGAAGAAATCGATAAAATGGCCCATGATCTTGCTAACTTAATACTAAGCAAAATATAAAATTAAAGACCACACAAGTGGTCTTTTTATTTTTCAAGTAAATTATAGTTAAATCAATTTTATAAATAACATTAGAAGTATAGAAAAAACATAAGACTAGCGAATAAGATTTTTTAATTTAGTAAAAAAGAATTGGGGGAAATTTAAAGAAAAATGATAAAATGATAAAAAAACAGTCATACAAATAATAAAGTGGTAAAAAAATAACCGATAATTGATAAGCAGGTAAAGTTGTGTTAATTTTAACAATCATGTTGAAAAAATAACAAATTTGTTGTACAATCTTATCATGATAACGATTAATAAAATTATTTTTTAGGGGGATAATATTTATGAAAAAGAAAGTAATCGCAGTTACATTATTAGCAGCTATGGCATTAACAGGTTGTGGATCTAAAGGATTTACAGGAGAAAAAGTTGGAGAAATAGAAGATTCAAAAGGAAATGTAACTATGGCAACTGTTCAATTTGAAAATGGTAAAGCAGTAGCAGTAGACATTGATGTTAAACAAGCTGATGGATCAATGAAATCAGAAGCTTCTAAATCAGGAGCATATGATATGAAAAATGAGCCAGGAAAGAAATGGCACGAGCAAGCTGACTTATTAGAAGAGTTTATCGTTGCTAATGATTTCGATCTAAGCAAAGTAACTTTAACTAACGATGAAGGAAACACTGATGCAGTATCAGGAGTTACAATAAAAGTTAAAGGTTACTTAGACGCAGTTGAGGATGCATTAAAACAAGCTAAATAATAATTGATATAATAAGTGGGTATCATTCAAAAATGAATGATACCTTTTTGTTTAAAATAAATTTACTTTACAACATAAACGCTAAAATGTATAATTTATCATGCCGAAAAAACAAAAAAAATATAGAAAATTATATGTTTTAGGGGGATGACACTTATGAAAAAGAAAGTAATTGCAGTTGTATTATTAGCATCTATGACATTAACTGGATGTGGGTCAAAAGCATTTACAGGAGAAAAAGTAGGAGAAGTTCCAGGTGGATTTGGTGGAACAACTAAAGCTACAGTTAAATTTGAAGAAGGTAAGCCAGTTTCAGTTGAGCTTGATAATGTAGAAGATAATGGTTCAAGTAAAGCAGAAGCTTCTGAGGCAGGAACTTACGATATGAACAATGCTCCAGGAAAGAAGTGGCATGAGCAAGTTGATTTATTAGAAGAAGCTATCGTTTCTAATGAATTTGATTTAAGCAAATTAAATGTAACTGATGGAAAAACTGATGCAGTATCAGGAGTTACAATTTCAGTTCAAGAATTCGTAGATGCAGTTCAAAACGCTTTAGAACAAGCTAAATAGTAACTAATATGAAAAAGGTATTATTCACAAATGAATAATACCTTTTTACTTTGAGAATAAATTAACTTTACTATACGAAGAATCTGTTGTATAATTATGGTAATATATAGTAATTTATTTGAATAAAAGTAAAATTAAGGGAGTGGTAATTGTGAAGAAAAGAGTAATTGCAGTTGTGTTATTAGTTGCTATGGCATTAACAGGATGTGGATCTAAAGGATTTACAGGAGAAAAAGTTGGAGAAGTTAAAGATGAGTTTGGTGGTAAAACTATAGCTACAGTCAAATTTGAAGAAGGTAAACCAGTTTCAGTTGATATTGATACTGAACAAGAAGATGGAACAATGAAATCAGAAGCTTCTAAGTCAGGCGCATATGATATGAAGAATGAACCAGGAAAGAAGTGGCATGAGCAAGTTGATTTATTAGAAGAAACTATTGTTAAAGATGAGTTTAATTTAGATAAAATAACTTGCAATGATGAAGGTAAAACAGATGCAATATCAGGAGTTACAATTAAAATTAATGGTTATTTAGATGCAGTTCAAGATGCTCTAGATCAAGCTAAATAATTAATAAGTTAACATATTTGTAAGATGCTATCATGTTATTTGATAGCATTTTTTATTTAATTAAATTTTTAAGACAAAAAATATTTACAATTTTTAAAAGTGGACAAGAAATTAAAAGTAGTTTAGTATAAATACAATAGATGAAATCCTAAATCTATACTTAATAAAGGTACACGTTGATTTAGAGAAATTATTTTGCGCTTACGAATTATATTAGTAGCGTGCTTCATATTAAAAGTAATCACTTTTATCGTATAAAGTTGGTAATATGGTCCAACAGTTTCTACCAAATCGCCTTAAATGATTTGACTACGATATGTCGATATACATATATGTGTATCTATTTACATATCTATTATCCCTTATACGATAGATGCTTTGATTACAAAGGCATAAGGGGGAACAAAAGATGAATTTCATTTCTAATTATTTTCAATTTAAAGAAAAAGGAACTAATTTTAAAACAGAGTTAATCGGTGGATTAACAACTTTTTTAACAATGGCTTATACGTTATTTGTAATTCCAGAAGTGTTATCTAATACTGGAATGCCTAAAGAGGCAGTATTTGTAGCTACAGCATTAGCAGGAGCCATAGGAACATTGATTATGGGAATATATGCAAAATTTCCAATGGCTTTAGCACCAGGTATGGGATTAAACGCATTTTTTACGTTTAGTGTATGTTTAGGTATGAATATTCCATGGCAAACTGCTATGGCAGGAGTTTTGGCATCAGGAATAATCTTTATAATTTTATCTATAACAGGATTTAGAGAAACAGTAATTAAGGCAATTCCTAATAATCTTAAATATGCAGTAAGTGCAGGAATTGGACTTTTTATAGCTTTTATTGGATTTAAAAATGCTGGAATAGTAGTAGCAGATCCAGCAACATTTGTAGCATTAGGAAATTTAACTGAACCATCAGTATTGTTGGCGATATTTGGGTTAATAGTTATGGCAGTGTTAATGGTGAGAGGAAATAAAATAGCTATATTTATTGGATTGGTTGTAACAGTATGTGTTGGTATGATATTTGGATTAGTAGATGTACCAAAAGCAATAATTTCTATACCACCATCAATAGCGCCTACTTTTGGAGTAGCAGTTAAGAATTTAGGTAATATCTTTAATCCACAAATGATTATGGTTATATTCACATTCTTATTTATGGACTTTTTTGATACTGCTGGAACAATTGTAGCAGTAGGTTCAAAAATAGGTTTAATTAAGAAAGATGGTTCTGTAGAAGGTGGTTCAAAAGCATTATTGGCAGATTCTGTTGCTACTTGCGTGGGAGCTGTTTTAGGAACAACTAATACAACATCTTATTCAGAATCTTTGTCAGGAATAGCAGTTGGGGCTAAAACTGGATTTTCAAGTGTAGTTGTTGGAGTAATGTTCTTAATATCTTTATTCTTTTCACCATTGTTATCGGTAATAACCACTCAAGTTACAGCACCTGCTTTAATAATAGTAGGATCATTGATGTTTATGTCTGTAGCAGATGTTGAATGGAACAAGAGTGAAATAGCAATATCATCATTTTTGACTATAATATTAATGCCTTTAACATACAGTATAGGGGAAGGAATTGCATTTGGATTCTTGACATATGTAATACTTATGTTAGCAAAGAAAAAATATAAGGAAGTACATCCGGTAATGTATGGATTAGCTGTATTGTTTATTATTTACTTTATAATTTAAAAAATAATTTATCATTTGTCATTTTTAATTTGTAACTGATTTACTCTTTACAATAAAAATGCATAATTGTATAATTAATCTGGTATATGTGAATAATATACCAAAGAGATAATTTTATATAAAGCGATGAAAAAGAAGAGTAAGCACTTAATTAAATCAAAGAGAGTTAGGGCTGGTGAGAACCTGATATTTAATAATGCTGAAGGAAGCTTTGGAGCTATATTTTCAATTAAGTGGGTTAGTAATAACCAATTTAGGTGGTAACGCGGAAGATATGTCTTTCGTCCTAAAGAATTTTTTAGGACGAAAGACTTTTTTATTTTAAAATATAAAAATTAAGAAATAATATAAAACAATATATATTAAAAATAAAGAACTCTATATGAGCTTTATCATAAAGTCTTAATTTTTAAATCTTAACTATTAATTGTAGAAAGAGGAGAGAACAAAATGGCATTTGAAAAATTAGCAGAATTAATATTCCCTAATATTGATAAGACACCTCAATATTATATTGAAAAGTATCCTAAAAGAAATTTAAAAGAAGGTGCTGTAGTATGTAGATATGCACCATCTCCAACAGGGTTTCAACATATTGGAGGAGTATTTGCAGCTTTAATAAATGAAAGATTAGCAAGTCAAACTGAAGGAGTATTTTTCTTAAGAATAGAAGATACAGACCAAAAGAGAGAAGTTGAAGGAGCTATTGAAGATACAATTGCTACAATGCATAATTTTGGTATGGACTTCAGTGAAGGAATGACTGGGCAAGATACTTCAAAAGGTGAATATGGTCCATATAGACAAAGTGAAAGAGCTGAAATATATAAAACTTTTGCTAAAGATTTACTATTAAAAGGATTAGCTTATCCATGTTTCTGTACTCCAGAAGAATTAGCTGAATTAAGAGAAAGACAAGTAGCTAATAAGATAACTCCAGGATACTATGGAGAATATGCTAAATTCAGAAATATAACTGAAGAAGAAGCTATAGAAAGAATTAATAACGGAGAAAGCTATATTTTAAGATTAAAATCACCAGGAAATATTGAAAATAGAGTTGAGTTCCATGATTTAATTAAAGGTGATATTTCTTTCCCAGAAAACAATCAAGATGTTGTTATAATTAAAGGTGATGGACTTCCAACATATCACTTTGCTCACGCAATAGATGATTATTTAATGAGAACAACTCATGTTATAAGAGGAGAAGAATGGTTATCATCACTTCCAATACATGTTCAATTATTTGATGTTTTAGGATTCGAAAGACCAAATTATGCTCATATTCCAACAATAATGAAACAAGAAGGTGGATCTAAGAGAAAACTTTCTAAGAGAAAAGATGCTGAAGCTGCAGTTTCTTATTATAAAGAAGTAGGATATCCAACAGTATGTGTTATTGAATACTTATTAAATATCGTAAATTCAACATATGAAGAATGGAGAGCTGAAAATCCAACTGCTGATTATCACGAATTTAATGTTCAATTAGAGAAAATGAGCAAGAGTGGAGCATTATTTGATTTAGTTAAATTAAATGACGTTTCTAAAGATGTTATAGCTAGAATGCCAGCAAACGAAGTATATGCTCAATATACAGCATGGGCTAAAGAATTTGATAAAGAAATGTATGACCTAGTAACTTCAAATGAAGCTATGGCAAAAGAAGTATTTAATATAGATAAAGAAGGTCCAAAGCCAAGAAAAGATTTTGCTAAATGGGATGAAGTTAAAGACAAAATATTCTATTTCTTTGATGAATTATTCTACAATGAGACAGCAGAACAAGTAGAACTTCCAAAGACTTTATCATTAGAAAATGCTAAAGCTATAATCGAAGAATATGCTAAGAGATTTACTTTTAATATAGGAAGCCAAGAAGCTTGGTTTGAAGAGTTAAAAGTAATAGGAGCAGAGCTTGGATATTGCGCAAATAGAAAAGAGTACAAAGCTAATCCAGATGCTTTTAAAGGAATGATTTCAGATGTTGCTGGAGCAGTAAGAAGTGCATTATCACACAGAACTAATACTCCAGACCTTTATACTATAATGCAAATTATGGGTGAAGAAAAGGTAAGAGAAAGATTTGAAAGATTTTTAAGTTTATAATATATTAGATATTTATAAGATATAAGAATTCTCTACTTAGTTAGAGAGTTCTTATTTTTTATTTATATAATTTTATAATGGTATAAATTTAATATTATTGGAAGAGAACATTACAATGCTATTTTAAACAATTAATACAAGGTATTACGAAGAGAATAATGTACAAACTATTATTGTAGCGGTGGTAGAACTAAGTATTAGACTTGGCTGTATCAGGGCTAAATATATTTTAAAGAGGTGCTTTGTATATGAGTAAAAATGCAAATTGTGGATGTAATAAGGCGCAAAAATCAGCAGGCAACAATCAGTGGGCATCACCAGCTAGTGTACAATCAAGTATTTATGATAATTGTAAATGTAATAAAAAACAAGAGAAAACAGCAACTAATAATCAATGGTAATGCTTAAATAAATATAAAACTATATAAAATATAAATGTATTAAATTTTAATACATAACTTTATAAATAATTTCCATGTATTAAGATGAACTTAAAGAACATACTATTAATGAAACTTAATGAAGGAGGAGATTTCTAATGCATAATTATTGTAAAACAGCTACAAATAACGCATGGGCATCAAAACCTACATCAAGTTTAAATAGTTGTCAAAGTTGTAGGAGTCATAAAGAAGAAAAAACTGCTACAGATAATAAATGGACATCTACAAAATAGATTTGGCGACTCAGAAGTTGGTAATAACCCGTTACCTTACTTCTACTAATTCAATCATTTCACCTTACTAAGATGAGGTAGTCAACGGAGATGGGTATAAAATGAATCTTTGAGAAATTAATTAATTTCAATATAATTTTCATAATTTATATTCATACAAAAAAAGAGGTGGCCAGTGGCCACTTCTTTTTATAATTTAAATGATGATTTTAAAGGTACGATTCTATTAAACACTAATTTTTCAGATGTAGTATATTTAGAATCTACTGTAAAGAATCCGTTTCTAACCATTTGGAACTTATCTAGTGGACTTGCATTTTCTACAGCTACTGGTTCAATAAATCCTTGTAAAATTTCCATTGAGTTAGGATTTATTTGTTCTAAGAAGTGTTTACCTTCATTTCCTTCTTGATCATCTAATATTAATGGCTCATATAATCTAAATTCAGCAGGTTTTGCAGTTTTAGCATCTACCCAATGTATAGTAGCTTTAACCTTTCTTCCAGTGAATCCTGAACCACTTTTAGTTTCTGGATCATAAGTACAGTGAACTTCGATAACTTCACCATTTTCATCTTTTATTACATCAGTACATTTTACAAAATAAGCACCTTTTAATCTAACTTCGTTACCAGGGAATAATCTAAAGTACTTTTTAACCGGTTCTTCCATAAAATCTTCTCTTTCGATATATAGCTCTCTAGAGAATGGAACTAATCTCTTACCGAAAGATTCATCTTTAGCGTTATTTTCTATTTCTAACATTTCTGTTTGATCTTCAGGATAGTTAGTTATAACTAATTTTAAAGGTCTTAAAACAGCCATTGCAAGTGGAGCTTTCATTTGTAAATCTTCTCTTATGAAATAGTCTAACATTTGAGAATCTACTATTGAGTTAGCTTTAGCAACACCTATGGCAGAGCAGAAGTTTCTTAATGCTTCTGGCGTACATCCTCTTCTTCTAAGACCTGATATAGTAGGCATTCTTGGATCATCCCATCCATCAACAACACCTTCATCAACTAATTGTTTAAGCTTTCTCTTACTCATAACAGTATTAGTCATGTTTAATCTAGCAAATTCTATTTGTCTTGGAATTGACTCCATTTCACATTCCTTAACAACCCAATCATAAAGAGGTCTATGATCTTCAAACTCTAAAGTACAAATAGAGTGAGTTACAGATTCAATAGCATCTTCTAATGGATGAGCAAAGTCATACATTGGATAGATACACCACTTATCGCCTGTATTATGATGAGTAGCGTGAGCTATTCTATAAATTATAGGATCTCTCATGTTCATATTAGGAGAAGCCATATCTATTTTAGCTCTTAAAACTTTTTCTCCATCTTTAAATTCACCTTTTCTCATTCTTTCGAATAAATCAAGGTTTTCTTCAACTGATCTACTTCTATATGGACTTTCTTTACCAGGTTCAGTTAATGTTCCTCTATATTCTTTAGCTTCTTCAGGTGTTAAATCACAAACGTAAGCTAATCCTTTTTTTATTAATAAAACAGCTCTGTTATACATTTCTTCAAAGTAATCAGATGCAAAGTAAAGAGCATCCCAGTTTCCACCAAGCCATTTAACATCTTCTTTTATTGATTCAACATATTCAGTATCTTCTTTAACTGGATTAGTGTCATCAAATCTTAAGTGAGTTTTACCTTTAAATTCTTCAGCTAATCCAAAGTTTAAAAGTATTGATTTAGCATGACCTATATGAAGATAACCATTTGGTTCTGGTGGGAAACGAGTTATTATTTCTTTATGCTTTCCACTATTAAGGTCTTCTACAATTATATTTCTTATAAAATTAGAAGAATTAATTTCATTTGACATAGTATTACCTCTCCTATTATCATATTTTAGTTTATTTTGAAATTAAAAGTTAATAAATATTATAAATACAACTTATTATTTAATCAAATTTCAACGGTTAAACTATATATTTTATATATTTACTATTAATAATAATTTTAATCTAATATAAGTAAAAAAGAAAGTAACCTTTATATAAAAAGTTATATAAATACAATAAAATCGACAATAAAATTATAGATGTGAATAAAAGAATCAATATTTCTAAAAATATAAATAAGACTCATATGTATTTTTAGGAGGTATAATATGACCAATTTAATTTGTAATGTAGAAAGTTGTATACATAATAATTCTGCATGCTGTTGTAAAGAAGGAATAACAGTAGGAGGGTCTGAAGCATCTTCGGCCTCAGCAACATGTTGTGATAGTTTTGAAGAAAAGCATGGAGCTTTCACAAGTAATTTTGAAGCACCTCATGGAAGCTTAAATGTTCAATGTGAAGCTGAAAATTGTACATATAATGAGAATCGTATGTGTGCAGCAGAAGCAATACATATTGCTGGCATGAATGCATGTACAACTGGAGAAACTGAATGTAATAGCTTTGTACCAAAACTTTAAGTTTGACCTAAATAAAAGAGGATTATTGTTTTACGACAAAGTGGAGGTTTTCACTTGTCGTAGACAATTTGCATTATACAAAGTATATTTTCATTTAGCGTAGCAATTTTTAATGTGGCGAAGCTACAGTATTGTGTGTATAATTAATTGTATAATAATAACAATTTAAAGGGTGAATAATGAAATTAAATTATATTAAAAACTTAAACGAAGGAAGTCTAGAAATTAAACCTATTACTTTTTGGAAGGCTATAATACTATCATTTATTTTTGATATAACTTATAGTTTTGTATATACTCCTATAAGTATATTCGTAGAGTTTTATAGAGATATGTTCTTTATGAATAGCTGGAGTGAAAATTTATTAACAACTATAACAGATTTTATTTATCAATATGGAATTATGTTAGTTATTATAGTGTTAATTAATAGAAGTTTTAAAACTAATGGAAATGTATTATATGATGAAAAAATCTCTAAGAAAAAGTACTTAGCTGGAGTAGGTATGATAGTTGGATATATATGTATTACCTATGGAGTATTTGATTTTCTATTATATTCATTGCCAACTCTAAATGAGGGGCTATATGAATATTTAGAAGAATATCTTTTGAATACATCATATATTTTTATATTTATTTCAAGCTGCATTATGGCTCCGTTCTTTGAAGAGATATTATATAGAGGAATATTGTTAAATGGATTATTAAAAAAGTATAGTTATAAAAAAGCAATAATATATTCAGCGCTTATATTTGGTATAGCTCATATGAATTTACCACAAGGAATAAATGCATTTCTTCTAGGTGTAATTATTGGACTAGCCTACTATTATACAAGATCAATTTATGTTTGTATGGGTATGCACTTTGCTAATAATTTTTTAGTTAATTTTGTAGTATATCCAGAATCAAGATTATGGACAATAATTTTGTTTATAGTAATTCCTATAATAGGACTAATTATTTTTATCAAATCTTTTAGGACAATAAAGAATAATAAAGGAATTGAAAATGTATAAAAACATCATTAGAAAAAAGGTATTAGACTTAAGACATAATTTAAAAAAAGAAGAAAAGAAGAGGTTAGATAGGATAATATATGAATCAGTAATAGAAAATGATCTATATATAAATGCCAACAAGATTTTTATATATGTAAGCTATAATAATGAAGTAGATACAATAGATATAATTAAAAATTCAATAGATAATAATAAATCAGTTTATGTGCCTAAGATTAATATAGAAGATAAAACTATGAAGTCAGTAGAAATTCACAGTTTAAATGAACTAAGTGTTAATAAGTATGGTATTTTAGAACCTAATATTGTGGATAAAAATAATACTGAAGAAAAATTTGATATCATAATAATGCCTGGAATAGCATTTGATAGTGATGGTAATAGAATCGGATATGGTGGGGGATATTACGATAAATATATTTCAAATTTAAATTATGATGTAGTTAAGGTAGCATTGGCATATAATTTTCAGATGGTGAATTATATAAAAGCAGAAGAGCATGATATTAAAGTAAATTATATATTTACTGATAAAGAAATGATTTATATAGAAAATACAATTTAGAAATAAAAAAGAGGCTGAAAATCAGCCTCTAAATTTTTATCTTTCTTTGTTAGCAATTTCAGTTTTAATTCTTTCAACGAATGAATCTAATGCAATTGCACCTTCATCATCGTTCTTTCTACTTCTTACTGCAACTTCATTGTTTGCAGCTTCCTTTTCTCCAACAACTAGGATATAAGGAACTCTTTCAAGTCTAGCTTCTCTTATTTTATAACCAATCTTTTCAGTTCTGTGGTCAACTTCAACTCTAACACCATTGTTTCTTAAAGTTCTAACTACGCTATCAGCATAATCAGCATATTTATCTGAAAGTGGAAGAACTTTTACTTGAACTGGAGCCATCCATGTTGGGAATGCACCAGCATATTTTTCTATTAAAGTTGCAATAGTTCTTTCATAACATCCGATTGAAGATCTATGAATAACAAATGGTATTTTCTTTTCACCATCTTTATCTATGTAAGACATACCTAATCTTTCACCTAGAGCAAAGTCTATTTGAACTGTTATTATAGTATCTTCTTTTCCATGAACGTTCTTAGATTGAATATCAAGCTTTGGTCCGTAGAATGCAGCTTCACCTTCAGCTTCAACATAATCTATATTTAAGTGATTTAATATAGTTCTCATTTGGTTTTGAGTAGCTTCCCAAGCTTCTGGGTTATTTATATATTTTTCAGTATTAGTTGGATCCCACTTAGAGAATCTATAAGTTATATCTTCTGCAATTCCTAGAGTTTCCATAACATAGTTTATTAAGTCTATAACTTCTCTAAATTCTGATTCAACTTGTTCAGGAGTACAAATTATATGTCCTTCTGAAAGTGTGAATTGTCTAACTCTAGTAAGACCATGCATTTCTCCAGAAGCTTCTTTTCTGAATAGAGTAGAAGTCTCAGCATATCTTATTGGAAGATCTCTATAGCTATGTTGTTCTGCATTATAAACAGTGAATTGGAATGGACAAGTCATTGGTCTTAAAGCCATAACTTCTGTATCTTTTTCTTCATCACCTAATACAAACATACCATCTTTATAGTGACTCCAGTGACCAGAAGCAACAAATAAATCATTTTTAGACATAAATGGAGTTTTAGTTAAAACATAACCTCTTTTTTCTTCTTCATCTTCAATCCATCTTTGAAGAGTTTGGAATAATTTAGCTCCCTTAGGCATGAATAGTGGAAGTCCTTGACCTACTTTTTCATCAGTAGTAAATATTCCCAGTTCTCTACCTAATTTATTATGATCTCTCTTTTTAGCTTCTTCTAAAGCTGCTAAGTGAGCCTCTAAATCAGCGTTCTTTAAGAATGCTGTTCCGTATATTCTAGAAAGCATCTTATTCTTTTCGTCACCTTTCCAGTAAGCACCAGCACTTCTTATAAGTTTTATAGCTTTAATATTCTTTAATGACATTACGTGAGGACCAGCACAAAGGTCTGTAAAATCACCCATTTTGTAGAATGAAATAACTTCATCTTCTGGAAGTTCATTTATTAATTCAACTTTATAAGGTTCATCCTTCATAAGTTCTAAAGCTTCATTTCTAGGAAGTTCAAATCTTTCTATTTGAGGATTTTCCTTTATTATTTTTTTCATTTCAGCTTCGATTTTTACTAAATCGTCTGCAGTGAAAGCTTTTTCTACATCAAAATCATAATAGAATCCATTAGCTATTGAAGGTCCTATAGCAAGTTTTGCTTCAGGGAATAATCTTTTAACAGCTGCAGCTAATACGTGAGAGATACTGTGTCTTACTGTATCCTTTCCTTCTTGAGAATCAAAAGTACATATAGCTAATTCACAATCTTCATTTAATTGAGTTCTTAAATCAACAACCTCTCCGTTAACAAGTCCACATTGAGCATTTCTTGCTAATCCTTCGCTAATAGATTTAGCAACATCTAAAACTGATGATCCATTTTCAACTTCTTTAATAGATCCATCTTTTAAAGTAATTTTAATCATTTTATATATCTCCTTTCATTTTGCTGTATAAAAAAAGCTCTACGTCACTTTTCTTATACAAATTTAGTATAGAAAAGGGACGAGAGCATATAATTCTTCCCGCGGTTCCACCCTTAATTGCCTAAAATTTAGGCCACTTAAATATCATCGTAACGTGATGTAAACGGACTTTATTAGAGTCACTCAGAGCTGGTTTTCAACTAGTTTCAAATAAAAATACTTACAGCTGATGTATTTTCTCTCTGGAAATGAAGTGGTAGTTTACTCGTCTCTTCAACGTTTTTATATATTTATAGAAAATATTATAAATATCTACATAAGAAATGTCAATAATTCGGATGATTTAATAATGAATTTAAAACTCTGAATGTGAGCAAAGTAAATATATTTTATAAATATTTCTAAAATATATTGTAATATATGGAATAAGGTGTATAATTAATAATATAGTAAGCAGATGTGGCGAAATTGGCAGACGCACTAGACTTAGGATCTAGCGCCTTTGGCGTGGGGGTTCGACTCCCTTCATCTGCACCATTTAAACCTTCGATTTATATCGGAGGTTTTTTATTTTATAAAATAGTTATAAAAATAGTGAACTTTTAATATAGATATAACAAGAAAATAAGTTAGCAAGAAATTAATAAATATTTGCGGAAGTGACTCAACGGTAGAGTGTCACCTTCCCAATGTGAAGGTTGCGGGTTCGAATCCCGTTTTCCGCTCCAAGAATAACTAATATTATTTAGATATAGTATTAGTTATTTTTTATTTTTGTAGTATAATCAATTCATATTACGAGAGAAGGTATGGTATATGAATATAAGACATTTAAAAATTTTTATAACTGTTGCTGATTGTGGAAAAATGAGTGAAGCAGCAGAAAGACTTTTTATATCACAACCATCTGTTAGTCAAGCTATTAGAGAAATAGAAGATTATTACGGAGTTAAGCTATTTGAGAGACTTTCAAAGAAACTTTACATAACAGAAAGTGGAGAATTATTATTAAGATATGCTAGACATATTGTTAGTTCTTTTGATGAAATGGAGGCAGATTTAAAAAATTCAGGGCAAAACATATGCTTGAAGATCGGATCAACTGTCACTGTAGGAACTTGTATATTAAATGATATTATAAGTAAATTTGAAGAAGAAAATAAAGATATATCTACAAAAATAATTGTAAATAATACTAATGTTATTGAGAGTATGTTATTGCATAGTAATTTAGATATAGGAATAGTAGAGGGGATAGTTAATAATAAAGATCTTGTAAGAATTCCTATATGTAGTGATAAACTAGTTTTAGTATCAGGAAAAAAACATAACTTTTATTATAAAGATGAAATAAATATTGAGGAACTTTCAGGTCAAGATATGATTTTTAGAGAAAAGGGAAGCGGAGCTAGAGAGATATTTGACTCAATACTAGAAGAAAATAATATAGCTGTAAATGAAAAATGGAATAGCACAAATACAGAAGCTATAAAAAATGCAGTTATTGGGGGGCAAGGGTTAGGAATATTATCTACATTGATAATACAAGATGAAATTAAAGATGGTACACTACATATAATTCCAATAAAAAATATAGATATTTCGAGAGAAATATGTGTAGTGTACCATAAGGATAAGTTTATATCAAACCATTTAAAAAGATTGATAGAAAGTATACAATACTTAAAATAAGATTTTTAAAATGCCATATAAGCTATTGTTCCTATTAATCCTGAACCAAAAATAATTAATATAGGATTAACTTTAAATTTTCTGATAGCAAAAAGTCCTCCTACGAATAATAAAAATTCTATAGGTCTAAAATTTGATAATACTATATCTTGCTTTTCAGCTTGGAAAATAGCAAGTGTTAAAATAGATAATCCTGCTGAACTTATAAGAGCAACTACTGCAGGTCGAAGACTAGCCAATATAGTTTGTACACCACCGAAATTACGATATTTATAATAGTAGTGAGCTAGTATAAGACAAATAATAAATGAAGGAATTATACATCCTAAAGTACAAATAAGAGCACCAGGTAAACCAGCTAATCGAGTTCCTACAAATGTCGCTGAATTAATAGATATAGGACCTGGTGTCATTTCGGCAATAGTAATTAAGTCAGCAAACTCTGGAAGAGTCATAAGTCCATGTATATTTACTATTTGATTTTGTATTAGAGGTATAGCAGCATATCCACCACCAACACTAAATAATCCTACTTGAATAAAGCTTAAAAATAATAGTCCTAGCATATTATACCTCCAAATTTGCTTTCTTCTTAGAATTTTTTATATCTAATATAAGATTTACGATACCAACAAGAATACACAGTAAAATTACTGTTATCGCACTTATACCTAATACATAAGTCATAATAAATGCTATTATCATTAGAGCAATGTATAAAACTTGACCTGTTTTTATTACATTTTTAGCTAAATTTATAACAACATCACATATAACAGCAGCAACACCAGCTCTCATTACCATTAATGCAGTTCCTATAATTTGGCTTTCTCTAAATTTAACGTAGAATGAAGATATAACAGAGATAATAGCGATAGGAGGTATAGATGTTCCTACAACTGCAACAATTGATCCAAGAATTCCTTGCATTCTGTATCCTAAAATAACAGATGCATTTATTGGAATAGGACCTGGAGATGATTGAGCTATAGCTGTTATATCAAGCATTTCACTTTCATCTAGCCATCCTAATTCTTCAACGAATTTTTTCTTCATAAGAGATACAATTACAAATCCACCACCAAAAGTAAAGGCGCTAAGAATGAATGTAGATTTGAATAATTGCCAGAGTACTTTCCAATTTCTTTTATTTCTTAAACCTTCCATTAATAGATTCTCCTTCTTGTTATTGATACTTTTAACAAAGTCCTATAATAGTATAAGTTTAAATTTTTGATTAGTAAAATACGTATATTTTATTAAAAATATAGGTATTTACTTATGGATATATAAATAAAAAAAAGAAACTGCTAATAATGCAGTTTCTTATATTTCATTTATTAATAAATCTAATGCAAGTTCATCTATCATTTCAGAAGAGTATAAAGTGTTTCCCATAAGCTTAAATATTATATCTTTCTTGCTATATCCTTCCTTATGAATTTTTAAGTCTTTCAATAATCTTTTTAGTGAACCATTATGAATTCCAAGTATTTCAGTTAGTTCTTTAGGCCAGTAATAATCTTTTGGAAGGCAATAATATAATTTCTCTTGTAACTCAAGTTTATACTTTAGATCAATAAAACGGTTATGGTGAGGACCGTCATTACCACGATGGTGTTCAGGACACAAGTATTTATAATTTATTTCTATATCAAAACCGCCTTGACTTCTAAATACTATATGATGAATATCAGCTATTTCACCACAAACTTCACATTTGTACAAACCTTTGCCCCCTTTTAATTTAATATATATATTATATTATCAATATTAATTTGTTTCAAATGTTACTATTGTATATTTATAATATAATATATTAATTGAGAGAATGAGATATTAATAAAAATTAATTATATCAATGAAAATAAAAGAAATTTTATACTATATTATATTAAGTTATTAATTATAAGGTGATAACTTTGAAATAAATAATACATAAGAAAAGTAATGGTTACAGAGAAGATTAATCATAGAAAAAAGTATAGTAATTATTGACAACTAAATTTTCAAGTGATAAAATTAAAAATGAAAAAGATAAATATTGTTTATGCGGGTATCGTATATCGGTAATACTCCAGCCTTCCAAGCTGGAAAGGTGGGTTCGATTCCCACTACCCGCTCCATTATAATTTTTTAAAATTAATATGCGCTATTAGCTCAGTTGGTAGAGCACCTGACTCTTAATCAGGGTGTCCCCGGTTCGAACCCGTGATGGCGCACCAAGCTTAATAAAAAAGATGGAGTATGTTCCATCTTTTTTTATTATATATACAAGAACAAATTTGTTGACATAACTTGTCTTAATTTGTTAGTATAATTATAAAAAAGAATACCTTATCAAGAGTGGTGGAGGGACTGGCCCTGTGAAGCCCGGCAACCTGTTTAGGTAGTTAAGAATTAATACTGTATAGTAAAGAGTTATTTTACTATATTATTAGCTATTGATTATTAATTACTTAATAGTTAGTGTTATTTTTTAGTTAAAGGTTATTTATAATAACTTTTAAGTGTTGAATTTTAACTAATGACGTGGTGCTAAATCCTGATAGATAAGAAGTATAAATATTAAGTGTACAGAGCTTCAGTATCTATTACTGGAGCTTTTTTTATTCTAAGATAATAAACTATAATCTAGAAGTATGTAGGATAAATACATTTTTTAACAAATGTAAAGAAAAAGGAGAAGAGAGAATGCAGAAAAAGGGAAGTTTAAGTGCTTTATTACCATTATTAGTTTTTTTAATTGTTTATGTGGGGTTATCTGTAATAGCTGGAGATATGTATGCGGTATCAGTTATAATACCATTTTCGGCAGCAGCATTTACAGCAATATTTATGAAAAGCAAAGAATCTTTAACAGATAAGATAGAAATTTTTTGTAAGGGGGCAGGTGATAGTAATGTAATATTAATGATATTAATATTTGTTTTAGCTGGGGCATTTGCTCAGGTAGCAAAAGATATGGGAGCTGTTGATTCTACAGTTAATTTAGGATTATCAATATTACCAAGCAATCTTTTAATAGCAGGATTATTTATAATAGCATGTTTTATAGCATTATCTGTAGGTACATCAATGGGGACTATAGTTGCATTAGTTCCAATAGCTGTTGGAGTAGCGGATAAAACAGGTGTAGCAGTAGCTTTAGCAGTAGGAGCAGTAGTAAGTGGGGCAATGTTTGGTGATAATCTTTCAATTATTTCAGATACAACTATAGCTGCAACTAGAACACAAGGATGCGAAATGAAAGATAAGTTTAAAATGAACTTTAAAATAGTTTTACCAGCAGCTATTATTACAGCAATATTATTAGCGTTCTTAACAAGAAATGCTGGAATTACACAAGTAGAATCTTTAGAATATAGTTTAGTTAAAATATTACCGTATATAGCTGTAATTGTTTCATCTTTATTGGGCTTAAATGTAATATTAGTTCTTTTAGGTGGAACTATAATAGCAGGTGGAATTGGAATATATTTTGGTGCTTTTGATATAATGTCATTATCTCAATCTATAGCTACAGGCGTTATGGGGATGGGGGAACTTATAATAATTTCTCTATTAATATCTGGAACAATATCATTAATAAAACATAATGGTGGAATAGATTATATACTAAATAAGGGATTAAAAGGATTTAAGAATAAAAGAAATGCTGAATTAGGAATAGCAACATTAGTAAGTCTTGTTGATGTTTGTACTGCAAATAATACAATAGCTATAGTTACAGTTGGACCTATAGCAAAGAATATATCAGATGAGGTTGGACTTGAACCAAAAAGAGTTGCAGGAATAATGGACATGTTTTCTTGTGTATTCCAAGGTATAATTCCATATGGAGCACAATTAATTTCAGCAGCAGGACTTGCAGCTATATCACCATTTGCAATTATGAAATATTTATTTTATCCATACTTAATGGGGGTATGTGCTGTTATAGCGATATTCTGGCACCACAGAAATAATAGCAAATTAAAAATAGAAGATAAGAACTTAAAATAAAAAACGATTTTACAATTTAGTCAGAGAAAATAAAAAAATAGATAATATACTTATTAATTTTATAAGTATATTATCTATTTTTAATTTTTAAATCTAAGTTTTTTGAGTATTTTTTACCGTTTGCTATTTCTAATTTTTAATTAGTAAACAAATACTTTGTGAAGATATTCCTTTTCCTTCACCTGTAAAACCAAGGCCTTCTTCTGTTGTAGCTTTAACGTTTATTTGATCTATATTTATATTTAAGGCATCAGCTATATTTTTTCTCATATCTTGTATATGAGGAGCCATCTTTGGTTTTTGAGCTATTATAGTTGAATCTATATTGTTTATTTCAAAACCATTATCTTTTAAAAGTTTCCCAACTTCTTTTAATAAATGTATACTAGAAATTCCTTTATACTTTGGATCAGTGTCTGGAAAGTGCTTTCCTATATCTCCAAGAGCAGAAGCTCCAAGTAATGAATCCATTATTGCATGTAATAAAACATCAGCGTCTGAATGTCCTAATAAACCTAATTCGTAAGGAATTTTTACTCCACCTAATATTAAATCTCTATTTTCTACTAATTTATGAACATCATAGCCCATTCCTATTCTCATTAAAATCACCTCGATAAAAATATAAATATATTTTACCACAAATAAGATAAAAAATTTAAATGAAAACAGAAGGTTTCTTCTTAGTAGCTTGAACTTTGTTTTTTAGTAGATATATTTGATTTATGATATAGCTTTCTTAAAGAGGACTTTAGAAACGCTTTTCTTATTTTTGTATATAATGAGTATAATAAAATCATATATTTTGATTTTATTTTTTTTCTTCTAAATAGGAAGTCTACATAGACAACATTATTTTTTTGGAGATGCATGTTAAACCACCCAATCTACAATATTATTGATTTCAAATAATATATTTAAAATACTTTATGCTATAATATATGTATAAAAAAGAAAATATGAACTTATTTAATAATTAATTATAGGTGGTGGAAAAGTGGACAAGTTTAGAAGGGGTATTGGATTGTTACTTATAGCTGTGGGTTTAATTATAATAGGAACTGTAGTCTATAAAAAAGTAGAAACAATTAGAAAACAAAAAGCTGTTATTGAGATGTTTGAAAGTGGTATAAGTGAAGGGTCTTTAACAAGTAAAGAAGAAGTTAATCTAGAAGATATTAATGGATATACTCCTATAGCAATAATAGAAATACCAAGTATAAAGTTATCTCAAGCATTAGTTGAAGGAATTTCAGATGATGTTCTTAAATATTTCTTAGGCCATTTTAATGATTCTGCTGCTCCTGGTGAAAAAGGTAATTTTGCAGTAGCAGGACATAGAGTTTCTGATTATACAGATGCTTTTATCAACTTATATAAAGTAAAAGCTGGAGATGAAGTAATAGTTAAGACACATGATAAAAAATATACTTACGTAGTAGAAGATAATTTTATTGTAGAGCCTGAAGACGTTCATGTTTTAGATGATACAAAAGAAGCAACTATGACATTAGTAACATGTACTGTAGGAGCTAAACAAAGGGTTATAGTAAAGGGAAGGTTAATTTCAGAAGAAGAGTTAAATAGTTAGGGGATAAAAATGGGGAGAGACGAAAGAGTAGTATATAGATTTTCATCTATAGCACCACTTATAGTTATAAGTGATGAGATAATTGAAGAAAGAAAAGAACAAATATTATTATTAAAGAGAGAACTTATTAATTACAGAGTAATATTAAAAGACTTAGCATTAATGGAAGTACCGTATTCAATAAAGAATGAACTTTTAAATATCGCTTTTTTTATAGTTCAAGATGTTGAAATATTAGATAACTTTAAAAGTAAGAAAAATATTCCGATGAGTGTAGTTGCAAAAGAATTTGGCAAGACTAGAAGATACTTAGAAGAATGGAGAGATAATATAGTGACATATGTTGTTATATTATCAGACCCTAAATATAAGCATATACAGGATTATTTAAGGGTAATAGAAGATGAAGAAAAAGATATTGATGTAAATGCTTTAAGTATTTTAAAAAATAATAAAGATATTAAAGGAATTGTTATAAGCTCTAGAAAAAAGAATGCGATGATAATGACCTCTATGGGTGACCTAGTAAAGATTAAGACAAATGATATAGTATCAATAGGTGAAGAGGTTAGTGGAACTCCAAAGAAGTTATTGAGAGATTATAAATTTCATATATCAATGTTAGTAGCTATCTTTTTAGTTTTAATCGGAATGACTATTTTCAGATATACTAAAGTAGTAAGTACTGTAATGGTAGGAACAACATCAAATATTGTATTAGAGGTAAATTCTTTTAATAGGATAAAAAATATATATTCTAGAACTGAAAGAGGAAGTAAAATGGTAGAAACCATTGATGTCCTTGATAAAGGTATAGATCATGCAATATATAGTATAATTAAGTATGCAAATGAAAATGATATGATGCCTCAAACAGGTATAATAGTTACTGTAAATGGAAAACCAATAAAATATGGACTATTATCTAAAACCGAGGATTATATATATTTAGAACAAATAGATTTTAAATTAAATAATTCTGGAATAGAGCAGAATTTTTAGTAGTAAGAGGGAAGTATATGAAACAAAATTCACAAAAGAGGAATAATATAATTATTCATAATGATAGACCAGATGATATAAGATTAAATAAATATATAAGTGAATCAGGTTATTGTTCAAGAAGAGAAGCTGATAAATTAATTGAAAGTGGAAGAGTTACTATAGATAATGTAAAAGCAACTATGGGAACTAAAGTTTCAAAAGGGCAAGTAGTAAGAGTTGATGGTAAAAAAATATATAAGGATGAAGAACTGGTATATATAGCTTTAAACAAACCAGTTGGAATTACATGCACAACTGAACATAAGGTAAAAGGAAATATAGTTGATTTTGTTAACCATGAAAAAAGAATATTTCCTATAGGAAGATTGGATAAAGATTCACAAGGACTTATCTTTTTAACGAATGATGGTGATATAGTAAATAAGATTCTTAGAGCAGGAAATAATCACGAGAAGGAATATATAGTAACTGTAAATAAACCAATTAATGATGAATTCGTTAAACGAATGAGTAATGGTATAAGAATACTAGGTCAAGTAACAAAGAAATGCTATGTTAAAAAAGAAGGTAATAACACTTTTAGAATTATACTTACACAAGGATTAAATAGACAGATTAGAAGAATGTGTGAAGCTTTAGGATATGAAGTTACTAAGCTTAAAAGAGTAAGGATTATGAATGTTAATTTAGATGATTTAAAAATAGGTCAATGGAGAGATATGACTGAAAAAGAGTTAAAAGAACTCAATAGATTGATATCAACATCTGTGAAAACTAAAGATGCTGAGCAAATAAAATAGAATTATTAATAAATTAAAAATAAACTGCTTAGGCGGTTTATTTTTTTGTTATTTTTACTATAAAATTTTGATTTGTTTTTATATTAAAATTTATAGAGCATTTTTGAAAGTGTGATTAACGAATTAATTAATGTGTATAATAAAAAATATTTGGGAAAATCTAATTTGGAATTATTTTTTACAAATAAAGGAGTTACACACAGTTTCCACAAGTGCCTGTGGATAAGTTGTTATAAATTTGTTGATAGCAATGTTAATAATTATTAGTAAAATTGTAGATAATATTGATAAAAGAAAGAACTATGTCGAAAAAAGAGGAGAGATATCGATGAAATGGCTAAAACAGGCGATTTTAGTAATATTCATGTTATCAACAGTTTTTGGGAGTTGTCCACAAAGTATGTTGATAACAAGGGGATATAGTAATGTTTATCCACAGATGACTATTGTGGATAAAGTTTATAAGAGTAAAAATGATTATTTGCAAATTGATGTAACTATTCCACAAATAAAAAATTTACCGAATGAAGATAAAGAAAAAAATATAAATAATTTAATCACAACCTGGACAGAAGAATGGATAAATGATGCTAAATATATTGCAGATGAGTATTTTAAGAATGGAACACCCCCTTTAAATCCATATCAGCTTAATGCTAAATATAAAGTTACTAATTTGAAAAAAGTTATAAGCTTATATATTGATTATTATCAATATACTGGAGGAGCTCATGGTGTAACAACAAGAAAATCATATAATATAGATGAAACAACTGGAGATATATTAACATTAAAAGATCTGTTTAATAGTGAATATAATTATAAAGATAAGATAGATTCAAATATTAAGAATGAGATTAATAAAAATTCTGATATTTATTTTACTGGTAAAGAAGGATTTAATGGAATTGATGAAAAAACAAAATTTTATATAGAAGATGGTAATCTGGTGATATATTATGGACAATATGAAATTGCACCATATGCAACAGGAATACCAGAATTTCGTATACCTATAAATATGTTTGAAGAAAACTTTAAGTATGGTAAAATTTAATTTAAACATATGCTTAGAGAGGTTTATATGAAAGAAATTAAAAATATATTTAGTGATCAAAGGAAGTTCTTTGATTCAGGAAAAAGTAATGATATTGATGTTAGAATTAAACAACTAAAAACATTGAAAAAAGTTATAAAGGAAAATGAAAAGGAAATATTACAAGCATTAAAAGATGATTTAGGAAAATCAAACTTTGAAGCCTATGCAACAGAAATAGGGTTAGTATATGATGAGATTAATTTACACATAAAGAATGTAAGAAAGTGGTCTAAGAGAGAGAAGAGAAGTTCGCCAATTGTATATTACCCTTCAAAAAGTTACATATATAAAGAACCTTATGGAGTTACATTGATAATTGGGCCATTTAACTATCCGTTTCAATTAGTTATAGCACCACTTATTGGTGCTATATCAGCAGGAAATACAGCAATAATAAAGCCTTCAGAAACTACTATAAATACAGCTAGGTTACTAGAGAAAATTATAAATGAAAATTTTGATAAAGGATATATAAGAGTTGTTAATCCATTAGGAGGAAAAGAAGTAGTATCTTATCTTTTAGATTTACCTTTTGATTATATATTCTTTACTGGAAGCGTAAGAGTTGGAAAAATTGTTATGGAAAAGGCAGCTAAAAATCTTACTCCGATAACTTTAGAATTAGGAGGAAAGAGTCCTTGTATAGTGGATAGAGATGCAAATATTAATTTAGCAGCTAAGAGAATAGTTTGGGGAAAATTTTTGAATGCAGGTCAAACATGTGTTGCTCCAGATTATTTATTTTTACATAAAGATATAAAAGATAAATTTTTAAGAACTTTAGTTAAAGAAATTAAGACGCAATTTGGTGAAATAATAAAAGAAAGTCCAGATTATCCTAGAGTAGTAAATACTATATCTTTAGATAGATTTTCAAATTATTTAAATGATGGAGATATATATTTTGGAGGAGAAATTGATAAAGATCAACTATATATGGATCCAACTATTTTAACCAACGTGAAGCTAGATTCATCAGTTATGACAGATGAAATTTTTGGACCGATACTTCCAGTAATAGAGTTTGAAAATTTAGATGAAACAATCAGTATTATAAATCATAGAGAGAAGCCATTAGCTTTATATTATTTCTCAGAAAGCAATAAAAATATAGAGTATATTATAGAAAGAACTAGTGCAGGAGGAGTAACTATAAATGATACTATAATACATGTTGCTAACGGAAACCTTCCTTTTGGAGGAGTAGGACCAAGTGGATTAGGGAAATATCATGGAAAAGATAGTTTTAATACTTTTACTCATAGTAAATCAGTTATGAAAAGAGGAACCTTTATAGAGTTTAAAGTTAGATTTGCACCTTATAATAATAGAATAAATCTATTAAGAAAAATAATGAAATAAATTATAAGCAACTGTAAAGAGGCCACCAAAAGGTAGCCTCTTTACAGCGATGACTTTATACAAAATCATCAAATTGCTCGTTAGTGTTAAGATCATTTAGCAGATGTTTAATTTCTTGGTCTTTATTCTTATCCATAACAAGAATAACATCACCAGCATCAACAACAACTAAATCTTTAACGCCAAAACCTATTATTAAATTTTTATCTCCAAAGATTGAACAGTTTTCACAATCTTGAACATATACATTCTTACTAATATTATTGCTATTATTTTGAGTTAAGAATCTGCTAAGTGCAGTAAAACTACCAATATCATCCCAAGCAAAGTTACCTTTGATCACATATGCTTTTCTAGTACGTTGCATCACACCAAAGTCAATAGATATTCCATCTATAAGATTGTATTGTTCTCTAACTACTTGCTCTTCAAATTCTTCACCGATGTTTTGATAAATCTCCATAAGTGATTTATACATCTTTGGAAGATATTTTTCTATTTCACGCAGAATTACATCTGCTCTAAAGATAAACATACCAGAGTTCCATAGATAAGTGCCTTTTAGTAGAAAATCCTTAGCAACCTCTATATTGGGTTTTTCAGTAAATCGAGCAATTTTATAAGCTGCCTCAGAAGATACAATTCTTTCACCCATTTCAATATAACCATATCCAGTTTCGGGTCTAGTTGGAGTAATACCAACTGTTACAATGCCTCGACGTTTATTTGCTATATCAATAGCTTCTGACAATACATCTAAATATTCTTTTTTACCCTCTACATGATGGTCTGAAGGTAAGACAACCATTATGGCATCTTTATCCTTTTTTAAAAGCTTGACTGCAGATAAACCTATGCAAGTTGCGGTTTCCTTGTTTTGAGGTTCTGTAAATATATTGTCAGGATTTATATCGCTTAACTCATTTTTAATTTTATCTACATAATCTTGATTAGTAACAACGTAAATATTCTCCTTACTAATTAGAGGAGTTATTCTTTCAACGGTGTTTACTAAAAAGCTTTTACCATTAATTAGTTTCAAGAATTGTTTAGGTTGGTTAGTCCTTGATAAGGGATATAACCTAGTACCTTTTCCCCCTGCTAGAACTAGTGCGTATATCAAATGATCCAACTCCAAGTAATGCTATAGTGTATTATATGAGAGGAAAATAATATTTGTGAAATGTATAAAGAGATATTTGATTAATATAAATGCAATAAAATGAAGATATTAGTTAAAATAAATTGATTTTTAAATAATATATTTTTGGATTAAGATATTATTTTAAGTTTTTTTGTAATATTTGAAATATAATGATAATAAGAAGAGAAAAATTAAATAAAGTTTTTAGTAAAAAAAATAAAGTCAGCATTACTGACTTTATTAGTAAGTATTCATTAATAGACTTAACTATTTTTAAGCTCTTGAAGCATATATTTTTGATTCAACATCTATAAATACTTGAGCAAGAACACCATAAGTTTTACCCCAAGCATCCATTATATCATCTGTAGCAGCATCTCCTAAAACTTCTTTTATAGCAATTAATAAGTTTTCTCCAACTATAGGATAATGTTCAGGTTTTACTCCAGAATCACAATGTCTTATTGCTATTTTTTCAACTACAGGCATTATAGCTGATAGGTTGTCTATGTTTTGAGCAGAAGCTAGAATCGACATTGCTAATGCTTTAGGTTGTTCACCAGATTTTTGTCTATCCATGTTAAATAATGGTGCAACTTCAGGATTTCTTTCAAACATTGTCTTGTAGAAAGTTTTTGTAATATCTAATCCATGAGCTTTTAAAGCCGGAACTGTACTTTTTATTATATCCATTGTTTTTTGATCTAACATATTAAAACTCCTTTTTAGTAAATATTAATTAATAATTATTATCTATGAGTATAATATATCACTTTTGAATTAAATGTGCAAGTAAAATATACATTTAATTTTAAAATAAGTTTTTGAAGTTATGGGAAATTTAATATTATTAATTAAATTTATGGGGGAATGTATATGAGACTTGTAAAAATTTTAAGATTAACATTTGTGGCAATTGTAATTGGGTTACTATCAGGAGTTTCAATAGGAGTGTTTTTAATACTATTAGAAAAGTCAATTAATTTAAATTTAACTTATTATAATTTGATATGGTTTTTACCGGTTTCAGGATCATTGATGACATTTCTTTATAAGAAGTTTGGAGGAAATTCTAATAAGGGAAATAATATAATAATTGAAAATATAAATGGAAGCAATGAGGAAATTAAATTTATTATGGCTCCTCTAGTTTTTATAGGTACAGTGCTAACACATCTATTTGGAGGTTCTGTAGGAAGAGAGGGGACTGGAGTTCAGATTGGGGGAACTATAGCAAATTCTTTATGTAAATTATTGAATTACAAAGAAGATAAAAAAATTTTATTAATTACTGGTATGGCTGCTGGATTTTCATCAGTATTTGGAACTCCTCTTGCAGGGACAATATTTGCATTAGAGGTATCAGCTATAGGGAGTATAAGTTATAATTCTATGTTACCGGCAATAACTGCAGCTATAGTAGGAGATAGAGTAGTAAGATTTTTAGGCGTAAAGCATACACATTTTGATTTTCCACCAGTTGAACCTTTTTTATTTACAAATATATTTAGAGTAATAGTTATGTCTATATGTTTTGGATTAGTTAGTAGATTATTTATTGAGATGACTAAATTATTTAAGTATATATTAGGAAAATATATTAAGAATAACTATTTAAAAGCTTTCATAGGTGGAAGTTTAATGGTTAGTGTTACATTAATTATTGGAAATAGAGTATATAACAATTTAAGTTTAGGATTATTAACAGGAGCATTTGATAAAGAAGTACCGTATTTTGCATTTCTAATAAAGTTGGTTTTAACAACATTATGTTTAGGAGCAGGTTATCAAGGAGGAGAGGTAACACCGTTATTTGTAATAGGAGCCACTTTAGGATCAACATTAGCAAATATATTTGGAGTACCAAGAGCGGTAGCAGCATCATTAGGATTAGTTGGTGTTTTTGCAGGAGCCACTAATGCGCCAATAGCCTGTTTTATTATGTATCTTGAACTCTTTGGGTCAGTGAATATAGTTTTTGCTATGGTGGTTTGTATAATAAGCGTAATTATTTCAGGCAAAAAAGGAATATATTCATCTCAGCTTTGGATAGAGTAGAAAGGGTGTATAAGTAAGCAACCCCTAAAAATATAAACTATAAAATTTATATTTTTAGAGGTTGCTTGAATTAAACTATTATGCTAATAGCTTAACTATATTATTATATCTTTCAGAGTTTTCTACAACAGAAATTTTATGTTTTGCAGTAATAAATCTTTGACTTTGACATAGACTTCCGTTTTTGGCTGCAGTATGTATTACACCATCTATATCTACTATAGCTCTATTATATTTATCAAAACCTTTTAAAGTAACTGTTAAACCAGAGTTTCTCATGAAATTTAACGCTTTAGCTAATAATTCATCATCTTCAGTAGAAGAAGTATCTGATAAAAACACTTCAATGCAATCATTACTAATATAAAAAATATGGTTCATAAGTCACCTCTTTAAATACTTTCTATAATATAAATATTCGGTAAGAATAAAAAAATTCCTTTAAAACGTTTACAAAAAATATAAAAATAAAACAAAAAACGAAGGCATTAGCAGATTACCTTCGTTTTCAAACCTATTTTTGCCTGGTAGGTTTATGAAATTATTATACCATAAAAATACAATTAAAGGTATATATTTTAACAAGCAACTAATTTTTTTTAATTTATTAAATAATTGTAAAATGAATTATAAATAATTGACATTTTCAAATAAGTGGTATATAATACTATATAAAATGAATATTGATTAAAGGGGAGTAGTTTAAAATATAACATCAACAATCGCGACTTTTAAGTCTGGTGTTATATGCCTACCAGGTTACGAGACTTTTAATATAATTCTTAAAAAAATAACTTAGATGTTATTTTAATGAGAACTATATTAAGAGTCTCTTTTTATATTGACTCATATTATTGTAAATTTGATAAGGGGGAAAAAGTATGAAAAGTTATTTTAATATTAATGTAGAGGATTCATTGAAAGATTTTAATGTTACAAAAGATGGTTTAACATCACAACAAGTTACGGAAAGCTTAAGTAAAAATGGATTAAATGCACTTAATGAGAAGAAGAAACAAACAGTTATCCAAGTGTTTTTAAGTCAGTTTAAGGATTTACTAGTATTTATATTAATTATTGCAGGAATAATATCAATGATGAGTGATAATGTAGAAAGTACATTAGTAATATTTGCAGTTATTATTTTAAATGCAATACTTGGAACTGTACAACATTTTAAGGCAGAACAATCTTTAGATTCTCTTAAAGCTTTGTCATCACCTTCGGCAAAGGTTATAAGAGATGGAGCTAAAATAGAGATAGATTCTAAAAATGTAGTCCCTGGGGATATATTAATATTAGAAGCTGGGGATTTAGTAGCTGCTGATGGTAGAATTATTGAAAATTACTCACTTCAAGTAAATGAAAGTTCACTAACTGGAGAATCATTAAGTGTTGATAAAACAACTGAAACAATAGATAAAAAAGAAGTAGCTTTAGGTGATCAAAAAAATATGGTATTCTCAGGATCTCTAGTTACATACGGTAGAGCTTTAGTGTTAGTTACTTCAACAGGTATGAAAACAGAGATTGGTAAGATAGCAACTCTAATGGAAGAAACTCAAGAAAAGAAGACTCCATTACAAGTAAGTTTAGATGATTTTAGTAAGAAACTAGCATTTATAATATTAGCTATTTGTGTTGTTGTATTTGGATTATCTTTATATAGAAAAATGCCAGTAATTGATTCATTAATGTTTGCCGTTGCTCTTGCTGTTGCAGCTATACCAGAGGCTTTAAGTTCAATAGTAACTATAGTTCTTGCTTTAGGTACTCAAAAGATGGCAAAAGAAAATGCTATTATTAAAAAATTAAAAGCTGTAGAAGGGTTAGGTTCAGTATCTATAATATGTTCTGATAAAACAGGTACATTAACTCAAAATAAAATGACTGTAAAAAAAGTATATGTTGATGGGGAACTTATAGATGGTGAAAGTTTAAGCCTAGATAATAATGTACAAGCATACTTATTAAAGAATGCTATACTTTGTAATGATTCTACATCACAAGATGGAAGAGAAATTGGAGACCCAACAGAAGTTGCTTTAGTTAATTTAGGTCATAAACTTTCTATTAATGAACTAAATTTACGTGGAGATATTTCAAGATTATCAGAAATTCCATTCGATTCAGATAGAAAGCTTATGAGTACTCTTCATAAAATAGATAACAAAAATGTAATGTTCACAAAAGGTGCATTAGATGTAATGCTTGATAGAGTTAAATATATTATGACTTCAGAAGGTGTTAAAGAAATAAGTTATGAAGATAAGCAAAATATAATAATAACTAATAAAGAATTATCTGAAAATGGATTAAGAGTTTTAGCTTTTGGATATAAGGAGTTATCAGAGATTAGAGATTTAACTTTAGAAGATGAAAACAACTTTACTTTCATAGGATTAATTTCGATGATAGACCCTCCAAGAGAAGAAAGTAAACAAGCGGTTGCGGATTGTATAAGAGCAGGTATTAAACCAATTATGATTACAGGTGACCATAAGATTACAGCTTCAGCTATTGCAAAAGAAATTGGTATTTTAAGAGATGGAGACAGAGCTATTGAAGGTCTAGAAATAGATAAGATGACTGATGAAGAATTGAAAGAAAATATTGAGCATATATCAGTTTATGCTAGAGTTTCACCAGAGCACAAAATTAGAATAGTAAAAGCATGGCAAGAAAAAGGTGAAATAGTTGCTATGACTGGTGATGGAGTTAATGATGCGCCAGCATTAAAGCAGGCTGATATTGGTATAGCAATGGGTATTACAGGTACGGAAGTTTCAAAAGATGCAGCATCTATGATATTAACTGATGATAACTTTGCTACTATAGTTAAATCAGTTGCTAATGGTAGAAATGTTTATAGCAATATTAAAAACTCAATAAGATTTTTACTTTCAGGTAATACTGCAGGGATAATAGCTGTTTTGTATTCATCAATAATGGCGTTACCAGTGATATTTGCACCAGTACATTTGTTATTTATGAATCTTTTAACTGATAGTCTACCTGCTATAGCAATAGGTATGGAAAATGCTAATAAAGAATTGTTAAATGAAAAGCCAAGAGGAAGAAGCGAATCAATATTAACTAAAGATTTCTTATTAGGTATTGGTTTAGAAGGATTGTTAATAGGAATAGTAACCTTAATAGCATTCTATATGGGAGGAGCTAAGAGAGGAACTCCATTAACAGCATCAACTATGGCATTTGCAACACTTTGTTTAGCTAGGTTATTCCATGGATTTAACTGTAGAGGTAAGAATTCAATCTTTAGATTAGGCGTATTTGCAAATAAATATACTTGGGGAGCTTTTGGAATTGGATTAATACTTTTAAATGCTGTTTTATTTGTACCTTTCTTACAAAGATTATTCCAAGTTGAAAACTTAAGATTAAATCAATATGGAACAATATATTTATTAGCGATAATACCAACTATAATAATACAAATCGTTAAGATTGTTAAAGAAAATATTGCTGATAGAAAAGAAAATATTAGTATAATAGAAAAAGAAGAAAATTTAGAAAATATAGCATAATCATAAATATTTTAAAATAAATTGTAAACTTTTTTGTATATGGTAATAAACTATAGTAAAGGGAATTCTCAAATATAAGTCAGATAGCAGCACAGAAGAGAGCCATAATTTTAGGCTATGCAACAAATAGGTAACCTGCTATCAGATATTTTTATAAGGAGGCTAGTGCTTAGGCACAGCCTTTTTTTATTATCAATAATTAACTTATATGATTGGTTTAATAAAAGGTTTTATGTTAATACTTAAAAATATTAAATCTATTAGGGGATAGTACAATGAAAACAGATTTATATAAAGGTAAAATATTAATAATAATTTTATCAGCTATTATAAGCGGAATATCATTTACTGTTGATAACTTAGGAATACTTATGTGGATAAGTTTTATTCCTTTAATTAATATATTAATTAGACAAGAGAATACTTTTATAAAAATATTTAAAATTGGAACTATATTTGGAACTACATACTATTTAGTGTTATTACATTGGATATTCAATCTATATCCTTTTGAATGGCTTGATTTAGGTAAGACAAAAAGTATTATAATACTTTTTTGTGGATGGATATTAATTAGTTTGTTGGAAGGCTTAGTAATAGGTATAGTTCTTGGATTTTTTAAATATCTAAAAGTAAAAAACAACTTATTAAATATTTTTACTATAGCAAGTTTATGGGTTGTAATTGAGTATATACAGGAACAAGGGTTATTAGGATTTCCATGGGGAAAGCTTGCTATATCTCAGGTAGATTACTTACCTATAATTCAAAGCATCTCTCTTTTTGGAAGTAGCTTTATTAGTTTTATAATAATAGTTTTTAATGGAATGATTTTAGAGGGATTAGTTAATTATAAGAAGAATAAAGCTGTAGCTATGAAATTAGTTTTTATAGCTATATTAATTTTTATTGTTAATATAGTTTTTGGATATGCCAAATTAAATGAGAGGGTAGATAGTAAAGAGGTAAATGTAACTGTTGTGCAAGGAAATATAAATACTACTGAAAAATGGCAAAAAGGAGACATATTTAAAAGTTTTAATATTTATAAAGAGTTAACTGTAGAGGCTGTTGAAAATAGTAGTACATATGGGGATAAGACTGAAGTAGTATTATGGCCAGAGACTGCTATACCTATAGATATTTCAAAGAATAGCTGGATATTACAGGAGTATAAGGCGTTAGCTAAAAGTCTTAATGTTACATTTATGACTGGTACTTTTTATACAGACTATAAAAATGATTGTTATAAATATAATTCTATAGTAGCCATAAATAGTGATGGAGATATTGAAGACATTTACTTTAAGAGACATCTAGTACCATTTGGGGAAGTTCTACCTTTTGAAGAATTTCTACTAGATAATATTCCTATAATTAAAGAGTTAAATCTTGTAGATGGGGATCTTAAAGCAGGAGAGGAATTAGCAATTATTGATGATAGTAATATTAAGATAGGGTGTTTAGTATGCTATGAATCTGTATTCCCAAGGTTAGTAAGAGAGTGTGTAAAAGATGGAGCTGAAGTAATATTTATAGCAAGTAATGACTCTTGGTTTAAAGATTCTAAAGCAGTTTATGAACATAACAATAATGCAGTTCTAAGGGCTATTGAAAATAATAGATATGTTGTAAGCGCTGCTAATACGGGAATTTCTTGTTTTATAGATAATAAAGGAAGAATAGCAGAAAGGTTAAGCACCTTAAAGAAAGGATATATAAATTCATCTGTAGAGATTATAAATGATAAGACGTTATATACAATGATAGGTGAATATATAATTTACATAGTTATTTTATTTATAGTATGTGTATTTTTAATAAAGAATTTATATAGAAACTATGAGGATTAGATATAACTAAAGTATTAACTTTCTAATAATATTGATTTATTATTAAATCAAAAATATATAAATGGTTTACAATGGGTATGAATTAAATAATGATATATATTTAATTTAGTACAAAGGATAAAGGATTATTATTGAAGGTTATGATTAGAGTTTTGAATAAAAATAAAGAGTTATTATTAGTAATAATATCTGCTATAATAGCTGGATTATCTTTTACATATGATAATCTAAGCTTATTTATGAGGATAGGATTAATACCATTTTTATAAATAAATATATAATAATTTCAGTAAGCATATTTATAGTTAATTTAGTATTTGGGGTAATAAAAATTAATAGCATTAATAATAATGACTTAGTAGATATATCTATTATTCAAGGAAATCTATCTACAGAAGAAAAGTAGAGTATTAATGATACACATGACCACTTCAAAATATATGAATAATTAACTAAAGAAGCTATTGGAATGTTGCCACCATTAGAAAGTGGGTACATAAATACTAAAGTTCAATTTATTAACGAGAATACACTCTATAGTAAAGTAGGAGATATTTTAGTTTTAGTTGCATTTATAAGATTAGGAACTATATTTTTAATGAAGAAAAGAAATAAAGTGCGCACTAGGTGCGCAAGTGAAAAGTCGACTTCGTCGAGGTGAAAAGGCTGCTAAAGAAGCCGGGAAAAGTTAACTTAAGTTAAGGTGAAAATGCTACTTGCGTAGCAGAAAAAAGTGCAATACTCAGACTTTTCATTATTGCGAAAAGCAATATTTTCCCTGTTACGTAAGTGACCTTTTCCCTTCAGCGTTAGCTAACTTTTCTCCTTTGACGAAGTCAAACTTTTCTCTAAAGTGCTTCGCACTTTATTTCAATTAAGCTAAGAAGCCAAAATAGTATCCTATAATTCCAATAGCAAATAATCCGAAGATTATCCATAAAGGATTAACTTTTTTCTTAAGAAGTTTCATACAACCAAAAGTCATCAATAAAGGAATTAATCCTGGAAGTAAGCTATCAAGTACGCTTTGAACTGTAGTAACTACGTTTGTACCATCTTGAGCAGTGTATTCTGCTAATACAAATGGAATATTAACAGTTGTCCATTTACAAATTAAAGCTCCAATTACGAATAAACCAAGGATTGAAGCTCCTTCAGTTAATTTTTGAAGTTTATTTCCAGCCATATCTTTGATTATATCAGTACCTTTAGTGTAACCATATTCGATACCTATCCATCTAAATCCAAGACGAACTACATTAAATAGAAGGAAGAAAAGAATAGGGCCAAGTAAGCTTCCAGTAAGTGCTAAGGAAGCTCCTAATGCAGCAGTTACAGGCCTTAAAGTACCCCAGAATATTGGGTCACCAACACCTGCTAAAGGCCCCATTAAACCAACTTTTAAACCATTAATTGAACCATCATCTATATTTGCACCGTTTGCTTTTTGTTCTTCCATAGCAAGGTTAACCCCTAATATAGGAGCAGTTACAAATGGTTGAGTATTAAAGAATTCTAAGTGTCTTTTTAAAGCTTTTTTTCTATCTTCACCTTGATATAATCTTTTTATTGCAGGTATCATAGCATAGCAATATCCTAAAGCTTGCATTCTTTCAAAGTTCCAAGAACCTTGATGAAGATTAGAACGAAGAAATACATGAATACGATCTTGTTTTGTTAATTTTATTTCACTCATTATTTACACTCCTTTCTTAGTCTAATAAATCATCATTATCAGTATTGCTTACTACTGTAACAGTTTTAGATTTGTTATATTTAGGATTTAATTGAATATAAACTATTGCAGCTACTGTTCCTAAAACACCAAGAGCTATAAGATTAAAGTCAGTAAATGCAGCAACTACGAATCCTAAGAATAGGAAAGGCATTAGATATTTTGCCTCCATCATATTTATAACCATTGCATATCCTACAACAACTATAAAACCACCAGCAACTCCAAGTCCTCCACTTAACCATTGAGGAATAGCATTAAGCATGTTTTGAACAGCTTCAGTTCCTATAAATATAGCAACTATTAATGCAGGAATAGATACACGTAGAGCTTGAATTATTAATGCTAATAGATGACACATATCAATTCCTTTTAAATCACCTTTTTCAGCATATTTATCAGCTTGATGTTGGAAGAATACTGTTATAGTTCTAGCGAATATAGTTAAAACTTGACCTGCAGCAGCTAGTGGAACTGCTAGAGCAATACCAGCACCCATTTCTTGTTTTCCTGATATAACTATAATTGTAGAGATAATTGATGCTAGAGCAGCATCAGGAGCCATTGCAGCACCGATGTTCATCCATCCAAGTGCCATCATTTCTAGGGTACCACCAATGATGATACCGGTTTTAAGATCACCTAAAATAAGTCCGACAAGTGTACACGCTATAAGTGGTCTATGAGTTTGAAATTCATCAAGAACGCTACCCATACCAGATATACATGCAACTATGAAGATAAGGATAATTTGAATAGTTGACATAAATAAACCTCCCTTTTTTATATAAAAAATTTATAGGCTAATTAAAAATTTTTATTTATCAGAGGCATAATATTAGTTTTTGAATCTGATGCAACCTTTCTTATTTCTAATTCAATACCTTTGCTATCAAGATATCTAAAAGCTTTAACATCTTCTTCGTTTACAGAGACTGCAGTAGTTAATTGTTTTTTACCTTCTTTAAAGCACATACCACCAATGTTTACAGATTTAATATCTACTCCGGCATCTATAAGTCTTACTACATCGGTAGGATTAGTAAATAATAATAATACGGTATCATTTGCATAAGTAGGATTATTGTAAACCCTCACAGCTTTATCTATACTTACAACATGAGATTTTACTCCAGGAGGAGCAACTTGGGTTAATAAAGTTTTTCTAAGATTATCGTTAGCAACTTCATCATTGCAAACAATTATTCTTTGGCATTTACATTCTTTTGTCCATACTGTTACAACTTGTCCGTGAATTAACCTGTCATCAATCCTAGCTAATCCAATTTTCATAATAAATCATCATCCTCTCTATTTAAATCTATAGATTTCTTTAATGAGCAGATACTTTTTTGAGCTGAATTAATAGCAATTGATACCAAGTCTTCTAATGAAGAATTATCAATATTTGAATAAACTTCTAATAACATAGGAAGATTTACTCCAGTAACAACATCCATGTTAACGTTATCTATTGATAGCATACTAGCTGCATTAAATGGACTACCACCAAATAAATCTACTAAAAAAAGAACTTCAGAATTTTTATCAAGCTTATTTATTATAGTGTTGTATTTATCAATCAAATCTTTTTGACCTTCTCCAGGAAGAAAGGTTATATAGCTAACATTTTCTAACTTTCCATAAATAAGCTCAGCGGAATTAATAAGCTCTCTAGAAAAACTACCATGTGTTCCAATTATCAGCGATACCATTAAATCATCTCCTCGATTTTTATATTAAAAATTGTGAATAATAAAAATAATGTCTAAAATATTTACTTTATATTTATATGTTAATTTATTGTGAATAGAATGAAAAAATTTCATATTTTGAAAATTTAACATAGAGATAATGTTGACAAAAATACTAGGGTAAGCATAATATATAAGTATGAACATATGAACAACTATTCATATGAATGGAGGATTAAGATGGAAGAGAAAAATGAAAGCTGTTTATGTAATGTGATACACAAAGATGTAGTAGAAGAAGTAAGAGAGAAATTGCCAAAAGAGGAGACGCTTTATGAACTAGCTGAATTTTTCAAAGTGTTTGGAGATACAACAAGAATAAGAATACTTTGTGCACTATTTGAAGCTGAAATGTGCGTATGTGATTTATCGGCGCTTCTAAATATAAGCCAATCGGCTATATCACACCAATTAAGAGGATTAAAAGCTGCAAGAATAGTCAAATTTAGAAGAGAAGGTAAAGTTGTTTATTATTCATTAGATGATGAACATATTAAGCATATTTTTGATGAAGGATTTAGACATATTTCAGAATAAAGGAGGAGTATTTATATGGATGATGGTGTTAAAAAGGTTAAGCTGTTATTAAAAGGTTTAAGTTGCGCAAATTGTGCTAATAAAATAGAAAGCAAAGTAAGTAATATAAATGGAATAAAAGAAGCTACTGTAAACTTCGCTACGAGTACTTTAATTGCTGAAGTTTTTGTTAATTATAATAAAGAAGAAATAATAAATCAAATAAAAGATATAGTTAAGTCTATCGAAAAAGATGTTATTGTTGAAGAAGTAAAAGGTAATATAAAACGTCCTGCTAGAACAATAAGTAGGTGTGAAGATGGTTGCTGCACCATAAATAATCATAGCGATAATTATACAAATGATAAAACAGTAAATAAAAGTAATAGGATATTATTAAAAGGATTAACTTGTGCAAATTGTGCAAATAAAATTGAAGCGAAAGTTAAAAACCTTGATAGTATAAAGTACGCTAATATAAACTTTGCAACTACAACTCTATTAGTGGAGTTAAATAAAGGATATAAAATAGAGGAAGCATTTAAAGAAATTAATAAAATAGTAAAAAGTTTAGAACCTGATGTTGAAGTTGAATTACAAGAAACAAGTAAGAGAGGAAAAAGTAATAGAACTATTTTAAGTGATGCAAGTTCTTCAAATGAAGTAGTATGTGAAAAAGAAAAGAAAACTACAATGTCTTATATAAAAGAAAATATATCTCTAGTTATAGGTACTGTAGGATTTGTTCTTGCTGTTATGTTAGAAAGTTATCCGTTAATAGCCTTTATATTTTTTGCGGTAACCTATTTGATTATTGGTAAGAATGTTCTGATAACAGCAGCAAAGAATATATTAAGAGGAGAAGTATTTGATGAAAACTTCTTAATGGCTATAGCTACTTTAGGAGCTTTTGCTATAGGGGAATATCCAGAAGCTGTAGCAGTTATGTTATTCTTTGAAATAGGAGAAGCATTCCAAAAGTATGCAGTTGAAAGATCAAGAAAATCTATATCTTCTTTAATGAATATAAGAGCAGATTATGCAACTGTATTAGAAAATGGAAATGAGATAAGAGTAGATCCGGAAGATGTTGAAATCGATGAAATAATAATAATAAAACCAGGTGAAAGAGTTCCTTTAGATGGAATAGTTGTAGATGGAACAAGTTTTATAGATACGTCTGCACTAACAGGAGAATCAGTTCCTAGAGAAATAACTGTTGATACAGAAATATTAGCTGGTGCTATAAACAATACTGGAGTATTAAAAGTAAGAGTTACAAAAGAGTATGGAGAATCAACTGTTGCAAGAATTTTAGAACTTGTTGAAAATGCTTCAAATAAAAAAGCTTTAACAGAAAAGTTCATAACGAAGTTCTCTAAGATTTACACACCTGTAGTTTGTTTAATAGCTTTATTAGTTGCTGTAGTTCCACCATTAATTATGAAAGATCAAATATTTTCTGTATGGATATATAGAGCATTATCTTTATTAGTTGTTTCATGTCCTTGTGCATTAGTAGTATCAGTTCCGCTAGGAATATTTGCAGGAATAGGCGGTGCATCTAAAAAAGGTGTATTAGTTAAAGGTGGTAACTATCTTGAAGCATTAAAAGATGTTGAAACGGTAGTTTTTGATAAAACAGGTACTTTAACTAAGGGAGTATTTAAAGTAACGGAAATAAATACAAATAATATAGATAAAGATGAGTTGTTAAAGTTAGCGGCGTATGGTGAAAGTAATTCTAATCACCCTATAGCTTTGTCAATAGTTAAGGCTTATGGAAAAGAAATAAATAAAGAAAGCTTAATTAATTATGAAGAAATTTCAGGTCATGGAATAAAAGTTAATATCGAAGGAAATGAAGTACTTTTAGGTAACTACAAATTAATGAATAAATTTAATATCAAATTTAATGAAGTAGATACTATTGGTACAATAGTCCATGTGGCTATCAATGTTGAGTATAAGGGAAATATAGTTATATCAGATGAGATAAAAGAAACATCTAAAGAAGCAATAGAAACATTAAAGAGCATTGGAATAAAAAATACTGTAATGCTTACTGGGGATAATAAAGTTGTAGCTGATAAAGTAGGTAAGATAATAGGTTTAGATCAAGTTTATTCAGAATTATTACCAGCTGATAAAGTAGAACAAGTTGAAAAGTTAATGAATATTAAATCTTCAAAAGGAAAGCTTGTTTTTGTTGGTGATGGAATAAATGACGCCCCAGTACTTGCAAGAGCAGATATTGGAATAGCTATGGGAGGAATTGGTTCAGATGCGGCTATTGAGGCTGCAGATGTCGTATTAATGAAAGATGATCCTAAATCTATAGTTGATGCTATAAAAGCAGCAAGAAAAACAAATAAAATACTTTGGCAAAATATAATATTTGCATTAGCTGTAAAAACAATAGTAATGATCTTAGTTGCATTTGGTATTGGTACTATGTGGGAAGCTGTATTTGCTGATGTTGGTGTCACAATATTAGCTGTAATTAACTCTATAAGGTGTCTTAGATAAAAGTTGACAAAGAAATTTACTTTAATTATAATTTAAAAGTCGAGAATATTTGGGCATAAGGGAGTAGCATGCAAGATCATCGCATCTTGTAACAAAGTCAACATATTGATGTGAATACATCTGGCTTTGTTTTAAATTGTGAGACTTATGTATAACGAATCTGCTACGTTATACATAAGTCTCTATTTTTTTAGGAAAAATAAGATGAAACTTTAAGTAAAATAATTGATAGGTATTAATATTAATTTAAATATAAAAATATAAGAGTTTAAAATGTGGAGGAGATTATGGATTTATTAAGTTTAGTTTTTTTAGCAGTAGGGTTAGCGATGGATGCTTTTGCTGTTTCAGTAGCATTAGGTCTAAAAATTCCAGTAAAGGAGAAATGGAGAATAGCATTAAAAGCAGGATTGTTTTTTGGTATAGCACAAGGAGTTATGCCTTTAATTGGATGGATATTAGGAAATGGATTTAGTAGCTATATCGAAAAGTTTGATCATTGGATAGCATTTATTCTTTTATCTATTATCGGAGGAAAAATGATTTATGAAGCAATTCATCCTGATGAAGATGGGGATGATGAAGTAGATACTGGAATGAAAAGAATGTTTATATTAGCTATTGCAACAAGTATAGATGCATTAGCTGTAGGAGTTAGTTTTGCATTTCTAAATGTAAATATTATAACTGCTGTATTGATTATTGGAATAATAACCCTTGTAACTTCAGCTATAGGTGTTATAATAGGAAAGATATTTGGAGATTTATTTTCAGGTAAAGCTGAAATGGTTGGTGGAGTTATTCTGATATTAATAGGGGTAAAAATTTTATTAGAACACCTTGGAATATTTTAAAAAATAATATACACTATTACTTGTTTGATATACATTTAATAAAAAAATATTTACGAAAATAGCTCATCTATATTATTTTGATATATAGAATACTTGCTAAAAGTATGTTATTATATTATCAATGTATAAAAGTAGAGAAAGTGGACTTAATTAAATATAAGATACTTTAAGGAGAATTTAGATTATGGAAAGAAAAAAACACGTTTCTATGGCTGTAATTAAAAGATTACCTAAATACCATAGATATCTACAAGAGTTAATGGCAAATGATGTAGATAGAATTTCTTCAAAAGAGCTTGGGGAAAAAATAGGTTTTACAGCTTCACAAATAAGACAAGATTTAAATAATTTTGGAGATTTCGGACAACAAGGCTATGGATATAATGTAAAAGATCTTTATAACCAAATAGGATTAATATTAGGGTTAGACAGAGAATATAAAGCTTTAATAGTTGGAGCTGGTAATATAGGTCAAGCAATTGCTAACTATAGATTTTCTAAAGCAGGATTAAATATTAATGCAATTTTTGATGCAAATCCAAAATTATTAGGAATGAAGATTAGAGATATTGAGATACAAGATATTGATGAGTTAGAAAGATATGCACAAGCAAACCCAACAGACGTTGGAATTATTTGTGTACCAAGAATAAATGCCCAAAAGGTATGTGATATTCTAGTTAAATGTGGAATAAAGGGAATATGGAATTTTGCCCCTGTAGATTTAAAAGTACCAAGTGACGTAATAGTTGAAAATGTACACCTATCAGAGAGTTTATTAACTTTAATATATCTAATGCATAGCGAAGCAGCAGAACATGAACAAGATCAACAGGATGAATAGTCTTAGAAAAAGAATATTTATTTAATGAGAACATAATATATACATATATACTTTCAAAGTAGTAATAATTTACTATTTTGAAAGTATATTTTTTTATTTTTTAGGAGGATTATATTTAATTTTGATTGTGAAAAGAGCAGATAAAATTAAATATGGTAAAAAATAACTTAAATGTAAAAAGTTATTGAAAAGCTCTTTGTAAAGTAATATAATAATCACAGAAATTAAATTATTCCAATTACTATACTGAAGACGACAAGAAAGTATATTTTTTTAGCGATAATTGTTATAAAATTAACAATTGGTGATGATTTATGCTTTTTTTGATGATGAATTTTGTATAAAAGAGAGGAATGTTGAGAATGCAAGTTGATGTTGAGTTAAAAAATGTAATTTTTGAAACTGAAGGTAATTTAGCGACTATTACTATTAATAGACCAAAAGCTTTAAATGCCTTAAATTCAGACACTTTGAGAGAGTTAGACATAGTAATAGATAGCATTGAAAATAATAGTGATATTTATTGTGTAATAGTTACAGGAGCTGGTCAAAAAGCTTTCGTAGCTGGAGCTGATATTGCAGAAATGAAAGATTTAAATTCAACAGAGGCTGAGGAGTTTGGATTACTTGGTAATAAAGTATTTAGAAGATTAGAAACATTAGACAAGCCTGTAATTGCGGCTATACCTGGATTTGCTTTAGGGGGAGGTTGTGAACTTGCAATGGCATGCGATATAAGAATAGCATCAGAAAAAGCTAGGTTTGCGCAACCAGAAGCAGGACTTGGAATAACTCCAGGATTTGGTGGAACTCAAAGACTTCCAAGATTAGTTGGAGCAGGAAAAGCTAAGGAACTTATATATACATGTGCGATGATAAATGCTGAAGAAGCTTTAAGAATAGGATTAGTTAATAAAGTGGTGCCTGTAGAAAGTTTAATGGATGAAGCTAAAAAAATGGCAGGTTCAATAATTGCAAATGCACCAATAGCAGTTAAGTTATGTAAGGATGCAATAAATAGAGGAACTCAAGTAGATATAGATTCAGCTATTAAAGTTGAAGCTGAAGATTTTGGTAAGTGTTTTGATTCAGAGGATCAATTAGAAGGAATGACTGCATTTTTAGAAAAAAGAGCTAAGAACTTCCAAAATAGATAGATAAAAAGGGATGTAAGGAGTAGGAGGTAACAAATATGGAATTTGGATTGACTAAGGAACAAGAACTAGTAAAGCAAATGGTTAAAAACTTTGCTTTAAATGAAGTAAAACCTATAGCTGCTGAAGTTGATGAAACTGAAAAGTTCCCAATAGATAATGTTAAGAAAATGGGTGAGCTTGGAATGATGGGAATCCCATTTTCTAAGGAATATGGTGGAGCAGGTGGAGATGTTTTATCTTACATCTTAACGGTAGAAGAATTATCTAAGGTTTGTGCGACTACTGGGGTTATAGTTTCTGCACATACTTCATTAAGTGCTGGAGCAATAAATGATTTTGGTACAGAGGAACAAAAACAAAAATATTTAGTTCCACTTGCTAAAGGAGAAAAGATAGGTTCTTTTGGATTAACTGAGCCAGGAGCTGGGACGGATGCTGCAGGTCAACAAACAACAGCTGTATTAGAAGGAGATCATTACGTTTTAAATGGTTCAAAAATATTTATAACTAATGGAGGAGTTGCAGATATATTTGTAATTTTTGCGATGACGGATAAAAAACAAGGAACTAGAGGTATATCGGCATTTATAGTTGAAAAGTCATTCCCAGGATTCTCTATTGGTAAAGTAGAAGAGAAGCTAGGAATAAGAGGATCTTCAACTACTGAACTTATATTTGAAAATTGTATAGTTCCAAAGGAAAATTTACTTGGTAAAGAAGGAAAAGGCTTTGGTATGGCTATGAAGACTCTTGATGGAGGAAGAATAGGTATAGCAGCTCAAGCATTAGGGATAGCTGAAGGAGCTTATGAAGAAGCTATTAAATACATGAAAGAAAGAAAACAATTTGGTAGAAATTTAGGTGCTTTCCAAGGATTACAATGGATGATAGCTGAAATGGACACTAAGATTGAGGCTGCTAGACACCTTGTATATAAAGCTGCATGGCTTAAACAAAATAAATTACCTTACACAGTAGATGCTGCAAGAGCTAAATTATTTGCTGCTGAAGTTGCTATGGAAGTAACAACTAAGGCTGTTCAAATCCATGGTGGATATGGATACACTAAGGATTATCCAGTAGAAAGAATGATGAGAGATGCTAAGATAACTGAGATTTATGAAGGAACTTCAGAAGTTCAAAAGATGGTTATCTCAGGCGCAGCATTAAGATAGGGAGGTATTTTATATGAATATAGTAGTTTGTTTAAAACAAGTACCAGATACAACAGTAGTAAAAATAGATCCAGTTAAGGGAACCTTAATAAGAGAAGGTGTACCTTCAATAATAAATCCAGAAGATAAGAATGCCTTAGAAGCTGCATTACAAATAAAAGAAAAAAATGGAGCTCATATTACAGTAATAAGTATGGGACCTCCACAAGCTAAAGAAGCTTTAAGAGAAGCGTTATGTATGGGTGCTGATGAAGCTATACTTTTAACAGATAGAGCCTTTGGAGGAGCAGATACACTTGCAACATCGAAGACTTTAGCAGCAGCTATTAAAACATTAGACTATGACATAATATTTGGAGGAAGACAAGCTATTGATGGAGATACAGCTCAAGTTGGTCCAGAAATAGCAGAACATTTAGAAATTCCTCAAGTAACTTATGTACAAAATGTTGAATTTGATGGAAGTGACTTAATAGTAAATAGGGCTTTAGAAGATGGATATGAATTAATAAAGGTTAAGACACCATGCCTTTTAACAGCTATTGAAGAATTAAATCATCCAAGATATATGAATGTTGGATTAATATTTGATACAGCAAATAAAGAAGTAAAGATAATGACATCAGCTGACTTAGATGTAGAAGCTAATGAAATAGGATTGAATGGATCACCTACAAAGGTTAAGAAATCAATGACTAAGGAAGCAAAAGGTGCAGGAGAAATAGTTAAAGATTCAGTACCAGAAGCAGTATCATATGTTTTAAGCAGATTAAAAGAAAAACATTACATCTAAGAGAATGGAGGGATTTATGATGAATATAGCAGATTATCAAGGAGTTTGGGTATTCGCTGAACAAAGACATGGCGAGTTACAAAAAGTATCTTTAGAAATATTAGGTGAAAGTAGAAGATTAGCTAACGAATTAGGAGTTAAGTTAACAGCTGTATTATTAGGAAATAATATTGGACATTTAGCTAATAAATTAGGAGAGTATGGTGCTGATGAAGTATTAGTAGCTGACCATGCTGAGTTAGAAAACTATACTACTGATGGATACACAAAAGTTCTTTGTGATTTAGTTAATGATAAAAAGCCAGGAATATTCTTTATAGGAGCAACGTTTATAGGAAGAGATTTAGGACCAAGAGTTGCGGCAAGATTAAGAACAGGATTAACTGCAGACTGTACATCTTTAGCTGTTGAAGTTGAAAATGGAGCATTATTAGCAACAAGACCTGCTTTTGGCGGAAATATTATGGCTACAATAGCTTGTCCTGATCACAGACCACAAATGGCGACTGTAAGACCAGGCGTGTTCTCTAGATTAACTGAAAAGAATTATGATTTTACAGTGGAAAATGTAGAAGTTAAATTAGAAGCTTCAGATATAAGAACTACAATTTTAGAAATAGTAAAAGCTAATAAGGAAGTTGTAGATATAAGTGAAGCAAAGGTTATAGTATCAGGTGGTAGAGGAGTAGGATCTAAAGAAAACTTCACATTACTTCAAGAATTAGCAGATGCTTTTGGTGGAGTAGTTGGAGGATCAAGAGGTGCTGTGGATAAAGGTTGGATAGAAAGAGATTATCAAGTTGGGCAAACAGGTAAAACTGTAAGACCAAGCATATATATAGCTTGTGGTATTTCAGGAGCGATTCAACACGTCGCTGGTATGCAAGAATCAGATATGATTATTGCTATAAATAAAGATGAAACTGCTCCAATAATGAAAGTTGCAGACTATGCAATAGTTGGAGATTTAAATAAAGTAATACCAGAAATGATAAGTGAATTAAAATCAATGGAATCTAAGGAATCAGAAATAGCTGTAGAATTAGTGTAGTTATATGAAATGTTAATATGAGAGGGGAAATAAGGGATATGGAAAAGATTTTTGTTTTAGGTGCTGGAACTATGGGTGCTGGAATAGTTCAAGCTTTTGCTCAAAAGGGATATGAAGTTATAGTTAGAGATATAAAAGATGAATTTGTAGAAAGAGGAATTGCTGTTATTAATAAAGGATTATCTAAGCAAGTAGCTAAAGGAAAAATGACTGAAGAAGTTAAGGAAGAAATACTTTCAAGAATTTCTGGAACTACTGATATGAATCTAGCTGCTGATTGTGATTTAGTTGTTGAGGCAGCTATCGAAAATATGAAAATTAAGAAAGAAATATTCGCAGAATTAGATAAGATATGTAAACCAGAGGCTATATTAGCTTCAAATACTTCTTCTTTATCTATAACAGAAGTAGCTTTAGCTACATCAAGACCTGATAAAGTTATTGGAATGCACTTCTTTAATCCTGCTCCAGTAATGAAGTTAGTTGAAATTATAAGAGGGATGGCTACATCTCAAGAGACATTTGATGTAGTAAAAGAGGCAGCTTTAGCAATAGGAAAAGAACCTGTAGAAGTTAAAGAAGCTCCAGGATTTGTAGTTAATAGAATACTTATTCCTATGATAAATGAAGCTTCATTTATACTTCAAGAAGGAATTGCATCTGTTGAAGATATAGATACAGCTATGAAATATGGTGCAAATCATCCTATGGGACCTTTAGCTTTAGGTGATTTAATAGGATTAGATGTTTGTTTAGCTATTATGGATGTTTTATATAATGAAACTGGAGATAATAAATATAGAGCTAGTAACGTATTAAGAAAGTATGTTAGAGCTGGATGGTTAGGAAGAAAGACAGGAAAAGGATTCTACGATTATAGCAAGTAGTTATATAATAATCCCTGTATCAGGTGAAAGGTAACTACGCCAAATGGAATTCATTGAACGAAGTGAAAAATTTCTACGAGAAGTGATAGGTTTACTAATGCAAAGAGGAAGAGAAAGTATTAACTTAAATTAGATATATTTTGCCTAGCGTCAAATGATAAATAGGATATGGAAGTGTTTTTTGTAAAAGTGCTTCTATATCCTTTTTTGTGATAAAATAGTTCCATATTAAAAAAGGGGTGTTTTTATTGTTTGAATTGAAGTTTAAGTTCTCTGTTATAGGATTAATTATATTTTTATTACCTATGCTTATAAATATTGTTTATTTTATGGTAGCTCCTAAAAAAGAAAGTACAGTTACGTCTAATGGAACTTCTATTATTGAAATAATAGAGCAAGGAAGTAGAATATTATTTGCAATTTCTATTTGTTTTTTTGTTAGCTATGAAGAATTAAATTTTAAAAATCCATTTTTATATTTAAGTATATTATTTTTAGCTTTATATTATATGGTTTGGATAAGATATTTTATAGGTGGTATGAATGATAGTTTACTTGGAAAGAACTTTTTATTTGTACCTATCCCTTTAGCTATTTTTCCAGTTTTATATTTTATTTTTGCATCTTTATGGATGAATAATTATATAGCTGTTGGAATTATGATAATTTTTGGAGTTTCGCATTTTATAATTTCTTATCAAAATTTGTATAAAAAATAATATATTTTGTTAAATAATAAAATTTAATATATAATAATTATTATACATAAGAAAAGCTAGATAACTATGAAGGGAGAAACTTATGTTAGTTGATAGAGTGATTAAATATTATGATAAAGAATATGATTTGAATTGTGCTGAATGTATGCTTGTTGCAGCAAATGAGGAATATGATTTAAATATATCCAAGCAAACTTTAATGACTATGGCATCATTTGGTGGTGGAATGGCTATTGGAAGTATATGTGGTGCAATTACTGGGTCTATAGCAACATTAGGTATAATGTTTACTACAGAAAGAGGACATCAAAGTCCGCAAGTAAGAGCTATGACAGTTAAATTTATGAATGAATACTATAAAAGAATGGGCTCTTTAGATTGTTTACCATTAAAAGATAAGTATTATGAGCAAGGTGTACCAAGATGTACCAAAATGATGATCACTGCAGCAGAGGTTTTAGATGAAATAGTTAAAGAGTATAGCGAGCATTATGCTATTAATAGATAATGAATATTAATTAAGGAATAAAGAAAAGATAAAATTAAATATATAGCGTAAGCCATAAATTTATTTTAAACAAACAGAGGTGTTTTATGGATTATAAAGAAGTAATACAAATTGATGATAATTCTATAATGATAAAAGGTGTAAAAAACTTTGATATAAAGCAAATACTTGAGTGTGGACAATGTTTCAGATGGGAAAAGATATCTGATACAAATTATATTGTAGTTGCATACAGAAGAGTTATTGAAATTGTACAAAATGGAGATGATGTAACTATATATAATACGAATCTTAATGATTTCGAAGAGATATGGAAAGATTATTTAGATTTAAATACAAATTACTCTGAATTAAAAGAAGAACTTGCGAAAGATGAAATTTTAAGAAAAAGTGTTGAATTTGGATATGGAATAAGAATTTTAAATCAAGAACCTTTTGAAATGTTAATAAGTTTCATAGTATCTGCAAGAAATAGTATTCCGGCTATCATGAAGACAATTAAGAAGATATCTGAAAGATGGGGAGATAAAATTGAGTATAAAGGAAATACTTATTATGCATTCCCAACTCCAGAACAAATCAAAGATGCAACTTTAGAAGAAATAAAAGATACAGGCGCATCGTTTAGAAGTAAGTACATATTAGATACTATAGGAAAAGTTAATGAAGCATTAGAAAATCCAGATAATGAGGAATTAAAGATTTATAATTTAGATTATATAAAGTCCTTAAATACCGATGAATGTCACGTAGCCCTTCAACAATTTATGGGAGTAGGTGCTAAAGTGGCAGATTGTATAATGTTATTCTCAATGGCAAAGAAGTCAGCATTCCCAGTTGATGTTTGGGTTAAGAGAGCAATGATTCATTTTTATGTAGCTCCAGATGTATCATTAAACAAGATTAGAGTTTTCGGAAGAGATAAGTTCGGTGAATTATCAGGCCTAGCACAACAATATCTTTTCTATTATGCTAGAGAAAATAATATAAAACTTTAAAATAGTATAAGTTAATGGTAAAAAAGCAGCAATAGCTGCTTTTTTTATATAGAATTATATAATGTTGATAAAATATTTAAACAAACTATATAAAAAAGAGGTTTTTTATTGCATATAATTATTAAAAAATTAGGTAAAATTATAAAAAATATACAATATATAAATTATGTTATATAATTAATACATTATATAAAGTATAAAAGGGATTAATGAATTTAAGGGGGGATATGGGATGAAGTACATTATTACAGCACTAATAGCAATACTAGTAATTTTAATTTTTTCTTTTATTTTGACAGCTACGATAAACAAAGGAAAGTCTTTTAAAGAAAACTTAAAAATAACATTTATGTTTAGTCTAGTAATGTTACCTATAATATTATTGCTTCCAGTGAGCTTATTTGCTACATTTAAAGCATCGACAGTTATGCTTTCTTTAGATGTAAGTAATTATCAAATTTTCTTACTATCAATTATAGGATTATTTATAATCTTTATTTGTGATTTTGTTAGTAAACAGCTTATCACAACTATTGGAACTAATATGCTTTCTAAAAAGTATAGTAATGAAGATTTATCAGAAGCTCAAATGATGGAGATAATAAGCAAAAAACAGGCTAATATAAAAATATGGAATGTGGTAATAATATTTTTAGCTAGTTTACTTCTATATATGATTAGCATGGTTGTTATATCAATTGAATTTACAGGATTGTTCTTAGTTATAATATCAATTATTAATATTTTAAATTATCAATTATTCTTTAGAAGTAGCTATAAGACTGCTAGTTAAAATTTATAATCATATAAAAAACAATTAACAATATGTAGTTATGGGCAATAAGTTGTCTAATAATTACATATTGTATTTTTTTGAGCTTTAGACAAATTTTTTAGATATTTAAGTTTAAGTGTTTGCAATTAGAAAAGAATCTAAAAAGGTCGTTGAAAAGTTTATTAGATAATAGAAAATCTAGTTGGAATATATTAGGAAAAGAATTATAATAATATTAAGTGGTCATTACCAGTTTAGGAGATAAGAATGAATAGTATAGATAAGAATTTAAAGACACCACTATATTTACAGTTAGTAAATATATTAGTAGAAAAAATAGAAAAAAATATGGAAGAGCATGAACAAATTCTTTCTGAAAGAGAGATATGTGATATATATGATGTTAGTAGGACTACAGTTCGCCAAGCTTTAGATCAACTTGAAAAGGAAGGATATATATATAAGGTTCATGGAAAGGGGACTTTCGTATCACCAAAAAGGTTAAATCAGGACTTAATTTCCTTTTATTCATTTACTGAAGAGATGAAGAAACTAGGAAAGAAACCTAATTCAGAAGTTGTAGGATTTGAAATAATAAAGGCTGAAGAAAAGATTAGTCGTATGTTTAAGATTAGTGATGATGAGCTTGTATATAAAATTACTAGAATAAGAAAAGCTGATGATATACCGATGATGTATGAGACAACATATTTACCATATAATTTATTTATTGGACTAAGTAAAGATAAATTAGAGAGTATACCTATGTATGATGTGCTTGTGAATGAGTTTGGTGCAAAGCTTACTTCAGCAGAGGAATATTTTGAACCTATTATTACTAAAAAATTAGAAAGCATATATTTAGAGATACCTGAAGGGGCTCCTAGTTTAAGAATAGAGAGATTTACTTATGATCATGATACTTTAATAGAATATACAATTGGGATAGCTCGTGGTGATAAGTTCAAATATAGAGTTCAATTATTAAATAAATAATAATATAGATTTTACTTAATGAGAGTTGATATATATAAATAAAGTTAGTTATCTTTAATTAAATGGGTTATAGAAGAGATAACTAAATAGAATTGTAAATCTATACGACAACTGGTAATTACCTGTAGAAATATGGGATTGAGAAATAAAATATTAATTAAATGTGAGAGGTGGTTATATTATGCATCCTATTAAAGAATTAGTTTCAAAGTATAAAAGTGGAGAAAAAGCAGGAATATTTTCAGTGTGTTCTTCTAATAAGTATGTTATAGAGGCAGCTATGGATAGATTAAGAGATAAAGATATGCACTTATTAATAGAATCTACAGCAAATCAAGTTGATCAATTTGGGGGATATACAGGAATGACTCCTAAAGATTTCATGAAATATATTCACAATTTAGCTGAAGAAAATAATTTTCCTGTGGATAGAATTATATTAGGTGGGGATCATTTAGGACCATTAACATGGACTAAATTAGGTGAAGAAAAAGCTATGGAAAACTCTAAAACATTAATTAGAGAATATGTATTAGCTGGATTTACAAAAATTCATATAGATACAAGCATGCCAATAATCGGTGATTTTGAAAATGGTGTATTTGGAGATGATTTAATTGCAGAAAGAGCTGCAACGTTATGTAAAGTGGCAGAAGATTCTTATACTGAGCTTTTAAATGAAAAGCCAGAAAGTGTACATCCTGTGTATGTTATAGGTAGTGAAGTACCGATACCTGGAGGAGCTCAAGCTGATGAAGAAGAGGAAGAAGGAATAGCAGTAACTAAGGTAGAAAACTTAGTTAATACAATAGAGACATTTAAAAATGCCTTTGAAAATCATGGAGTAGGTGATGCTTGGCAATATGTTGTTGGAGTTGTTGTCCAACCAGGAGTTGAGTTTGGGAGTGAGCAAGTATGGAAATATGATAGAGAGAAAGCAAGAGAATTATCAGAAGCTTTAAAAGATTATCCAGAATTAGTATTTGAAGCTCATTCAACAGATTATCAAACAGATGAAGCTTTAAATGAGATGGTTGAAGATGGATTTATTATTTTAAAGGTTGGACCTGCATTAACTTACGGATTTAGAGAAGCAGCATTTGAATTAAACTTAATGGAAAATGAACTATTAAAATATAATGCTAATATTGAACTTTCAAAGTTTAGAGAAATATTAGAATTTAATATGGTAAAGAATAATGGATACTGGAAAAATCATTACTCTGGTACTCAAGAAAAGATAAAATTTGATAGAATATATGGTTTGTCCGATAGATGTAGATATTACTTACCGATAGAAGAAGTTAACTATAGTTTAGAGAAAATGATAGAAAATTTAAAACAAGTTGATATTCCATTAACTTTAGTAAGTCAATATATGCATAATCAATATAAGAAGATTAGAAGCGGAAAAATGGAGTTAACAGTAGAAAATCTACTTAAAGATAGAATAGGTGAATATATAGATGACTATATTTATGCTGTTGAGAATCATAAAGTGTTACAAATGAATTAAATTTAAGAATAAATTAAATGTAATAGATGGCAAGTTAATGAGTTAAATCAGCTAAATTAGATTAAAAAAATCAAGAAGCTGTGTAGTATTTTAACTTTAACTTGCCATTTTTTATTTTAAAAATAATAAGTTGTGATTTGTAAGTTATTATTTACAATGATTTCGACAACTGCAAAAGTTATCAGAAAATTCAAAAAATAGAAATAAATAGGGAAATATTGTATAATAAAATTAACAAGGTTTATGAGAGGGAGTGATTATATGTTTCAGTTTGAAACCCAATTAAAAAAGCTTAAGCATGAAGTATTAACTGAAGTAGCGAAACTTGCCAAAAAGAATGAAATATCCTTAGAAAGTATCGAAAAAGTTCCTTATGAAGTTATTAAAGGTGATAAGGCACAGTATAGATGTTGTGTATATAAAGAAAGAGCAATTGTTCTAGAAAGAGCTAAGCTTGCTGCAGGCTACCTTGCAAACGGAGATAATTTTGACACAGAACTTATAGACATAAGACCGGATGAACAAATTATATATATTATAGAAGCAGCTTGTGATAGGTGTCCAATAGATAAATTTAATGTTACAGATTCTTGTAGAAACTGTCTTGCTCATAGATGTAAAGAAGCTTGCAACTTTGGGGCGATAAATATAGTTGCAGGAAGAGCATATATAAATCAAGAATTATGTAAAGAATGTGGTATGTGTAAAAGGGAATGTCCTTATGATGCTATATCTGAAGTTATGAGACCATGTAAGAAGTCATGTCCTACAGGTGCTTTAGATATAAATGAAGAAGATAGAAGAGCTATTATAAAGGAAGAGATATGTGTAAACTGTGGATCTTGTATGAGATCATGTCCTTTTGGAGCTATATCAGATAAGAGTTTAATAGTTCCTGTTGCTAAGAGATTGGGAAGACATAGAAAGATGTATGCAGTAGTAGCACCAGCTATAACAGGACAATTTGGACCAACTATGAATTATGGTAAGATAAGAAATGCTTTTAAAGCTTTAGGATTTGAAGATATGGTTGAAGCAGCTTTAGGGGCTGATGCTGTTACAGTTCATGAAAGTAATGAATTTGTAGAAAGAATGGAAAGAGGAGATAAGTATATGACTAACTCTTGCTGTCCAGGATTCCTAAGCTTTATAGAAAAAATCAACCCAAGTGAAAAAGATAGAATATCAAAAACAGTATCTCCTATGGTAGCAACTGCAAGATATATCAAGAGCAAAGAACCAGATGCTAAGGTAGTATTTGTTGGACCATGCACGGCTAAAAAAGGAGAAGCAGTTAGATTAGGAGTAAGTGAGGCAGTAGATTATGTATTAACCTTTGAAGAGTTATTAGCTTTATTTGAAGCCTTTGATGTAAATCCTTTTGATATGGAAGACGAAAATGTTAATGATGCTTCAATATTTGGAAGAGGATTTGGTATGGCTGGAGGACTTACAGCAGCTATACAAAACTATGTATCTGATAGTGGATGTAAGGCAGAATTTAAACCAGTTCAAGTTTCAGGATTAGATTGTAAGAAAACCATGAATCTTGCTAAAATGGGTAAATTACAAGGAAATTTTATAGAAGGTATGATGTGTGAAGGTGGATGTATAAATGGTGCTGGAACAATAGTGCCACCACTTAGAGCAAGAGGAGCTTTTACTAAGATTAATAATAGAACTACAATTAAGGCTGTTCTTAAGAATAGTACATTAAGTGAGTTTGAAGATATAAATCTTGAGAGAGAATAGCAACATAAGAGGAATTGAAAATTTCAGTTCCTCTTATATTTTTGTAATAGTTTGAAAAGTTATAAGAATGAATGAAAAAATGAGTTATAATAAAATAAATAGTTCTAATTGGTAATATTTAACCATATTAAGGTAATAATATAAAAAGTAGTTGTTGAAAGATTTAGACTAAAAAGATATATTATAAATATAAGTTGTTAGCACTCAATAATGGTGAGTGCTAAAAATAAAAGTATATTTTTAGGAGGAAGTAAGATGAATATAAAACCATTAGGTGATAGAGTAGTAATTAAAAAATTAGAAGCTGAGACTACAACGAAGAGTGGAATAGTTTTATCAGGTACAGCGAAAGAAAGACCACAAGAAGCTGAAGTTATGGCTGTAGGACCAGGAGCTGTTCATGAAGGTAAGAGAATAGAAATGGAAGTTAAAGTTGGAGATAAAGTATTATATTCTAAATATGCAGGAACAGAAGTTAAGGTTGACGGAGAAGAATACACAATATTAAAACAAGATGATATTTTAGCTATAGTTGAATAGGGAGGTTTTTGAGAGATGGCAAAGATGATTCAATTTGGAGAAGAAGCAAGAAGAGCTATGCAAGCTGGTGTTGATAAGCTAGCTGATACAGTAAAAGTTACTTTAGGACCTAAAGGAAGAAATGTAGTATTAGATAAAAAATTTGGTTCACCACTTATAACTAACGATGGTGTATCAATTGCAAGAGAAATAGAATTAGAAGATCCATATGAAAATATGGGAGCTCAATTAGTTAAAGAAGTTGCAACTAAAACTAACGATGTTGCAGGGGATGGTACAACTACAGCTACTCTTTTAGCTCAAGCTATTATAAGAGAAGGGTTAAAGAACGTAACTGCAGGAGCAAATCCAATATTACTTAGAAATGGTATAAAAAAAGCTGTTGATGTTGCAGTAGAAGAAATTAAAAATAGTTCTAAGCCTGTAAATGGTAAAGAAGATATAGCTAGAGTTGCTGCTATATCAGCTGCAGATGATGAAATAGGTAATCTTATAGCAGATGCTATGGAAACAGTAGGTAACGAGGGCGTTATAACTGTAGAAGAATCTAAATCAATGGGTACTGAACTAGAAGTAGTTGAAGGTATGCAATTTGATAGAGGATATGTATCAGCTTATATGGTAACTGATACAGAAAAAATGGAAGCTGTTTTAGATAATCCACTTATCTTAATAACTGATAAGAAGATTTCTAATATACAAGAAATACTTCCAATATTAGAGCAAATAGTTCAATCAGGAAGAAAGTTATTAATTATAGCTGAAGATATTGAAGGGGAAGCTATGACTACATTAGTAGTTAATAAGTTAAGAGGAACTTTCAATTGTGTAGCTGTTAAAGCTCCTGGATTCGGAGATAGAAGAAAAGAAATGCTTCAAGATATAGCTATACTTACTGGTGGAGAAGTTATATCTGAAGAATTAGGAAGAGATTTAAAAGAAGTTACTTTAGACATGCTTGGTCAAGCAGAAAGTGTTAAAGTGACTAAAGAAAACACTACTGTAGTAAATGGTAGAGGAAGTAAAGAAACTATAAAAGAAAGAATTCATCAAATAAGAACTCAAATAGAAGAAACAACTTCTGAGTTTGATAGAGAAAAGTTACAAGAAAGATTAGCTAAGCTTGCTGGTGGAGTTGCTGTAATTAAAGTTGGTGCAGCTACAGAGACAGAATTAAAAGAAAGAAAGCTTAGAATAGAAGATGCTTTAGCAGCAACAAAAGCAGCTGTTGAAGAAGGTATAGTATCTGGTGGAGGAACAGCTTATGTTAGCATAATTAACAAGGTAGCTGAATTAACTTCAGATGTTGCAGATACTCAAGTTGGTATAAATATAATATTAAGAGCTTTAGAAGAGCCAATGAGACAAATAGCTACAAATGCAGGAGATGAAGCTTCTGTTATAGTAGATAAAGTTAAGAATAGCGAAAATGGAATTGGATATGATGCTTTACATGGAGAATATGTAAATATGATTAAAGCTGGTATCGTTGACCCAACTAAGGTTACAAGATCAGCACTTCAAAATGCTGCATCAGTAGCATCTACATTCTTAACAACTGAAGCTGCAGTTGTTGACATTCCAGCAAAAGAACCTGCAATGCCAGCACCAGGAATGGGCGGAATGGACGGAATGTACTAAAATAATTAAAAAGAATAATTAGCAATTAATTTGAGATAACTAAAGATTAGTATCAATGCAATTATGAATCAATTTAATAATCTTTAAAGATTATTTGATGATTAATTGGAGAATAATTAATTGCTAGAGTTGATAAAGAAACTGCTTTATTAACTACTCTGTTTATTTGACAGAGTATGGTTAATTAATGCAGTTTCTTTTTTATTTGAAAGAGTTAAGTAAAAGTATTAATAAAATGTGAGTTTAATGCAAATTTTAATAAAGATATAAATAGAGCGATAAAAAATAGTATTAATAGAAATTATCGACAAATATAAAGTTTACGTGGAAGTATCATTTTTTTTTCGTGTATAATTTTAGGTGAATTAATGGAAAAGTATAATATAAATGAAAATGGTGATAAATATTGGAGTTATTTTTTGTCGTATTATTTGGGCTTTGTATAGGAAGTTTTTTAAATGTGTGTATATATAGAATTGCTAGAGAGGAGTCTATTTCCTTTCCACCATCTCACTGTACAAGCTGTGGGTATGAGCTTAAACCTAAAGATTTAGTTCCAGTATTAAGCTATGCTTTTTTAGGTGGGAAATGTAGAAGCTGCAAAGAAAAGATAAGTATTAGATATCCACTAATAGAACTGTTAAATGCTTTATTATATGTAGTAATTTATTTAAACTACGGATTTAGTTTTGAACTGTTTAAGTTTGCAGTGTTTGCTTCACTTATGATAGTTATTGGATTTATAGATTTTGATACAAAATATGTATTTAATTCAACAGTTATCTTTGGAGTAATAAGCGGAATTGTTTTTTTATTAGCTGAATGGATAATTACTAAAAATATTCCTTGGACAAATATTGCAGGAGCTGCAATTGGTTTGGGTGTTATATGGGCTATAGTTGCTTTAACTGGAGGAATGGGTGAAGGCGATATAGATATAGCACTTATATGCGGATTGTTTCTAGGTATTAAAGGAATAGTGGTTACTTTATTTTTAGCCTTCATATTTGGAGGATTGGTAGGGGCAATTATATTGATATTAAAGCTTAAAGATAGAAAAGCTGAGATGGCTTTCGGACCGTATTTAGCTATTGGAGGAATAATAGCATCAATTTATGGAAGTAGATTAATAGAATATTACTTAGGATTATTTTAGAAAGAAATAATAGAAATTTAAATATAAATAGAAGTTAAATAATTACTTATCGAATAAAAATAGATAAATAATATTATGAATACAATTGCGCAAAAGATGATTATATAAGTATTTAGGAGGTCTTTAATGGCGTTAGGTGAAAAACGTAGGTTAGGTGATATATTAATTGATGCTGGGAAAATAACGATATATCAATTACAAGAGGCTTTGAAATCTCAAAGAGTTTTAGGAAAGAAGCTTGGAGAGGTATTAGTTGAAAGCAGGATAATTAGTGAAGAAGATATACTCGAAGCTATTGAAACTCAGACAGGAATAGAAAAAATAGATTTAAATAGTATTGAATTTGATAATAAGACATTAAATTTAGTTACAGAAAATCTATGTAGAAGGCATGTATTAATTCCGTTTGGATTTAAAAATAATAAAATTCAAATTGCTATGTCTGACCCTTTAAATATATTTGCTATAGATGATGTAAATATATCAACAGGTATAGAACCAGAAATCTATATATCATCAAAAAGTGATATACAAAAATTTATAGATCTTAACTATAGTACAGAGCAAGTTTCTAAGGCAGCTCAAGAGCTTACTAAGGAGACATTAGAATCTAAAAATATAGCTGATAATATTGAAGAAATTGATGATGTTAAAAATGCTCCAGTTGTTAAAATGATAGATTATATGTTTAGAAACTCTATAGAGATGAGAGCATCAGATATACATATAGAACCTTTCGAAAAGGAAATAAGAATAAGATATAGAATAGATGGCGAGCTTCAAACTGTTAATACGTTAGGAATAGAAAGCTTAGCTCCATTAGTAGCTAGAATTAAAATACTAGCTGGTCTTAATATAGCGGAAAAAAGAGTACCTCAAGATGGAAGAATTATTACTAGAGTAGGTAATAATGATGTTGATCTAAGAGTTTCTATTTTACCAGTAGTTAGTGGAGAAAAAATAGTTATAAGAATACTTAATAGAAGTAGTTATAAATTAGGGAAAGAACATTTAGGGATGAATGAAAATAATCTTAATAAACTTAAGAACATAATTTCTAATCCTCATGGTATTGTACTAGTTACTGGACCAACAGGAAGTGGTAAATCAACTACACTTTATACCGTATTAAATGAATTAAATTCAGATGATGTTAATATTGTTACTATTGAAGATCCAGTTGAATATACGTTAGATGGTATAAATCAAGTTAATGTTAATTCTAAATCAGGAATGACATTTGCATCTGGGCTTAGAAGTATTCTAAGACAAGATCCTGATATAGTCATGATAGGGGAAATTAGAGATGAGGAAACTGCTCAAATAGCAATAAAAGCAGCTATAACAGGTCACTTAGTTTTAAGTACACTACATACAAATGATTCAGCATCATCTATAACAAGGCTTATAGATATGGGGATAGAGCCGTATTTAGTATCTACATCAATCTGTGGAGTTATTGCACAAAGACTTGTAAGAAGAATTTGTCCTAACTGTAAAGAATCTTATGAAGCAACTGATTATGAAAAGAAAATTTTAATTGGTAACTCTGAAGAGAATCTTACTTTATATGAAGGACAAGGTTGTGGACATTGTAATGGTACAGGCTATTTGGGGAGAATTGGTGTCTATGAAATTATGGATATAACCAGAAAACATAGAGATTTAATTAATGAAACTAAAAATCCAAATGTTCTTAAAGATTTATCTTTAGAAAATGGAATGACTACACTAGGGCAAGAGTGTAAAGAGTTAGTTCTAAAAGGAATAACTACAATAAATGAACTTGCTACGATTACTTTACTAAGCGATATATAAAGGTGGTAATGAATAATGGCGAAGTTTAAATATAGAGCCATGAGTGGTAATGGTAAAAAGATTGAAGGAAATCATGTTGCCAATTCAAGAGATGAAGTTATTCAAATGATAACGTCTAATGGATATTATCCACTTATGATAGAAGAAGTAGTAGAGAGCACTAATATTGAATTAGGGTTTGGTGAGAAAGTAACAACTAAAGATATTGCTATATTCTGTAGACAACTATATACAATGATTGATGCAGGGGTGTCTATAAATAGATCTTTAAATATTATGGCAAACCAGCTTACTAATAAAAAACTTAGAAAAGTAACTTCTGAAATAGAAGAAGATGTTAAAAAGGGTGAAATGCTTTCTGCAGCAATAAAGAAGCATGATGATGTATTTCCACAACTTCTTATAAGTATGGTTGAGTCAGGAGAAATAAGTGGTAACCTTGACACTATGATGTTAAGAATGTCTACTCATTTTGAAAAGGAAAATAAGCTAAATAATAAAATAAAAGCTGCAATGACATATCCAACAATATTAGGAATTGTAGCAGTATGTGCCGTAATGTTTATTATGACATTTGTAATGCCTACATTTATAGAAATGTTTGAAAGTGAAGGAGTTGTACTTCCGATAACTACAAAGATTCTTATAAATATTAGTGCAATATTACAAAAGAATTTCTTATTTATAATAATTTGTATTATATGTGCAATTGTAGGATTTAAATTTTATAGCAGAACAGAACATGGAATATATACAATAAGTAAATTGAAGTTACATTTACCTATAATAGGTGAATTAAATAAGAAGATAATAGTTTCAAGATTTACAAGAACATTGTCTACACTAATTGCTAGTGGGGTATCATTAGTTCATTCATTACCTGTAGTTGCAGGAGTTCTTGGAAATAAGATTGCAGAAGATGCAATTAATAAAGTAAGAGAAGAAGTAACAAAAGGTGAAGGTTTAAGTGAACCAATAAAAGAAGCAGGAATATTCCCAGAAATGTTATCTTCAATGATAAACATAGGAGAAGAAACTGGGCAATTAGATGAAATATTAAATAAAACAGCAGATTTCTATGATGAAGAAGTAGAACAAGCTATTCAAACAACAACAGCATTAATAGAACCATTACTTATTGTAGTAATGGGAGTTGTAATAGGCTTTATAGTTATCTCAATAATGCTACCAATGTTTGATATGTACACACAAATGTAGGTTTTAATTAAAAATTAAAATAAATAAAAAATACATAATAGGAGGGGTTTTTATAATGATTAAAAACTTAAAAAACAAGAAAAAAGGATTTACTCTTATAGAGTTAATTATCGTTATTGCTATTATAGGAATTTTAGCAGCAATAGCTATTCCTAAATTTGGAGATGTTAAAAGAAAAGCTAATTTAAATGCAGATATCGCTAATGCTAAAACTATTCAAAATGCAACAGCGGCATTAATCGCAGAAGAAAAAGTTACAATAACAGAGGCTCAAACTTTTGAATTAGACAATGATGATTTAGCTAGCGATAATGAAAAAGCTATAATAGCTTATCTTCAATCTACGCCTAAAGTTAAAGGGAGTAAGGCAACAGGTGCAGATAAGGTAAATAACTTTACGGTTACAATAGATACAGATGGTGGGGTTAAAGTTCTAGCAGGAAAAATCCAATTATATCCAGAATCTCCATATAAAGAATATTAAGAAAAAAGTGTAGAGCATATGCTTTACACTTTATCCTATAATTTATAAAACGGAATTATAGGATAAGGTGTAAATCTCTTAAAGATTAAAATAATACCTAAGGGGTGAAGTAATGTCAGATGAAAATAAGAAGAAGTTTGATTTTTCTAAGTTAAAGGAACTTGGTCAAATGGATTTAAAGGATTTAAAAAAGCTTAAGATAGGTAATAGCAAGGATAGTAGCAAGGGCGTTATGTCTAAGCTTAATGTTAAAATAGAAAAACCAAGAAATGTTGTAAGTTTTGATATTGGAGCTAGTGCTATAAAGATAGCTTCAGGAAAGTATCATAAGGGTAAATTGGTTATAAATAATTGTACTGAAATAGTAACGCCTGAAGGCACTATTGCTGATGGGAAGATACTTAATGAAAATCAGTTATCTGAAATGCTTAAATTTTCTTTGAAGGATATTAAGGTAAAAGCAGCAGATGCTATTATCACTACTAATTCATCTTTAATAATTAACAGAGAAATTATGATTCCTAAGGTTGAGGATGAAGAGTTGGATACTGTTATAAGATATGAAATACAGCAATATTTACCTATTAATCTTAATGATTATGTTATTCAATTTATTATTTTAGATGAGGTTGAAGCTGAAAGTGGTAATAAGTATAAAGTTAATGTTATTGCTTACCCAGATAAGATTTCTAGAGATTATTATAATTTAATAAATTCAATAGGATTAAATCCATATGCTTTAGATGTTACTTATAATTCTCTTAATAAAATAGCTAATTACTCAGAGTTAGCTAAGGAAAATGAAGAGTGTACTGTTGCTTTTGTAGATATGGGAGGAACTACTACTAATATAATAATCTTAAAGAATGGTAAGCTTGATTTTACAAGAATGATGAGAGTTGGTGGAGAAAATATTAATTTTGCTTTAGCTGAAGAGTTAGGTATGGCTGCAAAATCAACAGAAGCATTAAAGATTGAAAAATCAGATTTAGATGATATTAAAGAAGATGATTTTATTAATATAGCATTAAAAAAGGTGTTAGGTAATATTTCTTTAGAGATTGAGAGAATATTTAAGTTTTATTTAAGCAAAAGTGTAGGGAATAAAATAGATAAGATATACCTTTATGGTGGAACTTCTAACATTAAGGGTATTGAAAAGTATGTTGAAGATAAATTTAATATGCCTGTTAAAAAAATAGACAAGCTTAATAATGTTGATTTTACTTCAAAGGAACTAAAAGAGCTTTCTATGGATAGATATTTAAATGCCATAGGTGCAATCATTAGATTATAGGGAGGAAATATGAGAAGAGATATTAACTTTTTTAGCCCTTATCAAGGAAAGAAAAAAGAACAAAAAAATCAGAATATTTATAAATACTCCTTATCAGGATTTGTAGCAGCATTTATTGTTGGGACATTAGCATGGAATAGTATTAATTTATATAAGGTTAATAAAAGTATAGCTGATTATACTGCTAAATTAGAAGATCCATCAATTGTAGAGAAATTATTAGAAGCAGAGCAAACAGAAGCTAAGTTAAATCTTTTAAGTAGTTATGAAAAGCAATTAAATACGATATATAAAGGTGTTGAGAGTAGAGATGTTGTATCAAATGAGATTCTAAATATGATAAGTTCAACATTGCCAACAGAAGTTAGTTTTAACAGCTTAAATCTTACTAATACTGAAATAACAATGCAAGCTACATCTACTAATAGAACTGCTATTGCTGAAGTTCAATATAATTTAAAGCAACTTAAAAATATTCAAGAAGTTTACATAGGTGCAATATCTGGTGATGAGAAGTATACATTTGATATAAGATGTACTTTAAAGGATGGTGAATAACATGAAGATTAGTAAAAAGGAAAAAATGCTTTTAGGAGTATTAGGAACTGTATTAGTAAGTGTTATTTATTATCAATTTGTATATGTTAATCAAGTAGAAAAGCTAGAAATTAAAAGAGCAGAATTAAGTGAAGTTGAAAATAGATATACAACTACAATGCAAACTATTGCAAATTTAGAAAATAAGAAATCTGAAATAAAAGTAATAAACTCTAATATTGAAGAGAAATCAGGAATATTTTATCCAACAATACTTCAAGAAAAGATAATATTAGAAATAGATACATTAATAACTGCAAGTGGATTAAAGGCAAATATATCATTTAATCCAATAGAAGTCGCAGCAGTTGAAACTTTTACTGTAACAGAGGTTATAAAAACAGAAAGTACACTTCAGTTTATAGCAGATAGTTATACAGGCTCACGAGATACAACTTTAGCTGATAATAATGGTGAACAAAAAGTTGAAAACAATGTTGTTTTAAGTAATGGGGAAACTTCAAATGAAGGAAATTCTCAAGCTATTGCTACAGATAATTCAGCAACAGCTGAACAATTAAAAATAGGAATAAGCTTTAATGGTTCTTATGATGCATTGAAGAGATTTATAGGATTGTTAGAAGGATATAGCAGAAAGATTAATATAACTAATTTAGCTATAACTCCAACATCAACTACTGATGTTACTGGAAGCATGAATTTAGAGCTATATGGTATTCCAAAGCTTAATGATAAGGATATTGAATACTTAAAATGGGAATTAGAAAATACTTATGGAAAAGATACTCCATTTACAGTAGGAGCAGCTAATGGTGCTTATAGTTCAACTATTGAACAGCTTGGAACAGAGGCAGATATTAATGATTTTGTAATGCTACTAAGAGCACCAGCATCAGAATTACCTACTTTAACTTTAGGTAGAGCTAACGATAGTGATAGAACAACATATTTATATTCAGATAATGTAAAAACTGAAGAAGCAGAGATAGAATTTAATGAGTTAGATGGTAAATTATATTACAAATACAAAACAACTTCAGGATATTATCCAAAGGATAATACTTCGACAGGTGCAGAGTTTACTACTAAATCAGATAACATAGTAATTAATATAACAAGTGAAGCAAGAGTTGGAACAGACGATAATTCACAAGTAAAGCTGAAAGTTATCAACAACACTGAAAGAAAAGTAGAAGTATTTGTGGAAAAAGACGATACATCTAATCCAAGAATTGAAATTCAAAGCTCGGGTAACTCAGTTAATGTTAAAAATAAGTAGGTGTTGAAATGAGAATATGTAAGCATAAAAAGAAAGGGATGACATTAATAGAGGCAATCATTAGTGTTGCCCTTTTATCAATTTTAATAGTTCCTATTTCAGGATTAGTAATGACTTCAGTTAATACAAATAAGAGAGCTGAAATAAAACAAGAAGCTGCATTTTTAGGACAAAAGCTTTTAGAAGAAATGAAGGTTTATGACAAGATAAAGCTAGATAGTAATGGTAATTTTCAGTTACTAAATGGTCAGGGAATAAAAAGAGTTAATACTGATGAAAGTGCTGCTGATTTTAATAATTTTAATGGGAAGTTCAGTATAGATAAATATGCTGTAGAAATTAAATTAATTAAAGACGATGAATTTACTTATGAAGATATTAGTAAAGATCCTTTAGAAAATATAGTATTTGATTATAAATTAGAGTTTAAAGGGGATGCTTCAAAAACAGTTACTTTATACAAAAATACTGAATCAGGATTGTCTGAAGTAAGCAGCTATTATCCAATAGTAAATAATAATTTAAATTTAAAAATAGGTAATGGAATATTTATCTTGTTAAATAATGAAATTGAAATGATTAATGATTCTGGGGTACCGATAAGTAATGATAATAATATTTTAATTGATTTAAATGATAACTTTACAGGAAATATTAAATTAGATTTTTATAACCAAACAGATATTGAAAAAAATATATATATTAAAAAGAATTCATCAACTACAGGAAAAGTTGAAGTTAATTCATATATAGGTAAGATAAAAATATTTAATAACATAATATCGAGCACTAAAAATACATTAGGTGATTTATATAATGTAGAAGTTACAGTTAGTAATAGAGGAAATACATTATTTAATGGAATAGTATCTCAAAATATATGGATACAATAATTAAAAAGTAAGGGGGGAGTTTGATGAGTAATAAGTTAAAGAAAAAAGGTTCTAGCTTAGTTGTTATAACTGTTGTTATGGCAATATTATTTACTACAAGTACAGCAATACTTACTTTAGTAACAAGTGATTATAAGATGAGAATTAATGAGAGTAGACGTATTGAGAATATGTATAAGGCAGATTCAGGGCTTGATGTTGTTTATAACGTTATAGTAAAAAATAGCGAAGCTGCAATATTGAAGGCTAGTAAAGAAGTAACTAAAAAGTATAAGGATTCTACTGAAGATATAAGTAGTTTGTATGAAAAAATGAACAAAGACTTTAAAGAAGAGTTTATTAAGTTTTTAGGTAAAAGCGCTGCTAATAAAGGAGAAAATAAAGATACAGATGCATTACTAGCGCAAGGTATAGTTAATAATAAATATATGATATTTAGTGAAGATACTGATAGTTTTGGTTGGAAAAATTATGAGAGAAGTGCTGATGTAACTGCTAATCCTGTAATAGAAATATTAGATTACGAGTATAGGGATACGTCAATAGAAGAAGGCAAAGGTGAGATAAGAATTAAAGTTAAATCTACCTTTGAAAGTTTAACTGGTGAATTTAAAAACACAAAAACAATATCTACAGAATTTGTTATAAAAACTCCAGATTATGAAGGAAGTTTAGTAGCATCTACTAATACGGAAAATATAGAAATTCAACCTGTATTTGACGGTAAAGCTATAACGGCAGATGGAAATATGAATGTAACTGGTAATGTAAGTATAAAAGGTGATATTTGGATTAAGGGTAATCAAGAAAATATAGAAAATCCTAATTATGTTTTTGATAAATATAGAGGGGGAGTAGTAGTAGATAACAGCACTTTAAATATAGACGGAAATATATATACTGCTAATACGCTACAATTAAAAAATAATACAAATGTTACTGTAACAAATGATATTTATGCCTTAAATACTTATGTAGGTAAAGATAACACAGATGCTACATCTTCAAATAACATTTTAAATGTAAATAAAAATTTAGTGGTAAATAATGATTTAGCTTTAAATGCAACTGAAAGTAGTATAAATATAGATACTAATTTTTATGGAATAAATGATAAAACTACAGTAGCAGATACTGCAGAAAAAGCAATGAAATCAAGTAGTATTATTGTAAATGAAATTGGACTTAAAGAAGATAATACACCTACATCTTCAATAACAGTTAATGGTGATTCGTATATTATGGGAGTTGCATATATAAATGCTACTGATAATGAGGGAAAAAAATATAAAACCGGTGAATCTGTAGCAGTTAAAGGCAATTACTTAGCTTATACAGATATATTAGCTGAATATGAAGATAATGTAACTATGAAATATTACAATCCTTTACAGTTAATTGAATCTATTGATGGAGATGATACTTTAAAAAAGAAAGCTGAATATATTAAAGAATATTATGCTGCTAATTCAAGTGAATTAAAAACAGGTGGAGTAAATCTAAAAGGAAATGTATCTTCGGTTGGAGCTTATATTGATAAAGCTGGCAAAGTGCAATATGACAATAATTGGAGCGGAGATGCTGTTATTGATGGAATAAGAAGCGAATTTGCTAGGAATGTATTTACAATGGGAAATACAAATGGAGTAGATTCTGATAAAGATAATAGCGAATTGTATTCTGCTGGGCAAGTTGTTAATACTGTAAGTAATCAAGTTGATTTTTCAAAAATTGTAGAAGGTATTACATTAAATGAAAAGTACGGACAAGTATATTTAGATAATACAGCTTCAGAAGTAACAATAATAGATAACAAGATAGGAAATAAAGAAATAAAACAAGGCGTTATTATAGTAAAAAATAATATTAATATTGAAGATGATTTTGATTTTAAAGGAATTATTATAGCTGGTGGAGATGTTGAATTTAAAAATACAGCTTCAAATACTGTAAAGATAGAATATGATGAAAATATAGTAAGAAAAGTAATAGCATCAAATTATGATGTATTAGAGAATATTTTTATAGGAAGCAAAATAAATGACGCTGAAGTTAATGTTGGAGAATTAATAAATGTAGAAACTACTACAAATGGATATGAGGTAGACTCATACTTATCAACAAAGAATTGGAAGATACTAAAGTAAAGAGGTGAATTATTTGAAGAAAAAATCAACAGGGTTTACGGTAATAGAATTAGTAATAACACTAGCTATTACCACAATGATTATAGGAGTAGCATATACTTTCTTTTTCACAAATAATAAAACCTTAAACACTACGGAGATAAATTCAGAACTTCAATATGAAGCAGAAAATATTGAAAAGTTATTATTAAACTTAGGAACTCAGGCTAAGAATATTGAAATTGTTGATAATATAGCTGCTAATGATCCACTTAATAAATATTCGTTGTTACCTATTAATAGTGTTGAAGAAAAGAACTATAAGAAGTCTATAAATAATATAGTTTTAAATTATGAAGATACAAGTAGGTTTGAATTAACATTAGAAAGTAATGGAACATTAAAGGCTAGTTTTAATGATGAAAGTGGTACAAGTGATATAGCAGAAACGATTCTATCAACTAATGTTATAGATATAAAAATAAGACCTTTAGATGTGAGAATGATTGTTAATGAAGGGATTATTAAGATGGAAAGTACACTATTAAGTGATTCACCTGGACTTGAATTTAACATAACTTTAGCTAAGAAAAAGGGCTATTCAGATGTTAAATATGAAAGCACTGTTTTGGTGAAATTTAGAAATAATTAATAAGGGGAGGGAAGAGAATGTTTAATAAATTTAAAATAAATAAGAATAAAATTATTAGCTTTTTATTGATTTTTCTTTTAATTGTAGGGTGGATGTCTGGGGACATTGTTAAGGCTGATGATACTGTTAATGAAGTAGAAGAACATCAACATATAAATGAAAATAATCATGATGAAGAGCTTGAATTATATGCTTCTGAGACTATTAAGCCACAAATTGATATAAATTATTTAGGGACAACTCCCAGTAATCCAATGGAAGGACAAGATTTTAAGGTTAGATATCAAATAGTACCACATCCATTTCAACATAATTTATCAAAGCCGAAAGAAATAGTTATGGTTTTAGATGTATCTGGAAGTATGGCGGGAACTAAAATAAGTAATTTAAAGATAGCGGCTAAAAACTTTATAAATACAATGAGTGATACATTAGATGATAAAATTACACCAAAGATAAGTAATTTAAAAATTGGAATAATAACTTATAGTAAAAATGGTAAAAAGGAATATGATTTAGTTGAAGTAACAAATGAAAGTAGTGTTAATTCAAAAAATGTTGAGAATTTAATAAAAGAAATAGAAGGGTTAAAAGCAGATGGAGGAACTAATACTGGTGATGGATTAAGAAAAGGAGCTAATATGCTTTATGAGTCAAAATCCGATGCAAATAAAGCTATAATATTTATGGGGGATGGAGAGCCTACATATTATACATATGAAGGAACTACAAATCAAAGTTATTGGAAGTGTAATTGTACAGGAATTGAAAATAATGGATGTGGTAGAATTCAATGTACTAGTAGTAATCCATGTAAATATAGTCATGGATGGAATAAAAATTGTAAAGAAGTAACTGAAACAGTAAATAAGTATTATACAACATTGAATTATGATAATAAATCTGTAGGAGGAAAGGGTAGCAGTGATAATGATGGTATGTCACTTGGATATGCTACTACAATAGGTAATATAATAAAGGATAAAAAATATAATGTATTCACCATTGGTTATGGTTTGGGTGATGAAGATAGTGATGCAAATATTAAAATGAAAACTATCCATGAATCTATGGGAGGAATAACATTAGGAGAGAAAAGCACTTTTTTTGCTACTGATACAGGTGCTATAGATTCTGTATTTAGTAAAATTGCTGATACTTTAGAGAAAAGTTATTCGTTTTCAGATGCACAGTTAAATTTGAATTTATCAGATAGTATACAAGCTGTTGATGGATTTTCAGTAGATGATGGGAATGGAAATATAATAAAAGTAGATCCAATAAATTATGTTCTAGGTAAAGGTAATTGGTATACAGCAGATACTCAAATAATTGAATTTACTATAAGAGCCAATAAAGTAGGAGATTATAATTTATTTAAAGGTAATGATAAATTAACATATACAGATATATATGGGAATAAGAAAGAAATTCCAGTAGAAAATACTACAATATCTATAAAACCTTTTGAGGCTTCTGAAGCACAAAAGTTAGGTGTTGATTTTCATAAGGATTCAAATGGATATTTAATAGGTGATACTTTAAGAGCTAGTGTTACTTTAACTCATCCTGGTATGGATGGAATAATTTATAATAATGCAAAGTTCAATGCAATCAAAATACCAAACAACTTTAACCTTACTGGTGAAAATGGTGTAGAGTTGTATTTTGGAACTGTTGATAAAACAATTAGTAAGGAATATGAATTTGAAATTGGTGATGATGAAGAGGTAACTACTGATAATGAAAAGGTATATATATTAAGTGGAAATTATAGCTATATATTAAATCAAAACGGTGCTAATACATCAATAAATGGAGATAATAGTTTAGCTATTAATGTAAAAAGAGGTCAGATAAATGTTAAGGTGATAGATGAAGAAGGAAATGATATTACTAATTTATCTAATATAGTAATTAAAGATAAATTATCTAATGAAATAAATGGAGAACTAAATGAAGGTAGTATAGTATTCAATAATATTTCTAGTGGAAATCATGAGCTAGTAATTAAATCATTACCTGATGGATGTACACCTTTAGAAAGTGGGAATAATGCTAAGGTTGGAGTTAATTATACAAATAATGTAGTTAACTATATATTTAAAGTAACTGGGACTGTTGCTTCAAGTGAATTAGATATTCAAGCTAATCTAATAGGTAATACACCTAGTTATCCGTATGTAGGTGATGAAATAACAATAACTTATGAAATTGATCCAAAAGAATTTGTTAAATCACAATCAGGTAATATTAATTTTAATAATGCTAAATTATTATTTAATCTAGGTGATAAGTTCACAGCTGTTGAAGATGGTGGATTAGTTAAAGATAGTGATGGAAAATATAGCTTAGATTTTAGAGATAAAATTAAATATACTTATGACAGTGTAAATGATAAATATATTGCTGATAAGTTTACAGTTTCATTTAAGGTAATAGCAAATACTCATGGAAATGACTTAACTTTTAGGAGTGCTAATATAGAATTTGAAAATATACTATCATCTAATAATGAGAGTATTATCAATGATATATCTATGCCAACTATAACAGTTATTAAAAATGAAGTTATACCTGAATATAATGGACCTGATATAAGAATATTAGAAATAGAACCAGCAGATAGTTTTAAATTAACAAGGAAATCAGGAGCTGTTGGAACTGGAACAGAAGAAGTATTAATTAACCAGTTTGACAATGAATATAAAGTAGAAATAACTCACATGACTATGGCAGAGTTCATCGGTAAAGTAGATGACTTAAATGGTAAATACGATGTAATAGTAGTGGGGAGATATGTAGATAATTCATTTAGTGTTTCTAATTACGGTGAGAACATTTTATGGTTTAAGGATTATGTAGCTTTAGAAAATGATATAACTGATAAAAAGGCAAGTGAGATTGAAGAATTTATTAACTCTGGCCAACTTGTATATATAGATGAAGCTATAAATGATCTAACTAATTCAGAGGGCTTTAAAATATATAATTATACAGTTAATGAAGATGGTAAGTGGAATCAACAAAAGGTTAACTTGGTAAAAGATATGAGAGTTAGCACAAATGATAATAGTAAAAGAATAACTATAGACAATATAGTTGAGAAATATGTAAATTATATTAATTCAAATATTAGTGTAAAAAGACCTATAACAATATCTTCAAGTCCTGTTGGTGATACACATGAGGATATTTTAGGTGCAGTTTATAAAAGAAATATGAGATTTGATATTAAATCATCAGTGATGGATGAGGATGTAAAAATTAATTTATATTTAGATATTAATGGAGATGGACTATTTAAGGAAGAAGAGATTGTAAAACAAGTTAATAATGTAAGAATTCCAGAAGAGGGATATAGGTTAGAGTATAACTTTTATAATGATTATCCTCAATTTATAGGATATGTAGATTGGAGAATAGAAGTAGTAAAAGAAATTAGTGAAAATTACTATGAACCTATTAAATCTTACTTTGATGGAAATATATTATTTAGAAGATTAACAGAAGAAAAGCAAGTTATTAATGTATTGCAGATTTCACCATTCGGAAGAGGAAACCTGAATAGTGGAGCAAATTCATCAGCTAGTTCTAGGGGAGGGAATCTTAATTTAGCTACTAATGCAGCTTTTCAGGCTCTTTTAAAGCAAAAAGAGGTTCAAGATTATGAAATCATAGTCGAAGTAATAAGTTATGAGGATTTCTATCAAGGAAACTATGCAGGACCTGGTAAAGATTCTTTAAATGGTAGCAAATATGACATGGTAATAATGGGCTTTGCAGATGCTTTTATAGAAAATATAAGCATGAAAGGAATAGAAGAAATTAAAGAATTTATTTCAACAGGTCAAGGACTTATGTTAACACATGATACAATATGGTATAAGACTTGGCAGTATGGTGCTAATATTAGAAAAGCAAATGAATTGGTTAAAACTTTTAGAGATTATATAGGGCAGTCTAGATATATAGACCCTTTAAACCCAGAAGAAAAAGATTTAGATGGTACGAAAATAGAACATGATTCATACGTTCCAACCACTAATAATACAACGGAATCATATGCAAATGAAGCAGGTGCAACTTTAGCTGAAATGACTAATTTAACTGGTGGAATTAATGGCTCTCAAGGGGTTAATTTAACAAATAGTATAGAAGTGTATAAGACAAATGAAACACTTCTAACTAATTATCCATTTAGTCTAGGTGAAACAATAAGAGTTAGAAGAACTCATGGACAATACTTACAACTTAACTTTGAAGATGATGATGTTGTTCCGGTATTTAATTTAACAAATAATAATGGAGATATTTCAAGTCTTAGTAATGCATATAAAAATAGTATAGTAAATAAATATGATTCACGAAATTATTATTATACTTATTCTAGAGGGAATATTACTTTTTCTGGAACAGGTGAAAATCAAAGAGAAGCTATAGAATACCCAGATTCAGAGTTAAGGCTATTTGTTAATACAATAGTAAAAGCTGAAAGAGGTGCTAATCATAAACCTAGTATAACTGCATTAGAAAATATAACAGAGATATCGCCTAATGTTGATTTGAATTTTAATATTGTGGTAAAAGATATTGATGGCGATTTAGTTAAAGTAACAAATGTTAAGCTAAATGGTGAAAGTATAAATTCAGGTAATAATATTCCAAGTGAATTTAAAACACAGGGATCATCTTTTCCTATAACTATTTCTAAAAATAAGTTTGGATCTATAGATGAAGAAATGATTATTACAATTGAAGCTGAGGATAAGAGAGGAGCTAAAACAACTAAGGATTATGTAGTAATACCTACATTAGATCCTCTATTAGTAGCAAGTGAACAAAATATAGAAACATTAGTAGGTGAAAGTGTTCAAGTTAAGATAGAATTAGATAAGCAAAATGAAGATGGTAATAGCTATATATCTAATATAAATGCTGAAGAAAGTTATAACTCTGATTATATTTCTATTAATAATATAAATATAATAAATGAAGATAATAAGACTTACTTAGTAGGAGATTTAGTTGCTAAAAATGTTTTAGCAGGGCATGAAATTAATATTGCTATAAGCTATACAAGTAAAGCTAATACTAAAACAACTACTGCTAAAATTATAGTTAATAGTAAACAAGGTGAAGTAACTGTTATAGTAACTGGAGTAAATGGAGAAAATTTAGCGATAAATACTGAAGTTATATTAGAAAATACTAATGGTGAGCAAATCAAAGGAAGAGTATCAGAAAGTGATGGACAAGTGAGGTTTAACTCAGTTAAAAGTGGTAGTTACAGTGTAAGTATTGGTGAAAGCGAGGGGTATACAATATCAGAAGTATTGCCAACAAATAAATTTACATTAAACTATGAAAAAAATTCACAAATTGTCTATGCTAAGTTAGTTCCAAAGATAGCAGATATGACTCACGGTTTATATGAAGGTGTTTCTGGGAATTCAATTTTAATAAATGAAAATATTAATGGTTTTGAAATGGCTGCTGAAGCTAATATTAATTTTGGTTCTACTTTTAAATTAAGTGGAAATGGTGTTGAAATTAGATTAAAGGTAGCTAATGAATTACTAGATACTGATTCAAAAAATAATATAAAGGTATATAAAGTAGTTGAAGGTTCTGGTGAAGCTAAATTACAGGAGATAGATAAGAATAAAATAAGTGTAATGTATGAAGCTGTTGGATATAAAATTAGAATAAATGAAAATATTCAAAGTGATACTCAAATTTTAATAAGATATACAGGAAAGATACCTAAAGAAAGTAGTATTTTTGAAAGACAATATACTAATAACATTACGATTAATGGAGAAAGTAAGGATGTTAAAGTATATACTACTAAAAAGAGTATAACTCTACCAGACCTATTCTAACTAAAAATTAACATATTAAACGCAAGCAGTATAAACATTGAAATTTTGATGTAAATATTGCTTGCTTTTTATATGAAACAAATATTGACAAGATAATACCTATAAACTATAATAGTAACAATAACAAAATACGAACAATAAAGACTGCTTATATATCCCCCTAATATGGAGGGGAGTATCTACCGGAAGCCGTAAATTTCCGACTATAAGTGAAGTTTGATATAGCTTGTTTTTGCAAGGATTTCTTAGCATAGGCATATTATCTTCACTTAATGAAGATAATATGTCTGTTTTTTTATAATTAAATGTTTAAGGGGATGAAGGATTATGGCAAAAATACTAAAAACAGCTTATACATTCGATGATGTATTATTAGTACCAAACAAATCAGAAGTGTTACCTAATCAAGTTAGTTTAAAAACTAAGTTAACAAAAACTATTACTCTTAATATTCCTTTAATGAGTGCGAGTATGGATACAGTTACTGAATCTAAGATGGCGATTGCTATGGCAAGAGAAGGCGGAATCGGAATTATACATAAAAACATGCCAATTGAAGAGCAAGCTAGAGAAGTTGATAGAGTTAAGAGACAAGAAAATGGTGTAATAACTGACCCTATTTTCTTAAATGAAAATCATACAGTAAGAGAAGCTTTAGATTTAATGGCTAGATATAGAATATCTGGGGTTCCTGTTACAAGAGGAACTCAATTAGTTGGAATAATAACTAACAGAGACATAGTATTTGAAACGAATTATGATAGATTAGTTTCAGAAGTTATGACTAAGAGTCCATTAGTTACTGCTCCAGAAGGAACAACGTTAGATCAAGCTTTAGAGATATTAAAGATTCATAAAATTGAAAAATTACCTTTAGTTGATAATGAAAATAACTTAAAGGGACTTATAACAATTAAAGATATAGAAAAGGTTAGGGCGTTTCCAAATGCAGCAAAGGATTCAAGAGGTAGACTTCTTTGTGGAGCATCTGTTGGGATAACAGCTGATATGATGGATAGAGTTGATGCTTTAGTTAAAGCTCAGGTAGACGTAATTACTTTAGATACAGCTCACGGTCATTCAAAAGGTGTTATTGAAGGTGTTAAGAAGATAAAAGCTAAATACCCTGAACTTCAAATAATAGCTGGTAACATAGCTACAGCAGAAGCTACAAAAGATTTAATAGAAGCTGGTGCTGACTGTGTTAAGGTTGGTATAGGGCCTGGGTCAATATGTACTACAAGAATAGTTGCAGGTGTTGGTGTACCTCAATTAACTGCAGTTATGGATTGTGTTGAAGAAGCTGTTAAATATGGTATACCAGTAATAGCTGACGGGGGATTAAAATATTCAGGAGATATAGTTAAGGCATTAGCTGCTGGAGCATCTGTTTGTATGATGGGTTCAATGCTTGCAGGTTGTGAAGAATCTCCAGGTGAAACAGAAATATATCAAGGAAGACAATATAAAGTTTACAGAGGAATGGGTTCTCTAGGGGCTATGGAGAAAGGTTCATCTGATAGATATTTCCAAAATGGAACTAAGAAGTTTGTTCCAGAAGGAATTGAAGGAAGAGTTGCTTACAAAGGATATGTAGCAGATACATTATATCAATTAATGGGTGGAATAAGATCAGGGATGGGTTACCTTGGAGCACATACATTAGTTGACTTATATGAAAATGCAACTTTTGTTATCCAAACTTCTTCAGGAATAAGAGAAAGTCATCCACATGATGTAAAGATAACTAAAGAAGCACCAAACTACAGTGTAAGTGAATAGTTTGACTATTTAATAGTTTCTAATTAATTATTAAAATAGAGTTTTAGAGATAATTTATATTTAAAATTAATAGATTTGAAATTGGGGAGAAAAGATATATAGGCTTATATACAAACAAAGTTTTTATATTTTTTCTCTTGTTACGTTATATATGCGAATTATTTTTAAAAAAATAAAGTAATCGTTCATATTTATGTTGAAAAATGTACAATTTTACGAGATAATAAAGAAAAATACATTAGGGGGATTCTTAATGAATAAAGAATTAGTATTAGTACTTGACTTTGGTGGTCAATATAATCAATTAATAGCAAGAAGAGTAAGAGAATGTAACGTTTATTGTGAAGTTCATCCATATAATTTAAGCATTGAAAAAATAAGAGAAATGAATCCAAAGGGAATAATATTCACTGGTGGACCTAACAGTGTTTATGGAGAAGATTCTCCATTATGTGATAAAGCTATATTTGAATTAGGAATACCTGTACTTGGTATCTGCTACGGTTCACAACTTATGGCTCATGTTTTAGGAGGAAGTGTTGCAACTGCTCCTGTAAGTGAATATGGTAAGACAGAAGTTGCTGTAAATAATAAATCTAAATTATTTGATGGAGTACAATCTTCAACTATATGTTGGATGAGTCATACTGACTACATAGAAAGAGCTCCAGAAAACTTTAATATAATAGGACACACTCCAGTATGTCCAGTAGCTGCTATGGAATGTGAAGAAAAGAACCTTTATGCAGTTCAATTCCATCCAGAAGTTATGCATACTCAAGAAGGTACTAAGATGTTAACTAACTTTGTTAAGAATATCTGTAACTGTTCTGGAGATTGGACAATGGATTCTTTCGTTGAAAAGACAATCCAAGAAGTTAGAGAAAAAGTTGGAGATGGTAAAGTATTATGTGCATTATCAGGTGGAGTTGACTCATCTGTAGCTGCAGTACTTTTATCAAAAGCTGTAGGTAAGCAATTAACTTGTGTATTTGTTGATCACGGTCTACTTAGAAAAAATGAAGGTGATGAAGTAGAAGCTATATTTGGACCAGAAGGTCAATATGACTTAAACTTCATAAGAGTAAATGCTCAAGAAAGATTTTATGAAGCTCTTGCTGGAGTAGAAGATCCAGAAACTAAGAGAAAAATTATTGGTGAAGAATTCATTAGAGTATTTGAAGAAGAAGCTAAGAAGATTGGTACAGTTGATTTCCTTGTTCAAGGTACAATTTATCCAGATATAATTGAAAGTGGACTTGGAGAATCAGCAGTTATTAAGTCTCACCATAATGTTGGAGGACTTCCTGACCACGTTGATTTTAAAGAAATAATAGAGCCACTAAGATTATTATTTAAGGATGAAGTTAGAAAAGCGGGACTTGAACTAAACATTCCAGAACACTTAGTATTCAGACAACCATTTCCAGGACCAGGACTTGGAATAAGAATAATAGGTGAAGTAACAGCTGAAAAAGTTAGAATAGTTCAAGATGCTGACTATATCTATAGAGAAGAAATAGTTAAAGCAGGAATTGATAAGGAAATAGGACAATACTTTGCTGCATTAACTAATATGAGATCAGTAGGGGTTATGGGAGATGAAAGAACTTATGATTATGCTATAGCTTTAAGAGCTGTAACTACTAGTGATTTCATGACTGCAGAATCAGCAGATCTTCCGTGGGAAGTACTTGGAAAGGTAACAACTAGAATAGTAAATGAAGTTAAAGGTGTTAACAGAGTAATGTACGATTGTACAGGAAAACCACCAGCAACTATTGAATTTGAATAATATACATAAAATATAAATTTTAAATCAAACAAAAGAGAACCATTGAAATAATTTCAGGGGTTCTCTTTATTTTTAAATGTAGTATTTTGTTGTAAAAGGTATTATGGTAATAATTGACATGACATATCATGTGCTTTATAGTATAAATGTGGGAAAAATTAGGTATGGGGTGAGAAAATGGATAAAGATAATAAAGTAATAGATGGAAATAATAATGATGTAGTAGATTCAGTAGAAGAAATCTCACAAAAAGGTATTAGTGATGCTCAGAATGTTAACAGTAGTGATGATTGGAAGGTTGTTCAAAAATCTGAACACAAAGGCTCAAATGTATTAAAAGCAATTGGTATTGTTATAGCTATAGTTGTTATTTTAGGTGGAATGGCTTGGAGTGGAATGAAGTTTTATGATTTATCTCAAGCACCGACATATAACAAACCGGAAGGTGAACCTAATCAAGTTGTAGGAAATAATAAAGAAGATTCTGAAGAAGAACCTTCGCAAGATGAGAATCACACAATTACTGTTGATGAGCAGAGAATGATAGAAATAAATGAATATGTTCATCATATGGCAAATACTATAATATTAGCTATTGATGGTAAAATAAATGGGACAAAGAAAATTACTATGGAAACTATAGATGAAGCTTTGAGTATGGTAGAAGAAGTTGATTGGTATTTGTATAAAGAAATAAGCAAATGGAAAGAAGGAGACTTCAGTAATGGTGTAGAAGTACATAACTATGTATGGAAAAACCTTGATGGAGAAATTGGAAAAGCAAGTAAATTAGATGAGGCTGCTATAGAAGCTGTAAAAACTAATTTAGGATTATAAGATATAGTGTTAATGAAGAGTTGTTTATTATGAACAGCTCTTTTTTGTTGGATTAATAACTTAATTCTTTTTTACATATAATATATTTAGTAAATAGAGTAAATAGAATTTATAAAATGTAAATCTTTATTTGTATTTATTAGGTAATAAAATATTAGAAAAAAATATTAGGTTTTAATAATTTATGATATAATTAAAATGGTAATTATTCCAGAAAATTTGGAGGTAAAAGAATGAATAAAGGTTTAAGCTTAGATTTATCAAAAGTTCAACCATATGCTAATCTTTCAGAATTAGATATGATGGAAGGTATGGTTAAATATGCTCATGATACAGTTCATGAAAAAACAGGAGCAGGTAACGACTTCTTAGGATGGTTAGACCTACCTGTAAATTATGATAAAGATGAATTTGAAAGAATTAAAGTTGCTGCTGAAAAGATAAAATCAAATTCAGATGTTTTAATAGTTATCGGTATCGGTGGATCATACTTAGGAGCTAGAGCTGCTATAGAAATGTTAACTAACAACTTCTATAACATGTTATCAAGCGATAAGAGAAAGACTCCAAAGGTATTTTTCGTTGGAAATAACATAAGTTCAACATATATAACTGATTTATTTGAAGCAATCGAAGGATTAGATGTTTCAGTTAACGTTATATCTAAATCAGGTACTACAACTGAACCTGCAATAGCTTTCAGAATGTTCAAAGACTTCATGGAAAAGAAATATGGAGTTGATGGAGCTAAAGAAAGAATATTTGCTACAACTGATAAAGCTAGAGGAGCTTTAAAAGGATTAGCAGATACTATGGGTTACGAAACTTTCGTTGTTCCAGATGACGTAGGTGGAAGATTCTCAGTTTTAACAGCAGTTGGTTTATTACCAATAGCCGTTGCTGGAATTAACATAGATGAAATGATGCAAGGGGCTGCAGATGCTAGAGAAGTATACTCAAACCCATCATTAAAAGAAAACGAATGCTACCAATATGCTGCAATGAGAAATGCTTTATATAATAAAGGTAAGAAAGTTGAAGTTATGGTTAACTATGAACCATGCTTACACTACTTTAACGAATGGTGGAAGCAATTATACGGAGAATCAGAAGGTAAAGACCAAAAGGGTATATTCCCAGCTGCAGTAGATTTCTCAACAGATTTACACTCAATGGGACAATTTATCCAAGATGGTACAAGAATAATGTTTGAAACAGTTCTTAATGTAGAGAAAGCTAACAAAGAAATAGTTATAGAAGAAGCAGAAGGAAACGTTGATGGATTAAACTTCTTAGCTGGAAAAACTGTTGATTTCGTTAACAAGCAAGCTTTCAATGGAACATTATTAGCTCACTGTGATGGTGGAGTTCCAAACATGATACTAAACATTCCGGAATTAAGTCCATACTACTTTGGACAAATGGTTTACTTCTTTGAAAAAGCATGCGCTATAAGCGGATATTTACTAGGAGTTAACCCATTCGATCAACCAGGTGTTGAAGCATACAAGAAAAACATGTTTGCTTTACTTGGTAAGCCAGGATACGAAGAATTAAAAGCAGAATTAGAAGCTAGATTAAAATAGTAATCTAAATTCTATTAACAATTAATATAGAAAAATTATAATATTACCCCAGTAGTTTGTGGATAATTATAAACTACTGGGGTTAATTGAAATAAAAGAGGAAAGTTTATGAGGATTATAGTTGATGGAGATGCATGTCCTGGAATTTCAATAATTGAAAGGTGTGCAAAAGATTATAACTTAGAACTAATTGTATATTGTGATATACATCATTATATAGTTTTGGATTATGGTGATGTGAAAATTGTGGATAGTGGATTTCAAAGTGTAGATATGAAGGTATCTAATGAGTGTATGGAAAATGATATTGTAGTTTCTCAAGATTATGGAGTAGCGGCAATATGTCTTGGAAAAAAAGCTCATGTCATAAATCCAAGAGGGACTATTTATACTAATGAGAATATTAGCGGTATGTTAGAGCAAAGACATATCTCGCAAAAAATTAGAAAAGCTGGTGGAAGAACACCTAATGCTAGAAAAAGAACATCAGAAGATGATGAAAGATTGAAGAAAAACTTATTATTTTTAATAAAAAGTAATTTGAAGGAATAATCTGTAGAAATATATCTAAAGGTTATTTCTTTTTTTTATCGCTGATAGACAAATTTCAATTTTTATTGCGACGGATAAGGAGTATAATTAAAAATAGGAAATTATGTTAATTGATGTAAAATAAAATGATGAAATTTGGTGGGGTGAGAAATTTATGAAGGAGTTACTATTAGATTTTGATAATAAAGGGCCTATTTATGTAAATAATGATATAAATATTGAGGCTAATTTAAATATAAAAGATGATATAGAGTATAAATTTATCGAAGGATACAATAAAGTATGGACTCCAATACAAGACTTTTCAGAAAAAAAGATATGTAAATGGACTCCTAAAAATTCTGGAAAGCATATGATTCTTGTCCAAGGAAAGGTTAAAGGATCAACAAAGCCGTATGATTATAGTGCAAGGTTGGAATTCGATATTATTGAAGATAGTAAGTTAATAGAAAATGTAGATATAGATAAAAACAAAGTAACTGTTGGAGACAAAGTTTTAATAAATGTTAAAGGAAGAGAAGAATTACTTTTATATAGATTTTGGCTGAAAAATAAAGATGAGTGGGAAATTTTAAATGATTATTCAACAGATAATAAGTATGTATTTACTGCAACTGAACCTGGTAATAAAGAAATATTAGTTGAATGTAAAAAGGTTGATTCAACTAATAATGTAGATGATTATATAAGATTAAAAATAGATGTTAAGGGATTAGAAGTTATAGAAATAACAGATTTTAAGTTGTTATCTCATAAGATGATAGTAAATGAAGAACTTATATTTAAAGTTGAAACTAATCATGAGGAAAATAGACCTTTGCTTTATAAATTTGTAAAGATTAATAAAGAAGGAAAATATACTTGTGTTCAAGATTTTTCATCTAAATCAATAGTGTCATTTAAAGAAGAAGTTGAAGGTGAGTATAAACTATTATGCTATGTAAGAGATATTTTCTCTAATAAGGAGTATGATGATAGAGCGCTTATAGTATATGATGTAATGCCATATGAAAAAATAAAGATAAGAAATTTTAAGGCTGATATAGAGTCACCTCAGGTTACAGGAACAAGAATCAATTTAGAGGCATTAGTAGATGGTGGTAGGGAATTAGTATACAGATATATTATTGAAGGACCTGTTTCAGAAGATAGTGGTTATATAAGAAGTAATAGATATTTGTGGGAACCATCAGAAGAAGGAAAATATAATATTACTTTAAAAGTGAAAGATATTTCTTTTAAAGGTGATTATGAAAGCATAAATTCTATTGGATATCAAGTAGATAAAAAAGGAGATAGACCAGTACGTATAGTTGAAGTTAAGTGTGATAAAGGAAGAGCAGCGCTTGTTAATCAACCATTTAATATAAATGTTAAATGTGAAGGTGGATGCAAGGCTCTTTATAAATTTATAGTATATAAAGATGGAATCCAAAAAGAAGAAATGGATTATATTAAAAATAATTGGATTAATTTCGTTCCAAAAGAAAAGGGAGAATATGAAGTAGAAGTTAGGGTAAAAGATTTATATTCTATTAAAGATTTTGATTCTTCTACATCTATATATATAAAGTGTAATGATTATATTCCAGCTAATATTGATTATGTATTAACTAATAATAAAGAAATATATTTAGTTAATGATACTATAGAAATGGAGGCTATAATACAGAACACAACAGATACCGTAGTAAGGTTTGTAACTAAGATTAATGGACAAGATGTCGAAGATACAGGATATGTTGAAAATAAAGCTATTAGAGTAAAACCAAAGTGTCCAGGTAAGTATGCCTTTAGTATTTATGCTAAAAATATTAAATCTACTGAAGAATATGATTCTAAAAGAGAAGTAATAATTTATGTTAAAGATGTAATGCCTGTAAATTCCACAAAGGTTGTAGCTAACAAAAAAGAAATTAAGGTTGGGGAAGAAGTTACATTTGAGGTAACTAGTAAAGGTGGAAAAAATGTGTGTTATGAATTTTACATGATGAAGGAAAATAATTGGGTTTTAGTTCAGGAATATAGTAAGAAGAATTACTATACATTTTTACCATTTTCAAAAGGGCAATATAGACTTTTAGTATTAAGTAAGAGTTTTTATAAGAAGGTAAACTATGAAGATTATGAGAGTATAACATTTAATATAGTATAAAAATGGGGCTGTATCAAAAAAAAATTGATATTTGCCGATAAAGAAAAGGAAGTTCGAATTTGAACTTCCTTTTTTGCGCATAGTAATAATATGAAAAACTTCACAAAAAATGTGATTCCTATGCAACAAATAGGATTTGCATT
>NZ_JAJNOS010000009.1:0-167574 GCF_021044725.1 Clostridium sp. NSJ-145
AATGCAAATCCTATTTGTTGCATAGGAATCACATTTTTTGTGAAGTTTTTCATATTATTACTATGCGCAAAAAAGGAAGTTCAAATTCGAACTTCCTTTTCTTTATCGGCAAATATCAATTTTTTTTTGATACAGCCCCTTATTTTTATATATTTCTCATTATAGAACCATTTATAATGGGAATTTCTAAATTTTATGGGAGTAAAAATTTTCTAAAGAATTTAAAAAATATAAAAATTAACTTGATTTATGAATATATTATGTTAAAATGGAATTAGGTCTTGGAACAAAAGACTAAATTATAAATTTAAAATTAAATAAAGGTTCAGATAGATAATATTTTCTCCTAGACTGAGAATTATTAATCCATATGTAATCTTTAATCCTAGGAGGGAATATTCATGACAGATAAGACTTTAGTATGTGTTGATTGTGGAGCTGAATTCGTATTCACAGTAGGAGAACAAGAATTCTACAAAGAAAAAGGATTCGATAACGAGCCAAAGAGATGTTTAGCTTGCAGAAGAGCTAAGAAAGAACAAAACAGAAGATAGTATGTTTTATTTGAAAGAGCTGTAGTTTATAACTACAGCTTTTTTTTTGCGTCAATAATAGAAAAAATAGATAGTTAGATATGAGAAGCTTGATAGCTATTTTTATGTAAATTTAAGGGTGTTATTTCAAAATATGTTATAATTAAACAAACATATAAAGAGAGGGAAGAGATTAATGTTTGATTATAGAGAATTTGATGAAATGTTGATTCAAGAGGTAAAGAGCATTTATAAAAAGGAATCTTGGAATGCTTATTTAAAAGATGATGAAAAATTAATAAGAGCATTTAGTAATTCATTATATATATTAGGGGCCTTTGATGAAGATAAGTTAATAGGATTTATTAGATGCGTAGGTGATGGAGAACATATATTGATGATTCAAGATTTGATTGTAAGCCCAGAGTATCAGCAGAAGGGCATAGGGACATATCTTTTTAAAACAATTAAGGACAAGTATAAGGATGTAAGAATGTTTATTGTATTAACTGATATAGAAGATGTAGTTGATAATAAGTTTTATCAATCATTCAAGTTAAGGAGGTTAGATGAGTTCAATATAGTTGGATACATGAGATAGAAAATAGGGGTATATAATAGTATTTAAGGGGAAAGGGAGATTTGTATGTTACTTAAAATAACAGAACTAGTAGATGAGAATTCAAAAAAGTTAATGGATATTTATAGAGAAAGCAATATTGATAATATTAAACATTTTTATCCAAAGATTACGGATATGGAGATAGGAAGACGTAAAGTAGAAAAAGACTATGTAAACTATCTTAAAAATGATTTTTTAACAGATAGTGATAGGTGTTGTTATGTATGGGAGGAAAATGGTATATGGGTTAGTGCTTTACGCTTTTATAAGATTAAAGATAAACTATATTATTTAGAGGCACTTGAAACTCATCCAGATTATAGAAAGAAAGGGTTTGCTGAGAAATTAATATGTGGTGTAATAGATAAATTAAAATCAGATGGAGATTTTGAAATAAAAAGCTATACTGGAAAGAAAAATATTGCATCTCAAATGACTCATGAAAAGTGCGGTTTTAAAAGAATAGAGGAAAGAGTATTTGATTACAGTATTAATGAGTATGTCGAAAATGTTATAAATTACATTTATTCTTATGAAGCTCATTAAGATTAAAGTGTTGTGATACTGTTATATATTTAGATTATTCAAGGTTCACATCTTTATATGGTGTATTAAAAAGAGTTATTACAGGGTATGGAAAAAGTAGACCGGATATGGGAGGCAATTGCCCAGAAAGATTTGATTTAGAGTTTTTAAAGTTTGTATGGAAATTTAATAAAAATAATAGAAAGAATTATTATAAGCTTCTAGAAGAAGCGAAAGGTAAGAAGATAATTATTCTAAGAAATAGAAGAGAAACGGCAAAATTTATAAAAGAGTATAGCGAAATAAGAGAGGGAGAGAAGTGAAATAGATGAGAGAAGAATGTTTTAATAAAATTAAAGAAGCAGTTAATAAATTTAAATATTCATCAATGCGATATATTGAATATAACGATATACATGATTATGAAGTATGCTTAGAAAATGTAAATATTATTTTAATATATGGTTTTAATGTTGAAGCAAATATAAATGAATATCATTGGGCAGCAAATAATGTAGAAGATCTAATAAATGTTTTGGAAGAATAAAAAGGATTTTTTAATAACATTTATACCTAATGAATGGATTTTTAGACTTGAGGAAGCTGAATTTATAGTTCGTAATGCTTGGCATGATTATTTTATGAATAATCTTAATGATATTGATATTTGTGATGATTTTGATTTTTTAACAGTTGATAGGTGTGAGGAAGCATCAAAAGTAACAATGATGTGTAAAAATCAAAGTAGAGGATTTACAGGACAGACTACTAAGTGGGTTGAAGAATGGATTAATAACACTGAAACATCTGGAGTTAATACAGGAACAAGAAACAATGCTATATTAATTGAGAAAAATGAAGAAGATGAAATAATAGGGATTGTATGTGTAGCTACCTATGGTCATGAAAGTAAAAAAGGACCTACTGTATGGATTAGAGAGGTAGCTGTAAATCCTTCTTATCAGAATAAGGGAATTGGAAGGAGATTGATAATGAAGGCTCTTTCTTACGGAAAAAAATATGGAGCAACACGTGCATTCTTAGCTGCAGATGAATGTAATGATAGAGGTATTCATCTTTATACAAGTATAGGTTTTGAAGCTAGTGAAGATGAAAGTCAGATAGATATGTTGAAGTGAAAATATATTATATAGTTAATACAATTAAAGTGTGGTGATGAAATGGGAAAATATTATTTGTTTAGTGATTTTAGCAAAGAAAACGGCTTTTCACTAATAGCAGATGAGTTTAAAAGGGATTTAAAAGATTATAATAAAATGGTCTTTATTGCATCGGACCCAAGTATAGGAGAAATAACAGATAAATATGCAGAAAAGTATTTAAAGTGGTTTGAGAAAATTGGAATAAACTTTGAAAATAAGGTTGTTTTAGATAATAGATTAGATTCTAAAAAGATGATTAATGAAATAAAAGATGCATCACTTATATACTTAATGGGTGGGACAACTCTGCTACAGATGAAGTTTTTACGTGATAATAGATTAGTTGAGTCTATAGTAAATACAGATTGCTTAATAATTGGATTAAGTGCAGGGGCTATTAATATGGCTAAAACATCAATTTTAACTACTACATGTGGACATGATAAGCAGGAGATTTATAAAGGTATTGGACTATTAGATAAAACAGTAGAGCCTCATTTTACTTTAGATAATTTTAACGATGAGTTAAAGGAATTATCATATAAATATTTAATTTATGGAATGTGTGATGAAAGTGCTATCATAGTTCGAGATGATAAATGTACTTATTATGGTGATATATATATCCTTAAGAATGGAACAGCAGAGAAGGTGATTAGTATATAAGAGCTTCCGTTGCAGAAAAAATGTAGCAATATGCAAAAGAAAAGATCATAAATAATAGAATTAAACAGATTGAAGTATGGATTCAGGATGATGGAACAGCTAATAGATGGGATAAAAAGTAGCGGATTATTTAAAGAGAAGCGTATTTAAATGTCTATGTAAAAGGTATTCCAGAAAATGATGTTATAAAAAGATTTATAAATTTAGGTGAAGCCTGGTGAGATATTGGGAGTAAGATGTTTAAATTTTGAAGCTCCTATTGAGAGAAAGGAAGAACTACAGAAAATTTGCTATAGATTACATGAAGTGAGATTATACCAATTATTTTTATAGATTTAATAAAAATAGAGGATAGATACCTAAAGAAGTATTTATTCTCTATTTTTTATTATTTGAAGTAATTAATTTTTCTAGATTTATAATAGATAGGCTTTAATGATAGTTGTTCTGCAAGCATTAAAGCTTCTTTTATATTATTTCCTATAGCTGAAGGGGTATGGGCATCTGAGCCTATAGTTACATATCTCCCACCTAATTCTTTATAGAATTTATAAGTCTCAAGTAAAGCCTGTAAAGAAGCAGGATTAGATAATCTTCTTGTGTTTATTTCAATGGCTTTATCCTTTTTTATTAGATTTAAGAATATAGCTTCTACAATTTCTTTATAAGGGTTAATATTTATTTCGTTATTAGGAAAAGGAGCATATCTAAAAAGATAATCTATATGTCCTAAAGAATCAAAGTTATTATAATTTTCAACGCAGTATAACATGTTTTCATAATATCTTTTATAGAAATCATCACTAGGTAGTTTATTATTGTGGAATGTATTATATATATCTAAACCATCAACAGTATGAATAGAACCAAGGATATAATCGAAATCGTATTTATTAGCAGTAGCTTCATTTTCTAAAAGTGTATTTTGGGTCATGCCAATTTCAATACCTAGTAATAATGAATCAGATCTATAATTACTATAAGTTTCTAAATATCTTGGAATATCACATTTAAATTCATTTTCTTCAGGATAGTCAAGATCCATATGTTCAGTTAAACATACACCTAGATTTAGTGACTTTGAAGCAGTGATTACTTCACTTATAGACATTTTACTATCACTTGAAAAAATAGTATGCATATGAGTATCAAATATCATTTTTACCTCCAAGTAATTACTTTTATATCTATAGAGTATACCACAAATTACATAAGGTTACCTCCGAATTCAATTCCTGTATTTGAACCTTCTCCAGAGTAGATAAGTGTATTATTTTTTGTATCTACAAGCTCCATTTGGACTTTAGCACTTAAGGTTTCTTTCACAAATGGAACCATTTGACCATTTTTTGGACCATAGCATAAAATGAAAGAATTAGTATCGGTTATAGTTTTTAGAGAAAGTCTAAGGTTTTTATGTATTACAGTTAGAAGTATATCGTTATTTTCTACCTTGAGGTCTAATTTACTTCTATTCATAGTCGTAAAAGGGAAAAACATATTATCTACAGTAACACCTATTAAAAAACCTCTAAAGTTTTTTAGTGGAAATGGTATTTCTCCTAAAGAACAGGTTATAGTAGCTCTAGAATCCTTAAAAGTATTACTTTGAATCCAAAGCCATTCTACAGGGAAACTACGGCCCCAATTTTTTTCAATATAAACTTTACCACCATTGAAATCAATAATATTGTTATTAATACTTAAGGTACCTTTTATATCACCATCTAAAGCACATACCTGACTATAGCATTCCATAAACTTTAAGTAGTTATAAAATCCCATGCTACCTGGATTTATAATAGAATCACTCCATTTAACAAGATTAGAAAACAATAATGAACCTTTAATTTTCAGTTTAGAATTATATAAATCTAAAAAAATCCCATCTAGGGAAAAAGAATTATTAGAAATATTAATTTTTAGATATGAGTTAGAAGAAAAAAAGTCATTTTTATAAAATCTAAAATAATCATATAACACATCTTCTCCTCGAAGTACTTGAATAAAAGAATGTGAGTCGGAAGAAAGGCTTATACCAGGGATAATGGCTAAAGTATATTTTCTATGTTTAGTTACTAATTTATAATACCAGCCTTCAAAAAAGTTATCTTTTTTATTTTTTCCATTATATAAGTTTGGATTACGTATAATACTCATTTTTTCCTCCAATAAAATTATTCTTATAGAGTTAGTCTTATCAAACATAGGATAAATATACAGGGGTATACTATTTGTATAATATAATTTAATGGAAAGGAAGTTATGTATGAATAAATCTTTATGGATAAGTAGTTCACAAGGCGATAGATATGGAGAGTTAGATGAGGATAAAAGAGTTGAATGCTTAATAGTAGGGGGAGGAATTGTTGGAATTACTACAGCATATTTATTATGTAAAAAAGGATATAAGACTACTATTGTAGATGCTGACTATATTGGCTATGGTGCTACTGGTAGAAATACTGGGAAGATAACTCCTCAACATGGAATAAAATACTCTGATATATATAAGCGTTATGGAAGAGATAATGCTAAGAAATATTATGAAGCTAATAAAGAAGCTTTAAAGTTAATTGAGAATATAATAGAAGAGAATAAAATCGAATGTGATTATGAGAAAGCTCCAGCTTATATTTATGCAGAAGATGATAGTGATGGAAAAAAAGTATTGAACGAATTTAATATTTGTAAAGAGATAGGGATTAATTGTGAGTTTATAATGGATATTCCTTTGCCTATTAAATCATCAGGAGCTATAAAGTTTAATGTAGGAGCACAGTTTAATCCTAAGAAGTATATTGATGCTTTAGCAAAAAAAGTAAAAGAGTTAGGCGGGGAAATATATGAGAAATCTCCTATGAAATCTGTAGATGCATATGAAGATAGTATAACAGTACATAGTTTAAATGGGTATGAAATTAAAGCAGATAAACTTATTATAGCTTCACACTATCCATTTTATGATGGATTAAGCTTTTATTTTGCAAGATTAAAACCTGAAAGATCATATGTAGTAGCAGGAGAGTATGATGGTGATTTTCCACAAGCTACATTTATCAATTCATCTACACCAAAGAGAAGTTTAAGAATATATAATGATGGAGAAAGAAGATTTTTATTAATAGCAGGAGAAGGTCATAAAGTTGCTCATAAAACAGAAGAAGACCATTATGGAGCTTTAGAGCAATATGGTAGAGACGTATTTGGTGTTGAGAACTATCAATATAGATGGAGTACACAAGATTATATAACTACAGATAATGTTCCATATATAGGATATTTAAATTCAGTAACAAAGAATATATTGGTAGCAACTGGATTTGCAAAGTGGGGAATGAGTAACGGAACTTTAGCAGGTATTATATTAAGTGATCTTTATATAAAGGGAAAGAGTAAGTATTTAAATACATTTACACCATCAAGGAGCGATGGGTATTTAACAGGAGAATTTTTTAAGGAAAATGCTGATGTAGGAGTTCAATATTTAATTGGAAAACTTAAGATTGCATCTAAAGAGATGCCGGAAAAAGGTTTTGGAAAAGTAGTTATTATTGATAAAGCTAAATTTGGGGTGTATAGGGATGAGAATGATATATTTCATATAGTAGATACAACATGTACACATTTGGGATGTGAATTAAAATGGAATCCATTAGAGAAAAGTTGGGATTGTCCCTGCCATGGTTCAAGATTTGGAATAGATGGTGATATATTAGAAGGACCAGCAACTATTCCTTTAAAACAATATGGAGCAGAGACATACAATGAGATAAATCCAAATTTATTATAATGATAAGTTATAAATGGCAAGTTATAAATTAATGTTGAAAGTACGTACAGTTTCTTTAAGATTTAAGTTTTCTAAAAATTAATTTTAGTTAAATTTATACTTTAACTTGCCAATTGTAACATTGAAGAAATAATCAATAATTATTTGTTAGTAGATAACGTTTCTTAAATACATCTTTAATTTAAAAATTATTGACTTGGAAACGATTCCGATATAATCTATAAATGAGACAGAGATATGGGAGGGATAACTATGGAGAAGGTTTATAAATATGGAAGAGGCAACTTTAAAAGTATTGAAGATGGAAATGAATTACTTTGGATGATTGGTAATGGTATTGGTGGGTTTGCTAATCATACTGTTGCTGGTGGAGGAGCACAATGCTTTCATGGATACTTGGTAGCATCTCTAAATGCACCTGTAAATAGAACTTTGATACTTACAAGAACTCAAGAAATAATAGAAATTGATGGAAGAGAATATGATTTAACATCTCAACAATATATAGGAACTTCAAAGAATGGACAAGAATATTTAGAACGATTTGTTTTTGATTCAGTTCCAGAATATATGTATAAAGTTGAAGATATTAATATAAAAAAGACAATCGCTATGGAGTATGGACACAATACTGTAGTTGTTTGCTATGAAATAGAAAATGGATTAGATCAAGCTAAATTAAGAATAGTTCCATTATTTAATTATAGACCATCAACAGATGTTAGTGAAAAAAATGAACTAAAATTTGATATGGCGGTTGATGATAGAAAGTTAACTTTAATACCTGATATAGATAAAGAAAGAGAGATTAAATTCTATACTTCTGAAGGTGAGTTTTATGATAGAAGTTTAATACCAACAAGTATGGCTACACCAAATTACTTAATTGAAGAAAATCATTACTATATGATTGATCATAGAACAGGATTTTTAGGGGTAGATAATCATTACACTCCTTATGAGGTACAGATTGATTTAGAACCTTTCGAAAAGAAGAAGTTTTACATTAAATGTACTATAGAGGAATTAGATAATAAATCTGGATTTGATATTATAAATGAATATAAGCATAGAGCAGAAAAATTAGTAAGACAAGCTGGTTTAGAGGATAGATTTGCTAATAACCTTGTTAAAGCAGCAGATCACTTTATAGTAAAGAGAGAGAGTACAGGACTTAAAACTGTATTAGCTGGATATCCATGGTTTACTGACTGGGGAAGAGATACTATGATAGCTTTTGAAGGCTTGACTTTAGTTACCAAAAGATTTGATGATGCTAGAGAGATATTAGAATCATTTGCAAGATATATTAAGAATGGACTTGTACCAAATGTGTTCCCGGATAAGAACACAGAACCAGGATATAATACAGTTGATGCTTCTCTTTGGTATTTTCAAGCAGTATATCAGTATTTAAATTATACTGGAAATGAAGAGGATTATAATTTTATTAAAGAAAAGATATATCCAAAGTTAAAAGAAATTTATGAAGCATATTCAACATCTACAGATTTTTCAATAGGTATGGATGAAGATGGATTAATTCATGCTGGTGGAGGACTAGATCAAGTAACTTGGATGGATGTAAGAGTTGGAGATTATGTAGTGACACCTAGACATGGAAAGCCGGTAGAAATTAATGCTTTATGGTTTAATTCGCTAAAGATAATGGAAATACTAGCTAAGGAATTTGGCGAAGACAATACTCAATATAAAGAATTGGCAGCAAAAGTTAAAGAATCTTTTAATAAGAGATTTTGGAATGAAAAAAAAGGGTGTCTCTATGATGTAGTTGATGAAGATGATGATAGAATAAGACCAAATCAAATTTGGGCAGTATCATTACCATTTTCAATATTAGATAGAGAGAAAGAAAAGAGTATAGTAAATGTAGTATATAAACATCTATATGCTACTTATGGATTACGTTCATTATCTTTTATGGATAAAGACTATAAAAATAAATATATAGGTAAGCTTTTTGACAGAGATTGTGCTTATCATATGGGAACAACTTGGGGATTTTTAATAGGTGGATTTATAACTGCTTATTGTAAGGTTAATGATTATTCTAAAGATGCGGTAGAGAAAGCTGAGCATATGTGTAAGGTTTTTGAAGATACAATGAGAGATGGTTGTATAAATGGAATAGCAGAGATTTTTGATGGAGATTTTGCATCTACAAGTAGAGGATGTTACTCACAAGCTTGGAGTGTAGCAGAAGTTCTAAGAGCGTATGCTAATGATGTTATGCCATATTTAAATTGCTAAAGTGGGAATTAAAGTTAAATTTGACTAAATTATGTTTGGGTTATAAAATATACTTAGGTACCTAAGAGTAGTGCCTTAAAGTGTTGTTATTAAAAGTGTTATGAGTTTTTTATGAGTTATGGCTGTAGTTTTATTACTACAGTCTTTTTTTGAGAAAAAAGGTAACAGAATGTTTAACTCAAAAAGTGTAATTGAAATTTTTCAAGGAAGACTATTACCATTTATGCCATCTGGAGTTATTATTTTGACATCAGCAGTTAGCGATGTAAATGGAATAGTCTTTACTATAGATACTTTTTTAGGTAAAATTCCATAGATAGCTTTAGAGATTTTAATATGTTATTAGGTAATTAATATAAAAGAAAATTATATTAATAATATTATTACAGTTGTTGTGTTAATAATGATATATATTACTTTAAAAAAGTACAAAAATTAATAGGCTATTGTATAGAATTGAAATAGGATTTTAACCTAACAACCTCTTCAGTAGTTAATTTTTCTCTATTTCTTTTTTTTGATATAATTTCTTTAAAATCATTAAATTCATCTTCTGTTAGTTTTGACTTGAATACTATATCTTTTAATGTAGCCATTTGTTCAATATCTTCTTTGTCTAATCTGTTATTTGTAATCATTTTATTTTGGATATCATCTAAAATCTTTTTTTCATTTTCATTTAAAAGTTTTATATTATTTTCAGTCCAAAAAATATCTATATATTTACTATTTGAACTATCATCATCAGTGTAAAATGAATTGAATTCATCATCACAAGTGCAAGGCAAATTGAAAGAAGCATTAGGTTTTAAAAATGGATTAAAAAAACTAAAACTTTCTATGATTAATAATATTAGTATTATAGTAGTAAATTTTCTTTTAAGCATTCAACATCACTCCTCTAAAAATATTATCTCTCATAATTTGCTATATTATTTAAAATTATATAATTATTAAAATAAAAAGTTCTGCTACATATATGTAGTAGAACTTTTTAAGAATATAAATTAATAGTCATATTAAGAAATTTCAATACTTTTATATAAATAAAATGTTACCGTATATTTGATAATATGATATCAGTTATATATAGGATTATAATTATTGATCCTTTGAATCTCTGCAAGGAGTTTTGCATTTATTTTTATCTTTGTCATGATCTTTATCATGTTTATCTTCATCATGATCTTTGTGATGATGTTTATCTTTTTTATCTTTTTTATCTTTACATTTCTTATCTTTTTTAGTTTCCTTTTCTTCCTTAGTTTCTGCATCCTTCTTATTAGAAGTTTTATCTTCTTTGCACTTTGGTTTTATTTCTTTAGTAGGAGCAGCTGGTGTTTGCTCTTCAGTCTTAGTAGAATCTTTAGGTTTTTCTCCACAAGGTTTTTTCTTCATATCTTCTGCTGGTTTTTGTTCTTTAGCAGGAGTAGCAGGAGTTTGTTCTTTCTCCATAGTTTTTTTGTTCATATCCTCTTTAGGTTTTTCTTCCTTAGCAGGAGTAGATGGTACTACCTTTTTAGAATTATCCTCACAAGGTTTCTTCTTCATATCTTCTGCAGGCTTTTGTTCTTTAGCAGGAGCAGATGGTTTTTCTTCTTTTTTAGACTCCCTATCTCCACTTTTATCGGAGTTTGTTGAAGGGTTTGAGACTTCAACAGGTTTTAGCTCTGAAACTTTAATTGTTGCTGAAGGCATAGATATTAAAGTCTCAGAAGCGATAACTAAAGACAATAACATAAGTGATAAATTTTTTTTCTTCATAATATTCCTCCTTTGTTTTGACAGGATAATTATTAGCCTGTCATATATGTTTATTATGTGAAAAAGTCGCAAATATTAATAAGGTAAATAATTGGTTAAAGGATATAAATTGCTAATTAATTTGGAATTATATTCAAAAATAAAATATATTAATATTTAACATATTTAGGGAATAAAATATGTTATAATAAAATAGGAATTATTTAAAAATAGAAACCATTTAAGCAAGAAATCGGAACCGTTTCCGAAAAACTTAAGAAAGAGTTGAGGAGTATAGAATGAAAATGAGAGAAATTGTAGATGTGAATAAGTATTTTGAAAGTAAAGAATTTCAAAAATTATATAATTATGATGGTGAATTAGGAGCAATTTATTCTAAAGAAAAAACAAAATTTATATTATGGGCACCTACTGCAGATGAAGTTAAAATTGCTTTTTATGGGAATGATCCTTATGACTATGAATGTGAAGCTAAAAAAATATTAAAGATGAATAAAAGCATTAAAGGAAGTTGGACTTTAGAAGTAGACGGCGATTTAAGCGGAGAATTTTATAATTATATAGTTTATATAGATAAAAATGAAAATGTATTAGTAGATCCATATGCAAAAGCTGTAGGTGTAAATGGAAATAGATCTATGGTAATAGATTTAGAAGCTACAAATCCAGAACAATGGGATGAAGATACGAAGCCAGAACTAAATAATTGGACAGACTCCATAATATATGAGGTTCATGTAAGAGATTTTACAATAGATGAATCATCAGGAATAGAAGCTAGTATCAGAGGAAAATTTAAAGGCTTTATAGAGGATAAGACACCATTAAATCATTTAAAGGAGATGGGATTTACTCATATTCATCTTTTACCATCTTTTGATTATGCATCAGTAGATGAAACTAAACTTCATTTACCACAATATAATTGGGGATATGATCCTAAAAATTATAACGTTCCAGAAGGTTCATATTCAACAAATCCTTATAAAGGAGAAGTTAGAATAAAAGAGTTTAAGGAATTAGTGCAAAAGTTACACAGAGAAGGATTAAGAGTTGTTATGGATGTAGTATATAATCATACTTTTGACTTAAATTCATTTCTAAATTTGGCTGTGCCTAAATATTATTATAGAGCAGATGAAGATGGTAATTACACAGATGGTTCTGCTTGTGGGAACGAAACTGCTTCAGATAGATATATGTTTAGAAAGTATATGGTAGATTCGGTAGTTTATTGGGCTAAGGAGTATCATATAGATGGGTTTAGATTTGATCTTATGGGATTACATGATATTGAAACAATGAAGGAAATTAGAAGAGAATTAGATAAAATAGATAAATCTATAATAATATATGGTGAAGGATGGGCAGGTGGTCCAACTCCTCTATCAGATGAAAAAGCTGCATTAAAGAAAAATACTTTTAAATATAACGATTTGCAAATAGCTGCTTTTAGTGATGATTGTAGAGATGGAATAAAAGGACATGTTTTTTATGAAGAAGAAGCTGGATTTGTAAATGGAGGCAAAGATTTAGAAGAAGCTATAAAATTCTCAGTAGTAGCATCTACTAAGCATCCACAAGTTGATGTAAATAAGGCTATGTACGCTAGAAATTTTTGGGCTAACGAACCTTATCAAACTATAACTTATGCATCAGCCCATGACAATTTAACATTATGGGACAAACTACAAACAGTGAATAAAGATGTATCAGAAGATGAGCTTATAAAGATGAATAAATTAGCGGCAGCAATAGTCTTAACATCACAAGGTATAAGCTTTATTCATGCTGGGGAAGAAATAGCTAGAACTAAGATGGATGAAGAAGGAAATTTAATAGAAAACAGCTTTAAGTCATCTGATTATGTAAATAAACTAAGATGGGAAAGAAGAAACACGTATAAAGAATTAATGGAGTATTATAAAGGATTAATTAAATTAAGAAAAAGATATAAAGCTTTTAGAATGGATTCAAATAGTGATATTCAAGAGAATATTAAATTTTTAGAAAAAGGAAAAGAATTCACAGATAGTAATGTAGTTGCATATATATTAAATACTAAAGGGAAAATAGATGAAGAAAATGATATTTTAGTAATTTTCAATAGTAATAATAGAGATGTACATGTTAACATACCACATGGAAAGTGGAGTTTAGTTGTAAATGAAGAAAAAGCAGGGATAGAAGAAATAAAGGAAATTAGGGATAGTGAGCTAAAGGTGAAAGCAAAATCAGCTTACGTACTTATAGCTAAATAATTTTTAACTTTAGAAGATATGAGGTTTCATATCTTCTAAAGTAAATATATAAAATTGGGGTGAGAATATGGGTGTTAATATGATAGTATACCAACTTGTAAACGAGTACAAAAAGTTTGATGAGGTATTATCAATAACTTTAACAGGGTCAGGGGCTAGTGGGAAAAATGATTTTTTTTATGATATAGATATAGAGGTGATATTAAAGGCTGAAATTGATGCTAATAGGCGGAGTAAAGCGTTAAAAAAGTTTTCAGATACTATAGAAACTATTAGCGGAAGATATGGAGAAAAAGATATTTTTATATTAAGAAATTCTACAACAGAAATAGATGTAAGTTATTATACGCTAGATACTTTAAAGGATAATTTATTCGATGTAATTGACAATTGTAAAGCCTCTGTAGGCTATACAACATGTTTATGGAAGGTGGTTTCAGGAGCTTTTATAGCTTACGATAAGGAAAATACTTTTAAGAATCTTCAAAAAAAATATAGAGTAGCTTATCCTCAGAAGCTAAAACTAAATATAGTAGATAAAAATTATTATTTATTAAGAGATAGTATATCATCTTATTATAATCAGATAGATAAAGCTATACATACAGGAGATTTAATAAGCGTAAGTTATAAGGTATGTAAGTTTTTAGATAGTTACTTTGATGTAGTGTTTGCTGTTAATGAGATGCCACATCCTGGAGATAAGAGGTTGGTATCAATAATTAATTCAAGGTGTAAAAAGATACCTAGATTCCTGACTGAGGGTGTGAATACATTAATAGAGAATTCATGTAAATGTAATAAAGAGATATTGAAAAATATGGATGATATCGTTGATGATCTTAAAGAATTTTTACATGAAGAAGGAATTAGAGTTAGTTAAAATTAGGAGTTAATAATTTAGATTAAAACTTAATAGGTAGATTTCTAAACTAGAAATTAAATAAATCCAGCATATGCTGGATTTATTTAATTACTTTTTATTATAAATGGATAAGTAGTTTATTTGGTTTTAGGATTGTTTTTACATTCTTTGCAAAATCCATAAATTTCAAGTTTGTGACTTGTAATTGTAAAACCTAAAGTATCTTCTAATTCTGATTCATAAGTATGTAGAGGGCAACCAGATATAGGAAATACTTTTTTGCATCCATTACATATAAGATAATGTTTATGTTGCATATCGTTCATTTCATAACAAGTCTTATTAGTTTCTTCGAAAATAAACTTATTTATTAAAGAATTAGCAACTAATGTATCTAAAATTCTATAAATGGATGATAAATTTATAGAGATATTTCTTTGTTTAAGAATAATATAAATATCTTCAGCAGTAACTGGTCTTTTACTGCTTTCAATAACCTCTAATACTGAATTTCTATGCTTAGTAACCTTAAGGCCTTTACATTTTAGTAAATTGCTAAAATTAGGTTTATTATTCAAAATCCCCATCCTTTCAAAGTATCATAGCATTATAATAACATCTTATAGGCTTTAGGATAAAGTGCTTTAATAAAATTATATAAATTTTTGCTTATAACCTAAAGTAATAAAGAACATAATTGCTGAAATCAATACTATAGTTGCACCAGTAACAGTGTTTAAGTAGTAAGATAGTATTAAACCTATAATTCCTGACAATAAAGAAATTATAATTGATATCAAGTGATATTGACGTATATTCTTTGAAACATTACGTGCTGCAGCTGCTGGTAAAACTAAAAGTGAATTAATTATTAAAAGTCCTACCCAGTTAACAGTTATAGTTACAACAACTGCAATAGTTATAGTAAATAATAATTCAATTAGCAATGTGTTAGTACCACGACTTTTAGCTAGTGAACTATTTATACTAACTAAAAGAAGTTTATTAAATATAAATGACCAAACTAATAAAATTATTATAAATAATACTACTAACATAAGTATTTCCTTAGGTGTAATACTTAATAAATCACCAACTAAATAAGATGAGAATTTATTCATATTACCACCTAAACTCATAAGAACCAAACCTAAAGCAATAGCAATTGATGAAAATACTCCTATTATAGTATCTGTTGATGAATTACCTTTATTTTTTATTAAAGTAATAGCAATCGCAAAAAAGATGGAAAATATAGTAGCTCCCCATGTTGGGCTTATTCCACCTACTAGAATTCCTATTGCTATTCCAGTAAAAGCACCGTGCCCTAAAGAATCGGCAAAGAAAGCCATTTTATTATTTACTACCATAGTACCAAGTATTCCAAATAAAGGAGTAACTAATAAAACTGCGATTAATGCATTTTTCATAAAATCATAATGTACCCATTGAAATGGGAGTATAAAGTCTATAAATCCATATAAAGATTCTAGCATTATTTTTTACCTCCTTTACTCTTAGAATCGTCTTCTTCATACCAAGACAATCCGAAAATTTTACTTGTAGTTTTATTTGTAAATACTTCCTTAGGAGTTCCACTACAAAGAACAGAACCTTTTAATAAAACAACCTTATCTGCATATTTAGCAACTAAGTCTAAATCATGAGACACTAGTATAATAGATAAATCATACTTAGATTTTACGTCCATTAATATATCATAGAATAACTCAAGACCGTTTTGATCTATTCCAGATACAGGTTCATCGAGAAGTAGAATATTAGGCATTGGATCTAAAGCTAATGCTAATAAAACTCTTTGAAGTTCACCACCGGATAAAGCTCCTAGTTTTCTATCTATTAAGTATTCTGCTTTTACTCTAGAAAGACTTTCAGAGACTTTTTCTCTATATTTTTTTGATGAGTATAACCAAACAGGGGTTTTTGAGTTGCAAGCTATGAATAAATCAAGAACACTTGCAGGAGTACTTAAATCAAAATTTAAATATTGAGGTACATAACCAATAATAGGGCTTGATACTCCTTTAGATGAAGTACCAACATAAGTTAATTTTCCAGTGTGCTTAATTTCTCCTAATAAAGCTTTTAAAAGTGTACTCTTACCAGCACCGTTAGGCCCTATAATAGAAGTTAACTCTCCACAATGAAAGTGTAGATTTATATTTTTTAAAATTTCATTTGTACCTATAGTAACAGATAAGTTTTCAACTTTTGTACAGCAAAAATCAGAGCATTTGTTGTTATTAGTATAATTTGAATTTTCCATTATTTTAACGCCTCTTTTAAAGTTTCAAGATTTTGTTCCATTTTAGTTATATAATCGTCGTAAGCATCAGATGTTGAATCACCTGTTACAATAGGGTCTAGGGTATAAAGTGGAATACCTGTTTCATTTGAAATTGTAGTGGCAGCTTTAGCAGCATATTGTGGTTCTGTAAATAAAGCTTTTACATTATTATTTTTTGCAATTTCAATAGTTTCCTCTAATTGTTTTGGTGATGGTTCTGTTCCTGGCTCAACTTCAACGACACCAACTATATTTAAGTTAAACTCTTCAGCAAAGTAAGGAAATGCTTCATGGAAAGTTATTATATTACGATTTGGAAGAGTATCTATTACTTCGTGCATTTCAGTTTTTAAAGCTTCAAGCTTTGATATGTATTCTTTTGCATTAGCTTCGTATTTATCAGCATTATCAGGATCATATTTAGCTAATCCATCTGCTATATTTTGTACTTGCTTTATATTGTTACTTATGCTGACCCAAACATGAGGATTATCTTCGTGATCATGATCATCAGCATGAGTTTCTTCTTCATCGTGGTTATGATTTTCATCATCATGACTATGTTCTTCACCATCAGCAGTTAATAACTTAATTCCTTCGCTAGAATCAACTATATCTAAATCTTTTTCATTAGATATAACCTTATCAAGGAAACCTTCCATTCCAGCACCATTTACTACGAAGATATCTGCTGAAGATAAAGTTTTTAAATCTTCTGGAGATAATTGATAATCATGTAGACAACCAGTTTGTGCTTTTGTCATATTAATTAATTTTACGTTAGGAACATCTTTAATAATATTAAGGGTTGATATATATATTGGATAAAAAGATGTAACTATAGTTATTTCGTTAGAATCATTTATGGATTCGGTATTTTTAGAGCTACACCCCATAAGTGCTACTAATGTAATAATTAATAAGGATAATATTTTTGTATACTTTTTTTTCATACTTGTCCTCCTAAATTCAAATGAGAATAGTTTGCATTTATAAGTATATTATACACTTTTTTAGGAAAAGGTAAAGATAAAATATAACGCCAAATTTCTGAATTATAATTAAAAAAAATAAAAAAACGTTCGTTAAAAAGGTTGAAAAATGTCGAATTTATAGTATTATAGTATGTGCACAAAAAAATTATAAAGGTGGAGAACTATGGATAAGTTTTTTAAACTTAAAGAAAACAATACTAATGTAAGGACAGAAGTAGTTGCAGGTATTACAACATTTATGACAATGGCTTATATATTAATAGTAAATCCAAGTATATTGTCAGCAGCAGGTATGGATCAAGGTGCAGTATTTACAGCTACAGCGGTTTCAGCGATAATAGGAACATTAATAATGGGGCTTTATGCTAAACTTCCATTTGCTCAAGCACCAGGTATGGGCTTAAATGCATTCTTTGCATTTACAGTAGTTTTAGGAATGGGATATTCATATCAATTTGCTTTAACAGCAGTTTTATTAGAAGGATTAATTTTTATTGTTTTAACAATATTTAATGTAAGAGAAGCAATAGTAGATTCAATTCCAGCTAATATAAAAAAAGCGATTTCAGTAGGGATAGGTTTATTTATAGCTTTAATAGGATTAGAAGGTGCAGGAGTAGTAGTTCATCCTGCAGATGGAGGTACTATAGTAGCTTTAGGAAATATAACATCAGGCCCAGGGCTTTTAGCTATAATAGGAATAGTAATAACAGGAATATTAGTAGCTAGAAAAGTTAAAGGAGCATTATTCTTAGGAATGGTTATAACTACAATAATAGGTATTCCTATGGGAGTAACTCAAATGCCAAGTGCTATAGTAAGCATGCCACCTTCAATATCAAGTACATTTATGCAATTTGAGTGGCATAATATATTTAGTTTTGATATGGTGATAGTGTTATTTACATTATTATTTATGGATATGTTTGATACTATAGGTACTTTAGTAGGTGTTGCTACAAAGGCTAAGATGTTAGATGAAAATGGTAAGGTTCCAAACATTAAAAAAGCTCTTTTTGCAGATGCTATAGGAACAACAGTTGGAGCTTGTTTAGGAACTAGTACAGTAAGTACTTTCGTTGAGAGTGCAGCTGGGGTAGCAGAAGGTGGGAGAACTGGATTAACAGCAGTTTCAACAGCTGTTATGTTTGGAATATCATTATTCTTTGCACCATTATTTGGAATGATTACACCAGCAGTAACAGCATCGGCTTTAGTAATAGTTGGATTATTTATGATTGAGACTATAAAAGAGATTAATTTAGAAGATTATACAGAAGCTGTGCCAGCATTCTTAACAATCATAATGATGCCATTTGCATATTCAATATCAGATGGTATAGTATTTGGAGTAATTTCATACATAGCATTAAAATTATTTTCAGGGAAATATAAAGATATTTCACTTACAACGGTGATAGTTGCTATAATTTTTGTGTTGAAATTTGTTTTAGTATAAACATTTATTATAATTAACAATTAAATTATAATTGTTAACTTTCAGGTAAGTAAATTATGGCATAATAATTTATTTGAATTATCCTCATACTAAGAATGAAGTAGGAGGTGATTCTATGGCAAAGAAAGGTCAAAGAGCAACTTGGGAAAATGATAATTTTCAAGCGCCAAAGAAAAATGATGTGCCACCAGTTCCAGCAATAAGTAATCAAAAAAAACATGATTAATAATTATAAATTAAGCTAAAGTATAGATATACTTTAGCTTAATTTGTATAATATATAGTGAGTTGATATAAAAAGGGTGATGTTATGAAGATAGCTATTTGCTCCGATATTCATGGAAATATTGAAGCTTTTAATAGATTTTTAGAAGTGATAAATGCTGAAGGGATAAAGAAAGTTTTAAATTTAGGTGATTTTGTTAGAGGAAAAGATCCAGATAAAATAATGGATTATATAATGAATGATTCAAGATTTGAAAGTATAACAGGAAATCATGATGAAGCATACTGTTTGGAGATAGAAAAAAGTGCAACAGAAATAGATAAAAAATATATCGAATGGATAAAGACTCAACCAGGTGAGCGAGTTGTTGAGATTGAAGGTAAAAAAATTCTTATGGTACATAGCAGACCAACTTCAAATAAGTGTGCGCCTTTAATGTATAATGGTGGAACATTCAATGAGTTTATGGATGATTATCCAGATGGAATGGACCTAGTATGTTTTGGACATACTCATATACAGCTATTTATAGAGAACTTTTATGGTAAAAAAATATTAAATCCAGGTTCTTTAGGATTAGCTATTGGAGGAAAGGTTAATTTTGCTATAATTGAAATAGATAATGATGATTTTACATGTAAACTTTATAAGATATAGGGGAGAGGTAGAGATGGATAGAGAAACTATTTTAAATATGGATCCACATATGTTGGTTAGTATATTAAATCTAAAGCTTAGAGATTTTTACTCATCTTTAGATATGTTTTGTGATGATATAAATATCGATAAAAGTGAATTGGAAGATAAATTAAATAAATCAGGTTATTTTTATCAAAGTGGTATAAATCAATTTAAGTAGAGGTAAAAATAGTAGTAATTTAAATAAACTTTAATAGATTTTAAATTATCCTTAATGTATAATGAAATATATTATATTTTAAAATATCAATTGAAAGGATTGAGATTTAGATATGGGAATTAAAAAAACAGGAAAAATAGCAATATTACTAGCTGCAAGTGCTGCATTAGTTGCTAGTTTAGTTAATGATAAAAAGCAAAAAGAAAAGCAAAATGAAAATTAATTAATTTAAATTAGTTTATTATTTGGCAATGTGATTAAATAAAAAAGACGATTTTCGTCTTTTTATTTTTTGTATTAAGTTAAGAGGTGGGAGAAGATGAAGAAAAAAATAGATTTAGCTTCTGGAAATATATTCAGAACTTTATTTACATTATCTTTACCAATACTAGGAACGTCATTTATTCAAATGGCTTATAGTATGGTAGATATGATTTGGATAGGTAGAGTTGGAAGTGCAGCAGTTGCTGCTATTGGAACTGCAGGTTTTTTCACTTGGTTTGGTAGTTCTTTAGTTTTAGTAACTAGAACAGGAGCAGAGGTAGGTGTATCACAAGCTGTTGGAAAGAAAGATAATACCTTAAGAGAAAAGTATGTTTATAATAGTTTGACAATGGCTATTATTATTGCAATTATATATACTTTAATACTTTTAATTTTTAGAAATGGATTGATAGGATTTTTTAATCTAAATGATCCTGACATAATATCTATGGCTATCAACTATCTAATAATAATAAGTGTAGGAATGATATTCTCTTTTTTAAATCCACAATTTACTGGAATAATTACTGCAGAAGGGAATAGTAAAACACCGTTTATAGCAAATACCATAGGATTAGTTATAAATATAATTTTAGATCCAATACTAATATTTGGACTTGGTCCTATAAAACCTTTAGGAGTAGTAGGAGCAGCTGTTGCAACTGTATTTGCACAGTTTATAGTAACAGCAATATTTATATATGTATTTATAAAAGAAGGATATAAGTTAAAGGTTTGGGACAAGAAGTATTTAGACTTTAGATGTATTAAAGAAATAACTAAATGGGGAACTCCTAATGCATTACAAAATTGTTTATTTTCATTCTTTGGGATGTTAATAGGAAGAATAGTTGCAACATGGGGGCCAGTACCCATAGCTGTTCAAAAGGTTGGATCTCAAATTGAATCTATTTCTTGGATGACAGCAGGAGGATTTGCATCTGCATTAACAGCTTTTACAGGTCAAAATTATGGAGCTCAAAAGTATAAGAGAGTTGAAGATGGATATAAGTATACATTAATATTATCATTAGCACTTGGAGTATTGACTTCTTTTCTTCTAATAGTATTTGGAAAACAAATATTCTCTATATTTATTCAAGAGCAAGATGCAATAATACAAGGTGCTGACTACCTGAAAATATTAGGATATTCACAATTGTTTATGTGTATAGAAATAACTACAGCAGGAGCATTCTTTGGAGTTGGGAAGACAATACCTCCTTCAGTAATCGGGATAGTTTTCACAGGGCTAAGAATACCGCTAGCGATATATTTATCACAAGCAAGTCTACTTGGAATAAATGGAGTTTGGTGGGCTATAAGTTTAACTAGTATCTTTAAAGGTGTAATATTAGTTACATTATTTATATTTATGGTTCTTAAGCCTATCAAGCAAAGAAGGATGGAAGTTGCGTAGTAACAAGATGGTATAAAGAAGATAAATTCATAATTGAAATAAAGTGCGAAGCACTTTGGGCAAAAGTTTGACTTCGTCAAAGTCCAAAAGGTCACTTTGTGACGGCCAAAAGATTTACAATAACCAAGAGTAATAACTTAGAGTTAAAAAAGCTTTTGGACGTTTACAAAGTAAATCCTTTGGACTGCCATAGGCACTTTTGGACTCGACGCAGTCGACTTTTGGACTACGCACTTAGTACGCACTTTATTTCTTTAGTCTATAAAGTTCTGGTGTTTCTTCTGTTATCTTTTTAAAAGTATATCCTTTATCTTTATAATATTTGATTATTTGAGGCAATGCTTGTGGTGATGTTTTATTAACATTTGCACAATGCATTAATAAAATTATTGAATCTTTATCTGATATTGCATGAGAGTATATTGAATCTGGTGATGATTTTGGATTAGCACCATCTAATGTATCTTGAGTCCAATCATAGATTTTAAAGCCATGATTATGAACAAGATCAACCATTGATGATGTTAGCTTATAAGTATTATTTGTAGATCCAAATGGAAACCTCAAGATAGTATAAGTTTCACCAGTTACATCATATAATCTTTTTTGCACTTTTAGCATTTCGTTTATAAATCCATCGTTACTTGAATACAGATTATTTCTTTCATGGGTATAGCTATGTAATCCGATACTATGTCCTTCATCTCTCATTCTTAGGATAAGATCTTCTTGATCATCTATTTGATTACCTATAATAAAGAAAGTAGCAGGTACGCCTTCTGCTTTAAGTATGTCTAAAACCTCGGTAGTAACTTTTCCACTAGGACCATCATCAAAGGTAAGGTATATCTCTTTTTCCTTTGCCTCTCTAGGTTCATCATCACAAAAAACAGAAGTAGGAATGCTAAGCAATAATATAGAGATAAATAAAATGGTAAGATATTTGTAAAAATAAGAATTTTTCATATTATTTATAGCTCCTTTCAAAATAATTATAAGCTTAGTATGTACTATTAAAAAAATAAAATTAAAATACAAATAAAAAAATGTTGCAAAAATAATGTACGTTTAATATAATGAGTAAGAAAATAGTCTTTAAATTGATCCAGAGAGATCGGTAAGAAATAAAAGTGAGCATATAATTTTACGGGATTATTATAGCTTCTTACCGATGGTAAGGAGCTTTTTATATTGCCTTTAAAAGCAGTCCAGAGAGGCTGAAAAGGGAGAAAGTTTAATTTCTCCTTAAAAAATGTAAGGAGGGTGCGATTATGGCACAAATAACTGAAAAATTAACAACAGAAAAAAGTAGTGTAAGAAAAGTAACAGAAGGATTAATGAATGGGGTTTTAGCAATTCAACATCTTATAGCGATGTTTGGTGCAACTGTTTTAGTACCAATTTTAACAGGATTAGATCCATCAGTAGCACTATTCTCAGCAGGTATAGGAACACTTATATTCCACGCATGTACTAAAGGAAAGGTTCCAGTATTTCTTGGTTCATCATTTGCATTTATACCAGTAATCGTTGCTGTAGGAGCACAATTTAATGGAGATTTAAGATATGCACAAGGTGGAATGGTTATAGTAGGATTAATATATATAGCACTTTCATTCTTAATAAAAAAAGTGGGATTAGATAAAATAAGAAAAGTTTTACCAGCTAGAGTTGTAGGACCAATGATTATGGTTATTGGATTAAATTTAATACCAACAGCTTTAGATATGGCAGGTGTTAATAGCTTAGCTGCTGGACAAGCAGGTGCTGTAACAACAGTAATGGTAGCAGTAGTAACTTTAGCAGTAACATTAATAATAAAGACATTTGGAAAAGGATTCTTAAAACAGGTAGCAATTTTAATAGGTGTAGCTGTTGGATATTGCATAAGTTTAGTATTAAATCTTGTAGATGTAGCAGCGATTCAAAATGCTAGCATTATAGCAGTACCAAACTTCACATTACCAAAGTTTGATATGGCGGCAATATTAATAGTAGTACCAGTAGTATTAGCAGTAGTAATGGAGCACGTTGGAGATATAACTACAAATGGAGAAGTTGTAGGAAAGAACTTTGTTGAAGATCCAGGATTAAATAGAACATTATTAGGTGATGGATTAGCTACTTTAGCAGCATCATTTGTTGGGGGACCTGCAAATACAACTTATGGTGAAAATACAGGTGTATTAGCTATAACTAAAAATTATAACCCAGCAATATTAAGATTAGCAGCAGTATTCGCAATAATATTAAGTTTTGTTGATAAAGTTGGTGCAGCTATAAGAACTATACCAAGCTCAGTAATGGGTGGAATTAGTTTAATGTTATTCTCAATGATAGCTATAGTTGGGGTACAAACTATAAAGAGAGAAAAAGTTAAATTAAACATAGTAAATTTAATTATAATGGGAACTATTCTTTTAATAGGACTTTCAGGAAATATATTTGGTAAAGCTATAGGAATACAAATAACAGAAGCAGTGAGCATATCAGGATTAAGTTTAGCAAGTATAGTAGGTGTACTACTAAATGTTATAGTTTCTAGATTTGAATAAATGATATATATAATAGATAAAAAAGCGAAGAGTTTGTTCTTCGCTTTTTTGTTTTTTAGTATATCATTGATATTATTTGTCTTATTATCTATAAATATGGTACAATTAATTTGTAAAATATTAAAAAATATGGATAAAAAATATAGATTTTAAGGGGTGAAAAATATTTTAGATGGAGCTATTGTTTTTATTATAAGTGTATTTATTTTATTTAGTAATGAAGTTTATTATTTAAAATTATTTGGAATACTTGCTATTGCAATTATAATCTATATTAATCAAAGAAGAAAAAGTGAAATAAGACAAAAGGAAAACGAGCTTAAAATTAATACAGAGAGATATATTATGGCTATCGAAGCTATGGATGGAGATGTATGGGAATGGGATGAAAAGTCAGAAAAAATATATATTTCTAATATGATGACTTCTTTATTAAGTTTAGATAGTAATTATTTAAAGCGAGAAGAATGGTATAAATATATAGTTGAAGAAGATAGAGAAAGAGTAAAGCGAGAAATAGATAATATTTGTATTAATAGATTAAAAATTGATTTAATGCTTTCATATAGAGTTAAGGATATTGAGGGAGATATTAAATATCTTTCTTATAAGGCTAAAGGAAAGTTAAAAGGTGGAGTTTTTTACTTAACAGGAGTTTTAACTGATATAACAAAGAAAAGAATTACAGATATAGTAATGAGAGATAAGTATGAAAAATATAAACAGGTTATAGAAGGATCCAAAGATATAGTTTTTTGCATTAATTTTAAAAAAGGATTAATAAGTTTTGATAGTAAGATAAAAAAGTACATAAAGGCAGAAGATGAAAATGGAGAAGTTATAATTTTTTATAATGAATGGTTAAATTGTATTTATTCTGGGGATAAGGATAATTATTCGAGAGCTGTAAATAAGGTGCTTCTTGATTCGAAAAGTGAATTTTATGAGATGGAATATAGGATATTGACTAAAGATAATAATATAATATGGTTAAATAGCAAAGGCAAAAAAGTAAAGCTAGATAATGGTGAGATATATATTTATGGATCTTTATCAGATATAACTCAAAGAAAACAAAGTGAAATTGAAATACACTTTATGAGCTATTATGATGATGTTACAGGTATACCTAATAGAAGATATTTTATGAAAGAATTAGAGATAGCTTTAGATAGATGTACTGAAAATGATAAATTAGCTTTAGTTTTTATAGATTTGGATAACTTTAAAATTATAAATGATACATATGGACATTATTTAGGTGATTTAGCACTTAAAGGTGTGTGCGAAAAACTTTATAGTGTATTAGAAACAGAGAATATTTTAGCGAGATTTGGTGGAGATGAGTTTATACTTATAATAGAAAACATTGGTGATTTATCTAAAGTAAAAACAATTTTAGACAATGTATTAAATGAATTTAAGAAACCCCTTAAAATCGATAATAAAGATATTTACTGTGCTTTTAGTATAGGGGTAAGTATTTATCCTGATAATGCTAATTCTATAGATTCATTATTGAAGTATGCAGATATAGCTATGTATATAGCGAAGGAGAATGGAAAGAATAGATATGAGTTTTTCCACGAAAATATTTTAAGTTTAATGAATAGAGAATTTGAAATTGAGAAATTTTTAAGAACAGCAATAGATAAAGATGAAATTTATTTAAACTTTCAACCTAAAGTATCTTTAGTTAATGATAATGTTGATGGATTTGAAATATTAGTAAGATGGAAGAACAAAAAATTAGGAGTAGTTCCACCAAATCAATTTATACCCATTGCAGAAAGTAATGGAATGATTATTGATATTGGAAGAGTTATAATTGATAGAAGTTTTAAAAAGTGTAAGGAATTAAGTTTAATAGTTAAGGAAAGATTTAATTTTGCAATAAATATATCAGACATACAATTGAGAGATGAAAACTTTATTGATTTTGTTAGTGAGAAGTTAAATGAGTATGATATCTCACCAGAGTATATAGAATTTGAGATTACTGAAAGTGTTATAATGCAATCAGTATCTAAGAATATAGATACTATTTTAAAGTTAAAGGAGCTTGGGATAACTATAGCTCTTGATGATTTTGGGACAGGATATTCATCTTTAAATTATTTGAGAAGACTTCCTATTGATGTTTTAAAAATTGATAAAAGTTTCATTGATGGAATAGGATTAGATAAAAAGAGTGATAAGATTGCCAAAAGTATAATAGAGTTAGCGCATAGTTTAAACTTAAAAGTGGTAGCAGAAGGCGTAGAAAATAAGGAACAGTTTAATTATTTAAATTATATTAATTGTGACATAATTCAAGGATATTATTTTAGTAAACCAACAGAATTTGATGAAATAAAAGATATGCTTTTAATATAATAAAAAGTGCACAAAAAAACCTCTAAATGCGTATTATGTCAATATACGGCATTTTGGAGGTTTTTTATGAAAATAAGAATAGATGATGATTATGATAAGGATGATTTAGAAAAATTTAATATCATTGCTAATGATTATAAATATAGAAATGATGAACAGCAAGATGATATTTTAAAAGGTAATGTTATTGAGGCAACTTTCCAAGAGGTAGAGATGGATAATAAAGATTGTTCAAAAGATTATTCTAAAGAGTATTACAAAGATTATGAAAATTACTATATGAATTACGAAGAGAGAGAAAATAATGATGAAGATGAAGAGGGCTTGGGAAAGATAACAGTAATCTCTAGGTTGGCAAATAAAAATAGAACATTAATATCATCAGCAAAGATAAATTTATATGTACTTAATGGCGTATCTCCCAAGTTAGTTGAAACTAAGTACACAGATAAGAATGGACAAGTTGTTTTTGAAAATTTAAAAAGAGGTAGCTATAGAGTTATAGCTATTGTGGATAGAAAGTATTTTGAAAAGCCAACATATTCTCCTTGGAACGAAGTAACTATAGATAAAAGTACAATAGAAACAACTATCGAAGTAATGAATAAAATAAAATCTGTATAGAGAATATATGTATAAAGATACGTTAAATTAAATAAATGTTTTAGTAAGAATGACAAATAGACTATATTATATTGTCATTCTTTATTTTTGTATTAGTTTTTTAGTTATTATATCTTTGGATTTTAATTTTATGATATGATACAATATAAAATGTTTTAGAGGCGTAAAGTTTAAACATAAGAAAGGATGATTTACGTATGAAAATGAAGATTAAATATTTTGAAGGTGCAACTAAATTACAAAAAATAAGTAAAGGTAATTGGATTGACGTTTATGCAAATAAAGATATGTTTGTACCATTAAATGAAAGAGCCATGATTCCCTTAGGTTTTGCTTTAGAGTTGCCTCAAGGATGGGAGGGGCATTTAGCACCTAGAAGTTCAACATTCAAGACATGGGGAATAATACAAACAAATGGTGTTGGAGTAGTTGATGATACATATATAGGAGATAATGATCAATGGCATATGCCAGTATTTTGTTTGCAATATAAATCAATAGAGATTATTGATGGTATTGAAGAAAAAGGTACATGGATAAAAAAAGGTGATAAAGTAGGGCAATTTAGAATAATGGAAGTTATGCCTGAGATAGAGTTTGAAGAAGTTGAGTCCTTTGGTAATGCTGATCGTGGAGGCTTTGGAAGCACAGGTACTAAATAGTATACAAGAATGATTAATAGATTAAGTTATGCATTATAGACTTTATTATAATGGACAAATTTAACTTAATATGATATCATACAAATGGTTAAAATGAATAAATAAGGCGATGGAGTTCGCCATAATCGCGTAAAGCTAATGACTCCTACTCTTTTTAGGGTAGGGGTCTAATTTTTTTAGAATTATTAATAATGTAATTAACCAAACTAAATAATAATTTAAAAAAATAAATATAGAGGATGGGAGAAAAAATGGACATAGTAAAGGTGATAATATCATTAATAGGAATAGGAATAATTGCATATTGGAGTGGAAGAATAGTTGAGTTTATCAAATTACCATCTCTTATTGGAATGATAATTGTAGGAATGATAATAGGGCCTACATTTTTAAATCTAGTTCCAGAGGGTACATTGAATATAGCTCCACAGATAAAGGACATTGCATTAGTAACTGTATTATTTATCGGAGGTCTTGGAATAAGTTTAAATCAAATGAAAAGCATAGGAAGGCCAGCAATATTATTAAGTGCGATACCAGCACTGATTGAAGGATTGACAATAGCTTTTTTATCAACTAAATTTTTAGGATTTACATTTGTTCAAGGTGGAATATTAGGATTTATAATAGCAGCAGTAAGTCCGGCGGTATTAGTTCCTTCAATGGTTGAACTTATAAACAAAAAGATAGGTCAAGACAAGGCTATTCCACAAATGCTATTAGTAGGAGCATCAGCAGATGATACAGTGGCGATAACATTATTTACAACATTCTTAGCCGTATATATGTCAGGAATTGATGGTGAAAAGATTTCTGTAATAAGTGAAATAGTAAATATACCTATGACTATAGTACTTAGTATAGCGATATCTTGGATATTAGCTATAATAACTAATCCAATTTTTAAAAAGATAAAAAAAAATATATTAAAAATAGTTATGGCTATGATAATATGTTTAACTATAAGAGTAATAGAGAATATTACACATTTTAAATTGTTTAATTCGTTACTTATAATAATGATTTATGGTTTTTTCTTAAGAACTTATTTAGGAGATATGGCAAAAGGTATTCAAGATGGAATAAATATTATATGGAAGTATGGCAAACTATACTTATTTGCTTTCGTTGGCATGGCTATAAATCCAAAACTTGTTGGAGAGTATTTCTTTATTGGAGCATTTATGCTTTTAATATCCCTAACTATGAGGTCACTAGGAGTGTTAATTTCTTTAATAGGTACTAACTTAACCTTAAAAGAAAGATTATTTTGTGTAATTGCATATCTACCAAAGGCAACGGTGCAATCTGCTAAAGCAGGAATACCATTAAAAATGGGAGTTGAATCTGGGGATATAATGCAAGCTGTGGCAATACTTAGTGTACTTATTACAGCACCTATAGGAGCTATCGGAATAAAACTTACATCAAAAAGGTTTTTAACTGTAGAAGGCGAAGAAGAAAATGAAAAATTAGCCTAGGATTCTATAGTAGAGGATTATGTGATATAATAATTCAAGAAAAATTTTAGGAGGAAATTAAATGTTTACTAACGAAGAACTTGCAGTTATAAAAGATGCATTAAATATAGCAGATGATCATTATAAGAAAGCTATGGAATTAAGTAAAAATAATAAAAATCAAATGGTGGCTTATAATAGAAAGCAAAAGAAATTATGGCTAGTACAAAATAAATTAAATAAGATATTAGCTGGAGAAATAAAAGAATAGTAATTAACTTTTTAGTCTTAATAATTCTTAAGAATTATTAAGACTATTTTTTAATGTCTGAAATCTACAATGAAAGTATAAATTCAATTGTGGAGGTTTATTATTATGGAAGCAAGGTTTTTAACTCAATATTTTTCACATCCTAGAACAGTAGGAGCTATTATGCCCAGCTCAAAAAGATTAGCAGCTAAGATGGTTAATGATATTAATTTTGATAAAATAAATTGTATAGTTGAGTATGGGGCAGGAACAGGAGTATTTACCGAGGAAATTTTGAAGAGGAAAAATAAAAATACAAAGTTTATAGTAATAGAATACAATAAGGAATTTTACGAGATATTAAAATCAAAATATAATGAAGAAAACTTGTTTATTATAAATGATTCTGCTGAAAATATTGATTTATATTTAAAGAAATATGATATAAATAAAGTAGAGGCAGTAGTGTCAGGGTTACCATTTGCCAGCTTGCCAAAGAGTATGTCAGAGAAGATTTTAAGGAGAACTAGGAAGATTCTTGGAGATGAAGGAATATTTATAACATTTCAATATTCAAAAATGAAAAAGGAACTATTAAACAGATATTTTAGCAATATTAATTGGAGAAAAGAGAATTTAAATATTCCACCTGCATATGTGCTGAGCTGCAATAATAAATAAAATAATTAGGAGATAGGTAGATGAAGGAAACTATTTTAATTGTAGATGATGATAAAAATATAAGAAATCTTTTAGGAGTTTATCTAGAAAATGAAGGATTTAAGATTATAAAGGCTGAAAGTGCTTATATTGCTATAGATGTATTAAAGGAAGAAAATATAGATTTGATTCTTCTTGATATTATGATGCCGCAATTAGATGGAATAGAAGCTTGTATGAAGATAAGGGAAGAAAATAATATGCCTATTATTATGATATCTGCAAAGTCAGAGGATATGGATAAGATTCATGGGTTAACTGCAGGAGCAGATGATTATATAACTAAGCCTTTTAATCCATTAGAGCTAATAGCAAGGGTGAAATCACAGCTTAGAAGATATAAAAAATACAATGACTCTAATATTTCAAAGGTAATTATAGAAATAGGAGACCTTACTATAAACACTGATACTCGTTTAGTTTATGTTGGAGGTAAGGAAGTTAGACTTACGCCTAAGGAATTTGATATTCTAGAACTTTTAGCACGAAATAAAGGAACGGTTTTAAGTATTAGAAAGATATATGAAAGTGTATGGAAAGAGGATTTTTTTAAATCTGACAGTACTGTAATGGTTCATATAACAAAGATTAGAGAAAAAATAGAAAGTGATCCTAAAAATCCTATATATATTAAAACTATATGGGGAGTTGGATATAAGATATGATAAAGCTAAAATGGTTAACACCACATCTTATGCTGGGTATGATAATAGGATTATTTGCTGCAACTCTTATAATTATTGAGGGCTCGTATTTAATATGGGCAAATGAAGCTAGACAATTGAATATATCACCAATATTTCTAGAGCAGATTTTTAAAATAATTGCAGTAATTACTTTTATAATTATAGTATCTATATTTAACAGTAAAAGATTTAAAAAAATAAATTTAAACAGGATTAGTATATATATTCTTTTTTCAATAGTTATATCAGGCATATCAGCATATATAGTAATGGTATTTATAGCAAGTACTTTCTTAAATAAATATTATTTTGAAGGAAATATAAATATATTTACTGTAAATATTATTTCTTTTGGATTAATAGGGGGCTCAATAGGTGGATTTATAATTACTTTTCTTTTGTTAATAAATAGAAGGGTAAAGTATATTAAATTTCTTACAAGAGAAGTTAAAATGATAAAAGAAGATGGCTTTGGGAGAACTATTGAAGTTAAAGGAAAAGATGAATTAGCAGAGCTTTGCGAAAGTATTAATTCAATGTCTGTAGAGCTTAAGCAAAAGATTGATAATGAAAGAAAGTTAGAGCAAAATAAAAGTGAACTTATAACTAATGTATCTCATGATTTAAGGACGCCGTTAACATCAATTATGGGATATATAGATTTAATTAAGAATGAGCAGTATAAGAATGAGGATGATTTTAAAGAATATATAGGAATTATAGATGATAAAGCAAAGACTCTTAATAAATTGATTAATGAGCTTTTTGAATATACAAAGCTCACCAGCACAGATATACAATTAAATTATAGTGAGGTTGATATTATATCTCTTGTTGACCAGATTGCTGGAGAATATGAATATGTGTTTGAAAAAGAAGATTTAAAATTGAAAAAAGAAATACTAGGTGAGGAAATTATATTAAGGATAGATATTGAAAAAATAGTTAGAGTTTTAGATAATTTATTAACTAATGCTAAAAAGTATAGTACAAGAGGAACAGAAGTGTTTTTGAAACTGGCAGAAGAGGCAGATAATTTAATGATTTCAATAAGTAATAAAACTAATGAGATTAAAGAAGAAGACTTAGGTAATATCTTTGAAAGGTTTTATAAAGGTGATAAATCCAGAAAAGATATAGAAAGCTCTGGAATTGGACTTTCAATAGTAAAAAGAATTATTGAACTGCATAATGGAGTTATATATGTAGATATGAATAAGGATATTATTACATTCACAATTAATCTGCCATTAAAATAATTCAAGAAATGTTAATATTTTTATTTAGTTCATATTAAGCTTTTTGGTATATGATATTTATAGATAATATTATTTAGGAGGAAGTACATGAAAAAGAGAAAGGTATACAACGTTATTATATTATCTATGATTATTTTAGTAAGTATAACATTTTGTTTGTTTAATCCTATAGATTTAAGTATAGAAAATTTAAAGATGATTATAAAAGGAAGCAATATTGCATATTTAGTTTTTTTAGGAATATGGATTATAAGATTAATAGCATTTATTCCAGGGGTTAGCCTTATGTTGCTAGGTGGACTTATATTTTCACCAATTGAAGCATTGATATTATCATTATTAGGATTAGTTTTAAGTGATACATTAGTATTTATATTAGGAAAAATGGATTTGTTTGAAGGAATAAAAAATAAAATTAAGAAAAAATATAAAGACATATATAAACTTGTAGAAGAAGAAAATCATAAAATTTTAGCTATAGGAGTTTTATGTCCAGTAGCACCTACGGATGTTATTTGTTATTTATCTTCATATTTAGGGTTAGGATATAGGAGATTTATTATTACTTTTATAATAGCAAACATTCCAGCGGTTTCGCTTTATAGTTTTTTAGGAGATAGTTTTAGTAATTCAATATATAATACGGTATTTATAATTATAACATTAATTGTAACTTCAATAATAACTATAAAAAAGTGGAATAAATTAAAGTTAAATATTCATCAAAACTAAAAGTTTTATAATCTAAAGAGATAGCTTGAATTTGAAGCTATCTTTTTTATTTATACAAATATAAAAAACTAATTATAAAAATGTTTATTTATATATAGACAAAATATAATAATGTTTCATATAATTGTATTACAGGAAAAGATAGGAAAAGAGGTATGGTGAAATGGAGATAAGTCAAAGTTTTTGGAACTCATCAATTGATGAAATAAAAAATGGGTATATTGAAGAGGCAGGAAGTATTAAATGCCTAGTATGTGGAGAAGTATTTACTATTGGTAGGATTTATGAAATTGATGGTAAGTTTTACGATGCAAGAAAAACTGCTGAAATTCATATGGAAGAAAAGCATAACTCAATGCTTAATTATTTATTAAATATGAATCCTACATTTACTGGAATATCAGAAGTTCAAAAGAATGTTTTAGAGTTAATGGCTATGGGTTTATCTGATAAGGAAATAGCACAGAGGTTAAAAGTTGCTAATTCAACTATAAGAAATCATCGTTATAAGTTAAGAGAAAAAGAAAAGCAAGCTAAGGTATTTTTAGCTATGATGGATTTATTGGAGAATAATACTAGTAGAAATATTAATATTTTAGAAAATACGGTGATATGTGATCCTCACAAAACTGCAACTACCTTAGATGATAGATTTAATATAACCGATGAAGAAAAAGTTAAAGTCATAGAAAATTATATGGATGAAAATAAGAGACTTAAAAGTTATCCAGCCAGAGAAAAGAAAAAAGTTATTATTCTAGAAGAAATATGTAAGAACTTTAAGTGTGGGAAAAAGTATTCAGAGAAAGAAATAAATCGAATATTACAGAGAATATTTGATGATTATGTAACATTAAGAAGAGCATTAATTGAATATGGATTTTTAGATAGATCTAATGATTGTAGTGAATATTGGATAAAAGAATAGCTATACTTTTGAGCTGCATTTTCTATATTATTTTCATAATAAATTCATAATAAATAACGAACTATATCATAGAATACTAATAGAAATTATTGTCATAGTTAAAATATCTTAAGGATGTGTAGTAATTGAAAAATGTTGTTAGAAATTTTATGATTTTATGTATATTTATTATTTTAGGGAGTGCAGCAATAAATAATAGAATTAGGACAAGTTCTGATATAGAGATTAAAGATGTATATGCGTATACATTAGATGAAAATGAAGAGCATATGTCATTGGACACAGAAAATATTGATAGTGATATAGAAAATACCGATGAGGGGCTTAATGAAGAAGAGATTATTGAGGAAGAAGAACCAGAAAAAGTAATAGGAAAAGAAAATGAAGAGATAGATATAGAAGGAGATTTAAGTAATCCTCTTTTTAATAAAGATATAGATATAATAGAGAGAATAGATAATTATTTAGGTGATGATAAATGTCGTACAAGCTTTATATATTATAATTTAGTAAATGAAGAAACATTATCTTTTAATGAAGATTTATATATGGACGCTGCAAGTCTTTATAAGTTAGGATTAAGTCTTGTAGCGTATAATATGGTTGATAATGGAGAAATAACATTAGATGATTTAGTTTATTATAGTCCATGGCAATATCAAGGTGGAACTGGGATTTTACAATATGATTTAAGTTTTGGAGCATTACCATTAAGAACTTTAATTGAGTACTCAATCAAATATTCAGATAATATAGCAGCTACTATGATATATAGCTATATTGGAGGATGGTCAAATTTTAAGTGGAGGCTTTTTGAACTTTTGGGTATTAATTATGGAGATTATGACAATATAACTTCTGCAAGGGTTGAGTTAGAGATATTAAGATATATATACGAAAATAGAAATAACTCTAATTATGCTACTTTAATAGATTATCTTAAAAATACAGATTTTCACGATAGATTAGATAAATATTTACCTCAAGATATTGTAGCTCATAAAATAGGAAGTAATGAAGGTTATACACACGATATTGGAATAGTATTTACAGACGAGCCCTATATAATAATTATGATGACTGATAATGTATATGATGGACCAGATAAAATTGCTGATATTTCAAAAGCGATGTATTTATATAATATAGATAATCAGAAGTCAATAGAAACTACAGCTACTCATATAATGATGGAATATTAAAAACAAAGCAGTTAGAAATGACTGCTTTGTTTTTTTTATTATTAAATACGCAACTAAGTTTAACATCAAATGTTAATTATAGTTGGTTCAGAGGTGGGTAAAATAGTAATAGAATAGTAGTAGGAGGTATGAAAAGTATGATTAATGAAAATTTGAGAAAGTTAAGAATTTATAATAAATATACACAAGAGGATATAGCAGAAAAACTAGGGGTATCTAGACAATCTGTCGCAAAGTGGGAGAATGGAGAAAGTATTCCTGATATAAATAAATGTATGGAACTAGCAAAATTATATGATGTAACTTTAGATGACTTAGTTGCTACAATTATAAATAAGGAAAGTAAGTTAGTTACTCCAAAAGGAAAGTTCATGTTCGGAGTAGTAAAGGTTGGAGAAAGAGGACAAATAATAATTCCTAAAAAAGCAAGAGAAGTATTTAATATTAAAGCTGGTGATAGACTTTTAATACTAGGAGATATTGATTTTGGTATAGGAATTAAAAGATGTGAAGATGTGGAGGAGTTTTTTAATCAAATGATTAGTTCACAAGTTATTGAGGAGGATTAAAATGAAGGCAATTGAAATTAAAAATTTACAGAAGAAATTTAAAAATAAGATTGTTGTTAACTCAATAAATTTAAATATTGAAGAAGGAGAACTTTTTGCGCTTCTTGGAGTTAACGGGGCAGGTAAAACTACTACTATAAAAATGCTTTCAGGACTTTCGAAACCAACAAGTGGAGATGCTTTAATTTTTAATAAAAGTATTTTAGAAGATTTAGATAAAATAAAAGAAATAATAGGTGTTTCACCACAAGAAACATCTATAGCACCTAATCTTACAGTAAAAGAAAATTTAGAGTTTATGGCTGAAATATATGGTTTTAAAAAAGATAACTTTAAAGAACGGACAACGGAGATTATAAATAAATTTTCATTAGAAGAAATTGAGAATCAAAAAGCAAAAACATTATCCGGTGGATGGCAAAGGCGATTAAGTATAGCTATGGCATTAATAAGTGAACCTAAAATATTATTTTTGGACGAACCTACTCTTGGGCTTGATGTATTAGCTAGAAGAGAATTATGGGGAATTATAAATAATCTAAAAGGTAAAACCACAATTATCTTAACTACTCATTATTTAGAGGAAGCTGAAGCTTTATCAGATAGAATTGCTATTATGGTAAAAGGAGAAATTAAAGCTTTAGGAACAGCTGTAGAACTAAAAGAGTTAACTAATACTACTAGTCTTGAAGAGGCTTTTGTGAAGATAGCAGAAGGAGAAATGAAATATGAGAAGTAAGACTTTTGCAAAGAGGAATATTAAAGAGGTATTAAGAGATCCTCTAAGTTATATATTTTGTTTAGGGTTTCCAATAATTATGCTTATTATAATGACTTTTGTAAATAATAGTATTCCTAAAGAAGCTAATATGAAGATTTTTAATATAGAGTATTTAGCACCAGGAATAGCTGTATTTGGATTAACATTTATTATGCTATTTACATGTTTACAGGTATCAAAGGATAGAGCAAGTGCATTTTTAATTAGACTGTATGCATCTCCAATGAAATCAAGAGATTTTATTGGTGGATATATGATGCCGTTCTTTATTATTGCATTAGCTCAAAGTGTTATTACGTTTTTAGTAGCTGCAATTATAGGTGTTTTTTCTGGATATACTTTTAATATTTTAAATGTAGTAGTATCTATTATAACATTAATACCATCAGTGATTTTATTTATTGGATTTGGAATGTTATTTGGAACATTATTTGGGGAGAAATCAGCACCACCTTTAACATCTATTATAATAACTATTTCATCTATATTAGGTGGTATATGGATGGATATAGAAAGTTTAAATTCAGGAATGAAAACTATATGCAATATTTTACCTTTTTATCATGGAGTAGAAGCTGCTAGAATGGCAATTGTAGGAGAGTTTGATAAGATTATAATACCACTAATAGTAGTTACTATATATGCTGTAGTTATATATATAATTTCAGTATTTGTATTTAAGGCGAATATGAAAAATGATATAAATTGAGATTATTTTAAGTAGATATTATATAAAACAAGCAATCCTCTAAAAAGATTGCTTGTTTTTATGAGAAATTTTAAAGTAATTATAAAGAAATCTATAAAAAGAGATATACTAGTAATTTATAAGAGATAAAGTAATAGTATATATATTGCCTTATTATTTTTACAAAAATTATTTGAGATATTTCATGTGTCTACAGGTAGTGCCGTCACTTTCATTAAAATATACTTTTAAATCATTAGATTCACCTGTAGAGTAAATATCATATATTGTTGTATTTTCAGGTAGTTCCTTTAGTATTGGAAATGTTGTTATAAAGTATTCATCTTCAAAGATAAATTGAGAATATACATCACCAGCAAAGTTTATAGTAATAGTTTTAGCATCGTTATTTTTACCAAATACAATTACACCGATTTTACTATCATCATTTATAATGGCAATTGAATATCCATAGTCATTACCATCCCATTGAACTTGAGTAGAAAAACCTTGTACATAGCGATTTTGTAAAACTTCATCAGCTATTTTAAGTTCAAAATAATCAGCATTATCTTGTAAGAATAATTTATGATTAAAGAATTGAGCAGATTCTACGTATTCATTTCCAGTACTATACGTAAATACAGCTTCTGCAATATCTTCATCAGATTGATTACCAGAAACAGTAAAGCTATAAAGTATTCCAAAGAAAACAGCAATTGTAGTTATAGTTATAGATAATAAGAATTTTGAACTAAGGGTTATTAAACTACCTTTGTAATTAACCTGTAATTTTTCTACTAAGTTGATAAGTTTAGTTCTTTCAATAATTAATATAAAGATATTAAAAATAACAAATCCAATTATAGCTCCTAAGGTATTAAAAATTATATCATCTATATCAGTGAAATTAGTACAAGTTAAATATTGAAGTAATTCAATTGAAAATGATGCTACAAAACCATAAAAAGCTACTTTTCTTAATTTATTATGATTTTTAAAGAATAAAGGGATTCCGAAGCCTAAAGGAACAAAAAGTAATACATTACCTAAAACATTATAAAGTGAATTACCAAGCCCCATGAAATTATCTTTAAACATCTTAATAGTCTCAACTAGTGGGATTAAGTTAGCATAACTTCTCATACGTAAATCAAGGTGAAGCATACCATATTTAAAGAATGTAAGATAAATTACAATAAGGAAATAAATAAAGAAAAGATTAATAAATACTTCTCTAAATATATTAACTTTAAATGATTTCTTACAAACAATAACTCTATATATAATCCAAATTATTAAAGCTAAAATTAAAAAATAAATATAACTTATGACAATCATAAAATACCTCCGTGTTCTATTTGGAATTATTGACAAGTACGATAATATTATAACTTAAAAGTAAATAAAATAAAAAATTTACTAAATTTCAATCCAACTTATTAAAATATTTATACTTAGAAGATTGGTTAGATGTAATTTTTAAAGAGGTTTGTAATTTAAAGTGAAAAACTGTTAAAAATAGCATTGTTAAGCCGTTTTGACTATGTAGATTTAAAGAAAATACAGCATAATATATTAGTGGGTGGGAAAAAATTATTATGGAGGTTTTAGAATGAACCGACAAGTATATTGTGAAAAATGTTTAGAAGTTATTGAGGAGAAAGAGGATTTAGTTATTTTGAATGGTAAACCTTACCATTATAACTGCTATGAAAAAGAACTAAAAGAAGAAAAGAAAAAAACACTTATGAAAAGATTTGTTACATGGAGATTTATAAATAGTGGACTTATAGCTAATATACAAGCAGTTTTAGTAATAGCATTAGGTGTAATTTTATATTTATTTGGTGGTAATTTTGCTGATGAAGAGAATTGTCATATTTGGGGAACTATTATAATAGCTATAGCTTTAATAGTTAGAATGTATGGTTTTTTAAGCTTTGAGATTAAGGCTAAAAGAGTTGGAAGGAAGAGTAGGATATTACAAAGCAAGGATTCAGTACTTCAAATAGTTAAGATTGAAGCTGTAGATTTATTAAAGGTAGCAGGGTTAGTAGCTTTTATTGCAGTAGTATGGAATTTAATATCATCGGTATTAATGTAATATATAAAGGAGTTGCTTTTTTTAGCAACTCCTTTTATCTTGAATTATCAATAAAAGACGTAATTTTATTATAATTATCAGTTATATAGTCTGGAATATCAACATGAACTATGAAGTTTTTACCATTAGGACCGTATCCTTTTTCGTTATCTTTTAATCTAGGTATTTCGCCTACTATAAGATTTAAATACCTATCAATATCCCAAATACCATCTATGTCTTTATTAATGAATAGCATATTATTATCTAGAGTAGGAATAAATGGAGCATAATTGATAATTTTAACATCTTTGTCTTCTAAGTATTTTGCAAAAGATGCATAGCTTCTAAGTTGCATAGTTGGATCTTGAATTAGCAATATAGAATTATAGCTTATTTTTAACTTATCAAGCAATTGAACAGATTTTAAAGCATTATCACCACAGTTGGTAGATTGACTTTCTACTATTATATCTTTTTCAGGAACATTATAATAGTTAACTAAAATATCTTTGAAAATATCAGCTTCGGAATTATTATCGATTTTAACGTCATTAAATTTGAAATTAGTTTGAATAGCACTTCTTAAGAAGTGGGTAGAATGACCAATGCCACCAGAAACTAAAATTTTATTGCAGAGTCCCTTCTTGTAGGCTTCATAAGCAACGCCAATAGTGTAGGGAATAGCATTGCCGAGTAATACTAAAATATCTACATTTAATATACTATATTTATTATATAAAGATTCTACTGATAAATTATCTATATCTCTAGTTGCTAAAAATTCACCTAGAGAATTTATATAACTACTGAGATTAAATGACTCAGAAGTATTTATCTTTGAACAGTGGATATTACTAATATGATTATCTTTACTATATCTAAAATTAATATTCATAGCTTTCTCCTATAACTGAATAATGAAAATTTATATAACTATTATAACATAAAAAATGGTAATAATAGGAGCGTAATAAATGCTGTTAAGTATAAGTGAATTTAATTAAATGATTAAAGAGGAATTATAATATTGTAGTTCATATTATAATGATGTTTATCTTATGGTTTTTATAAAGTTAGAGAGAGAATATTTTCATAATTTGAAAACTATAACTATATATCTAATGTAATAATATAGACATAATAATAAGACAAAGAGGATATTTATATGAGTAAAAAAGTAATTTTTTTAGATGTAGATGGAACATTGGTTAATGATAATGGAGTGGTACCTGAATCTGCAAAAGATGCAGTGAGACAAGCTAGAAATAATGGACATTATGTGTTTTTATGTACAGGTCGTTCTAAAGCAGAGATATATGATGAAATTATGGAAATAGGTTTTGATGGAGTTATAGGTGCTGCAGGTGGGTATATTGAAGTAAATAATGAAATTATTCTTCATAAAAAGGTAAATAGAGAAGATGTTGAACATTTGGTAAATTATTTTGATAAAAATAATATAGATTTCTATTTAGAGTCAAATGGAGGTTTATTTGCAAGTAAGAATTGTAAAAAGACTTTAAATAAATTAGTCTTTGAAGGAGTAGACAAAGATAGTAAACTATATAAAGAGTTAGAAAAAGGGATAGGACAGTTTATAGAAGCTTTAATTGAAGGAGAAGATTTAATTAGAGATGATATAAATAAGATATCGTTTTTAGATTCTGAAACTTCTATAGAAACAATTAGAGATGAATTTAAGGACAAGTTTAATGTTATACATTGTACTGTTCCAATGTTTGGAGAAAATAGTGGAGAGTTATCTGTGCCTGGTGTGCATAAAGCATTGGCTATTGAGTATTTAATAGAACATTTAGGTTTAGCCAGGGAGACTACTTTTGCATATGGTGATGGAATTAATGATATGGAAATGCTACAGTATGTTAATTATGGAATAGCAATGGGGAATGCTAATGAAGCCTTAAAGGAAATAGCTTGTGATATAACGGGAACTCATGATGAAGATGGAATATATAATAGCTTTAAAAAATATAGATTAATATAATGATTTTGCTCTGTTTGGCAAGGATATTAATATAAAGTAATTACTTTATATTAATTGAAATGTAAACAGGGCTTTTTATATATGAAAATAGGCAAATAAGTTGAAGATAATATTTCCATAATTTAAAATATGTATATATGTTATTTTGAGATGAGGTGTAAAGTATTATGAAGGAAATAAATATTGCAGATATTGATGGAATTAGAATTGGGCATGCAGAAGATAGGATAGGAGCAACTGGATGTACGGTATTAATATGTGAAGAGGGAGCTTCAGCAGGGGTAGATGTAAGAGGTGGAGCACCAGGAACTAGAGAAACTGATCTTCTAGATCCAGTCCAAATGGTTCAAAAGGCTCACGCTGTAGTTTTATCAGGAGGAAGTGCCTTTGGATTAGATGCAGCGGCTGGTGTTATGGAGTATCTTGAGGATAGAAATGTAGGTCATGATGTTAGTATTACAAAGGTACCTATAGTATGTCAGGCAGTAATATTTGATCTTATATGTGGAGATATGAAATGTAGACCTAATAAAGAGATGGGATTAAAAGCTTGCATAGATTCAGAAAAATACAATGAAAATGTTAATGGTAATATAGGGGCAGGAACAGGAGCTGTAGTAGGGAAGTTTAAAGGGCCACAATTTGCTATGAAAGGCGGACTTGGAATGTATGCAGTTCAAGTCGGCGATTTAAAAATTGGAGCAGTAGTTTCTGTTAATTGTTTAGGTGATGTAATTAATTATGAAAATGGAGAAATAATAGCAGGAGCTTTAAATGAAGATATGAAGACTTTTGCTAATACTGAAAAGATGATGATTGAAATGTATGATGTTAAAAAGGATGCATTTAATGGAAACACTACTATAGGAGTTGTTGTAACTAATGCAGACTTAACAAAGGCAGAAGCTAATAAAGTTGCATCAATGACACATAATGCTTATGGTAGAACTATGAGACCAGCACATACTATGTTTGATGGAGATACTATATTTACTATGGCTACAGGAAAGGTTAAATGTGATGTTAACGTAGCAGGTCTTTTAGCTACTAAAGTAATGGAAGAAGCTATAATGAGAGCTATTAAGTCTGCTAATTCAGAATATGGATTTGTAAGTTATAAAGAGCTTAATAAGTAAATTGCAAAGGGCCGTATGTTATGAAGCATATTAATTAAAAAGAAAGAAAATCAGCTTAGGCTGATTTTTTTATTATAAAAAATAAATTAAGGGAATAATATACAGAATGAATTTAATAAAAAAAGTATTTACTTCTATAAGAAATAGGAGTATTATTTACTTATAAATAATAATTATTAATAAGTAATGTTAATTAAAAAATAAACAATATCCAGGAGGAAATGAAATGAAAATAGTAGTTGTTGGATGTACACATGCTGGAACAGCAGCAGTAGTTAATTTAAAAGCACTTCACCCAGAAAGTGAAATTACAATATATGAAAAAAATGATAATATATCATTTTTATCTTGTGGAATAGCATTAAATGTTGGAGGAGTAATTAAAGAAACTAAGGATCTTTTCTATAATTCTCCAGAAAATTTAGCTAAACAAGGTGTAATTACTAACATGAAACATGAAGTGTTAGATATAGATTTTGATAATAAAAAGGTAAAAGTTAAAAATCTAGTTACAAATGAAGAATTTGAAGATAATTATGATAAATTAGTTCTTACTTTAGGATCATGGCCAATAGTTCCAAGATTTGAAGGTGGAGACTTAGAAAATATCCTTTTATGTAAAAACCATGACCATGCTTTAACAATAATTGAAAAGGCTGAAGATGCTAAAAATGTTGTTATAATCGGAGCTGGATACATTGGTGTTGAATTAGTTGAAGCTTTTGAAATGAAAGGTAAAAATGTAACTTTAATAGATGCTGAAGATAGAATAATGCCTAAGTATTTAGATAAAGAATTTACTGACTTAGCAGAAGCAGAATTTAAAGCTAAAGGTGTAAACTTCGCTTTAGGACAAAAGGTTCAAAAGTTTGAAGGTGAAAATGGTAAAGTAACAAGAGTTGTTACTGAAAAAGGAAGCTATGAAGGAGATTTAGTAGTTCTTTGTATCGGATTTGCACCAAACACTAAATTAGTTCAAGGTAAATTAGAAACTCTACCAAATGGAGCTATAATCATTGATGAATACATGAGAACAAGCAGAGAAGATGTATTTGCAGCAGGAGATTGCTGTGTAGTTAAATACAACCCAGCTAATGATACAAGATACATACCACTAGCTACAAATGCAGTAAGAATGGGTACTTTAGTTGCTAGAAATATTAATGAACCAACTCTTAAGTACATGGGAACTCAAGGAACATCAGGAATTAAGATTTACGATCAATGCATATCATCAACAGGATTAACTGAAGGTGTTGCTAAGGCTACTACAAACTATAATGTAGCATCAGTAATCTTAGAAGATAACTACAGACCAGAATTTATGCCAACTTACGAAAAAGCTTTAATTAAGCTTGTTTATGATAAAGATACAAGAAGAGTATTAGGAGGACAAATAGCATCTAAGATTGACTTAACTCAATTTATGAATACTTTATCAGTAGTTATTCAAAATAATATGACTATTGAAGAATTAGCTATGACAGATTTCTTCTTCCAACCACACTTCAACAAGCCATGGAGCTTACTAAACTCAGTAGCATTAAAAGCACTATAATTTGGTAAGGAACAATTCCAGATAAATTTTAACTGATAAATATGAACTAAGTAAAAATGGATACCACCTTTTGGTGATATCCATTTTTTATATTTAATTATTTTAATATGTTAAAGATATTAAAATTTTTTAGGGGCTATTTATTATTATTTGCTTAAATTTTTAACTGCTGAAGAACCAGCTATTCTACCAGTACCATAAGCGTAACCTAAAGTACCACCTTCGAAGTATACGTAAGAATTACCATATGCACCGTTAGTTTCTGAACCAGCAGCATAAAGACCAGATATAGCTTTACCGTTAGCATCTAAAACTTCACAGTCAGCATTTATATCTATTCCACCAAGAGTTCCTAAGAATACAGATGGAGTTATTTTTACTGCATATAGAGTTCCTTCTAAGTTATCTAAGTACTTAGCTGATTTGAAGTGGTCTGTATCTTCACCAGCAGCACATAATTCGTTATATCTGTTTATTGTATCTACTAAGTTAGACATTCCTAACTTTTCAGCTAATTCTTCTGGACTCTCAGCCTTTATGATTTTTCCTTCAGCAACTAATGCTTCAATTTCTTCAGTTAAATCTTCAGGAGTTATACTAGCTTCATATCTTTCAGCTGTATTAACAGGATGTCCAACTTCTATAAATACTGTTGGGTCAGTAGCTAATTCACCACTGAATACATCAGTGATTCCAGCAAATCCTTTTTCTTTAACTGTTTCAATCATAGTGCTATCAAATATTTCGTAAGCAGTTCTTTGAGGAAGAGATTTAATTACGTTAGAAGATTTGATTGGTTCAAATATGAAAGATTCTTCGTTCATAAATCTATTTCCGTCTACATCAACATGTAGGTATGGGTTAAGAAGTGCAGCATTTAAAGTTGTATTCCACTTTGTACCACCTCTAGAAACTCCATAGTGCATTGTGATTGCATCTTCATAGCTTGCAGCTGCACCAGCTGATTTAGCTAATTCTATACCAGTACCGATGTTAGTTGCAACTCTTGAAACACCAAAACCTTCACCGAAAGTTTCAGCAACTTTTTCTTCGTTACCACCAAATCCACCAGTAGCTAATATTACAGATTGAGCATTTATAGTTAATTTACCACCATCAGCTTTTTCTGCGATGATACCCTTAACAACACCGTCTTCAATTATAAGTTCAGTTGCTTTAGTAGAGTATAATACTGTACCACCTTTTTCTTCAATTGATTTGTGAAGCTTAGTTAATGCAACTGTTCCACCTTCAGCATAACCATGTAAAGTATCAGCTTGGTGAGTTGATCTATGTTCATAGTATCCTCCTGTAGCAGGGTGAGCTAAAACAAGGTCACAACCATTTTCTTCTAGCCAATCTACTGTATCACCAGAATTTTGAATTATTTTTGTAAGTAATCCACCGTTAGCAGTGTAGTTACTAGTATTTATAAATTGATCATAAACCCATTTATTATCTACTAATTCACCTTTTTCTTTTTGCTCAGTTGAAGAAGTAGCAAACATTCCACCAGCCATAGTTCCTTGACCTGCTGGAGAAGCTGTCATTTCAACTAATATAACTTTACCACCATCATCAGTAGCTTGTAGAGCAGCAGCAGTACCAGAAGCACCCCCACCGATAACTACAACTTCAGTTTCCATAACTTCATCTTCACCGTTCTTTTCAACTGATACTTTTAAAGAATCTAAATCTCCACCAGCTTCAGTTAAACAAGCTTCTAAAGCTTCTAATAAACCGTTAGAACTGTTAGTTGCTCCAGTTACTGTGTCAACACCTATGCTTTGAGTAGAAAGAATACTTTCAATCATAGAGTCTAAAGCAACATCTCCTAGTCCTGGAGTTTCTGAAGATTCTGTTACTTTTATATCTTCGATTTTTGAATCGCTTACAGTAACTTCAATTTTAATGTCGCCATTATTACCTTTTCCTGTTGCTGTGTAAGTTCCAGCTGTAAAAGATAAATTTTTATCGTTATTAGCATTATTGTTAGTTGTACAACTTACTAAAGAAAGACTTAAAGTAAGTGCAACAACTGCAGAAAGTCTTTTAATTAAAGATCTTTTCATGTGTTTTCCCCCTCATTTGCTGTTTGATAATTAACAAGCACATTTTAAATATGAGTGTAGTACTGAAGTCAATATAGAATAAAAAATAGATTTGATTAGTTTTTATAAAAAAAGATATAAAAATACTCTATATTTTTGAAGATATAGAGTATAAACGAGAGAAATTTATATTATTTTATTAAAACTTGAATATAGTACTTAAGTTTTAGCTAAACTTGTTAAATACAGCAGAATAACTAGTTTATAGGTATACATATTTTAAGATATTCATATACAACTCCATTATCATTACTCTTTTTTATTGAAAAAGCAAGAATATCAGAGGAAATTTTAATAGGAAATTTGATTAAAATATTTTTTATAGTATTTATGAGTGAGCCATTTGCTATGTATGGAAGTTGAATTTTTATATAAGTTATAAAACATTTTCTACTTTCAATTCTAGTAAACTTGTTATTTTTAGTTATAGTACTGTTTATTAAATAAGAATTTTCTTCTGTAAAACCAAGCCCCCAAGAATAAGTTATATTGTTATTTATAAAGCTATCTTTATTTATACATAGAATAGATTCAACTATAGGTACATAATCTATGAGATTTATATCATCAATAAAAGAATGATTATCTTCTATTATATCTGTATTGTTGCTTTGCTTTAAAAAGTATATGGAAGGCATAATATCAATAAACCATTCATTAAGGTATTTATCACAGTATTTACTTTTATTATATAAAGTCTCAGCAAGCTTTTTTTGATGTAAGAGAGTTTTAATTTGAGAATCTAAGTCAGAAATATGATCTTCTAATATTTCATTGAATTCATTATTATTCGAGTCATTCAAAAGAAGTGAAATATCTTTAATAGGTACACCGATATTTCTAAATTTTCTACACTCTATAATTCTTGCATATTGAGATAGGTCATAATATCTATAGTTTGTAGTATCATCTTTATGAGGATGAACTAGTCTAAATTTTTCATAATGTTTTATTGAATGAGTAGAAACGCCCATTGTTTTAGAAAGCTGCCCAATTTTGTATTTTGCCATTTTTGACTACCTCCTAGTAACTATTATCTAAAAAGTTATGTAAACATAATATACTAAATAGTAAGTTAAAACAATGTTAAAATTCAGACTTTTAAAGTTTGTAAATATTGAGAATTTATATAATTATAGTAAATTAGACTAATGAAAATTTACTTTTATCATAATAAGATAGGGAATAGTATAATTAAATAGATTTTAGGATGTTTTGCAATAAAATTTAAATTGGGGTGTAATTTCAATAAATATAAATAAAAAGTAAAACTAGTAATTTTCAAATTTTGAAAATATATTGATATTTATTGAGAAAATATTTTAGAAAATATATAATTACTAATATAAAAAAGTATATTTTTTTACCATTCGAGAAAATGTTTACATAGGAAAGCGTGAGGGGGAAATAAAAATGGCAAAAATTATAGTAAACGCTGATGATTTTGGATATTCAGAAGGCGTAAATCACGGAATAATATCAGCTCATAAAAATGGAATAGTAACATCATGTACAGTTATGGCTAATATGCCAGGTTTTGAACATGGAATGGAATTAATAAAAGAAAATCCTACTTTAAAATGTGGTGTTCATATGACATTAACTTGTTATAAACCACTTTTAAAAGATCATAAAACTATAGTTGATCAAAATGGAGATTTCATTAGAAAACCAAGTGAAGAAGTAATAAAAAATATAGATTTAGAAGAAGTATATAGAGAGTTTAAGGCTCAAATTGAAAGAGTACGTGAAAGAGTTGAAATTACTCACTTAGATTCACATCACCATGTACATGGAAGAGAATTTTTAAGACCTGTAATAGAAAGACTTGCAAATGAGTACAAGCTACCTATTAGAAAATCAGTAGATATGATGCCTATTGAAGGAATAGACTATGCTCAATGCTTAGGAACTTTTTATATGGATAATGCTAAAGAAGAGTACTTTGAAGAGCATTTAGAGGACTTAAGAGGAAGTGAAGTTGTAGATTTAATGTGTCATCCAGCTTTCGTTGATGCATTTCTTTTAGGATCAAGCTCATACAATGTTCAAAGAGCTAAGGAGCACAAGGTTTTAACTTCTGAAAAAGTTAAAAAATTCTTAGATGATAATGGATTTGAATTGGTAAATTATTCATATTTTAATAAGTAGATATATAAAGTAAATAATAATATTTTGTGACCTTCTATAATAAAATACAAGTGTAAGTCAATTAACATTGTTTAACTTGTAGCAAATATTGTAGGAGGTCTTTAGTTTTGAAAAAGAAAAAGGTGGTTTTAGCAGTGGGGCTTATTGGTATAATACTTATTATTTGTAGTTTTTATTTAAATTGTTATTTTGTTCAAAGGAGTATTAATGGAAACAACGAGGATGGAATAAAGAGGAGCATAAGCTATCTACATAAAGATTATATAGATAAATCAGAAGAGATAAATATAATTGATGAATTTAATTACGATACTGATAAAGTAGTTTTTTTTAGGAATGATAAGTTAACTGGAATTGCTAAATTTAATAAGGATTCCAGAGGAAAATATAAAATAGATTTTGTTGAAACATTAGATACTAATAATATTAGAAAAATATCTAAAGCTTCATAAAGAAAAGGGAGGATTTATTTAGAGAGAAAAATGATAAATAAACTTAAGTAAGAATACCTGTGATAATTTTACTATCATATGTATTCTTATTTAAGTTTTTTTGATATAGTTCAAAGCAAGGTGATTTATAATTTTAAATTAATTATATTGGGTTGAGAATAATTATATTTATTTTCGTTATATAGTATGTAAGGCTTTTACAAGACATTAAGTTTAGGAGATTAAGTTTATGGGTGTAAATAATTCGAATTATATAAAACGGCTAAAAAGCAAAAAAGAAGATGCTTTGGAGTTCATAGTTGATAAATATTTATAGATATTTAGGGTAAATTATAAAAAGAGGTCAAATTACTATTTTGTAAAAAGAGGGATTCAAATGAAGAAGTTTTTAAATGAAAAAGTACTTGTGGTAGTAGATTTTTTAGAAATAATAATAGGAATTCTTTTAGCTATTTTTATTAGTATAGCAGTTATTTATTTAGCTGGTGATTTGATATCTATCTTTACAGAAAGTGATAAATTAGAAGCATTTAGCAGTTATTTAGATATAGCTTTTAATTTTGTTATAGGGATAGAGTTTATAAAAATGTTATGTAAGCATACACCAGAAACAGTAGTAGAAGTATTGCTTTTTGCACTTGCAAGAGGATTGATTGTTGGGCATATGTCTAATTTTGAAAATTTGATAGGAATATTATCAATTGTTATATTGTTCGCAACTAGGAAATATTTATTTCACTAAAAATATATTATGTTTAATGAAAAATTACAAATTAATAATGGTTAATTAAAAGAAACTGCTTTGTAGCAGTTTCTTTTAATTAAATAAAGTTATTTTAAATTATTTATCTCATTTCTATATTGAACGGGAGTAATATTATTAAGTCTTTTAAAATTATTATTAAAGTAATTTACAGAGTTATAACCTACTGTTAAAGCAACTTCTGTAATTGATAAATCTGTATCTTTAAGGAGTTCCTTAGATTTGTCAACTCTATAGTGACTTAAGTAATGTGAGAAGGTCTTGCCAGTATGCTCTTTAAATATAGTACAGAAATAGCTTTTATTAATATTTATATTAGAGCAGACTTCATCAAGAGTAATTGGTTTTTTATAATTTTCTTCAATATATTTTATAGCTTTATTAACATTGAAATTATAGCTTGTCTTACTAGAAGTATTATCATCTATATTTTCTAATTTGATGTATAGAATATTTAATAGATAGATTATACAATGTTTAGGCTTAAATATAGCTTTAGAAGAAGCATCATTAGTTGTATATGGACCAATTAAATAAAATCCATGTTCATAATTTTTAGAAACAATAGGACATACAGTAAAATTAACATCCTCTATAGGTGAAATATCTATAGGGGAGTTTATTTTTTTATCTGAATATATTTTTGAAATCAAATCATTAAAATCTAGTTCCTTTAGAGATAAGTCTGATGTTTTATCATAGCCCACAGAGTGGTACTCTTGTCCTTCAGTTGAGAAGGCTTTAATGGGTAAATGAGTAGAGAAATAGAATGATTCCATATTAAATTTAAGTGTTAATGCATTCATTTTGTACCTCGTAAAATAACCTAAATATATTTTAATAAAAACAAATATTGTGTAAGACATATTTGGAAATAGATGATAACATACAAATATGAAATTGATAATTATTATCAATAAAGTTGTTATAATATATAGTAGATGAATTTAAAATGTATTCTCAATGAAGATTGAGTGAATTTTATTATAACATATTGACATTTAAAAAGTCTACATCTGATAAGTGGGGGAAATACATGAAGAAGAGATATTTGTTCTTAATACTTATTGTATTATCGATAGCATCTATATTTATAGGTGTAAGCAACATAAGTATAAAAGATATATTTGAATTAAATATAGATAAATTAGAAGTTATTTTTATAAGTAGACTACCAAGACTTATTGCAATAATAGTTGCAGGGGTAGGACTTAGTATAAGTGGTCTTATAATGCAGCAGATTAGTAAAAATAAGTTTGTATCGCCAACAACGGCAGCAACAGTAGATTTTGCAAAGCTTGGAATTTTATTTTCAATGGTGGTGCTAACATCAGCAACTACTATGCAGAAGATGATTACAGCATTTATATTTGCAGTAGTCGGAACGATGATATTTATGAAGATGATAAAAGCTATTAAGCTTAAAAATATAATATTTGTACCACTAGTTGGGATGATGCTTGGTAAGGTAGTTGGTTCAATTACCACATTTATATCTCTAAAGTACGACTTAGTACAAAATGTAACCTCTTGGATGGAAGGTGACATGTCATTAATTATGAAAGGTGGATACGAGCTGCTTTATTTAAGTATTCCAATGGTAATATTAGCATTTCTTTATGCAAATAAGTTTACAATTGTTGGGATGGGAGAAGAGTTCTCAATAAACCTTGGACTTAATTATAACTTTGTAGTTAATGTAGGGCTTGTAATAGTTGCTTTAATATCAGCAGTTACAATTATAACAGTAGGAAACATTCCGTTTCTAGGGTTAATAATACCTAATATAGTAAGTCTTTATAGTGGAGATAACTTAAAGAAGACTTTATATCACACAGCATTACTTGGACCAGTATTTTTATTAATCTGTGATATTTTAGGAAGAATAATAATTTTCCCATTTGAAATATCAATAGGGATGATGGTTGGAGTAATTGGTAGTGCAATATTCCTTTATATGATTATAAGGGGGACTAAAGATGAAGAATAATAAAAAATTAATAATATTATCGATAGTAGCTGTAGCACTTATAGGATTGTTTTTAACGATAGGTGTAAATAGTGCAAACTATCAATATGCGATGTATAGAAGAATACCTAAGGTAATAGCAATGGTTTTAACTGGAGCTGCAATAGGATTTTCATCATTAATATTCCAGACAGTTACTAATAACAGGATATTAACACCTAGTATTCTAGGATTAGATTCATTATATGTACTGCTTCAAACTACAGTAGTATTTTTACTTGGATCATCATCAGTGCTTATAACTAATGGAAATATAAACTTCATTATTACAATAGTAGTTATGATAGCTTTTTCAGCAGTACTTTATAAGTTTGTATTTAGAAAAGGAACAAAAAATATATTTACAATACTTTTAATAGGAGTTATCTGCGGAACGCTTTTTGAAAGCTTAACAAACTTTATGCAGGTTCTTATCGATCCAACAGAGTTTTTAACAGTTCAAGATAAGATGATGGCGAGCTTTAATAATGTAAATACAGATATAATGCTTCTTGCAAGTATAGTGATTATTCTTTCAATTGCTTACTGTTATGATATCGTCAAGGTGTTAGACGTAATGTCTCTTGGAAGAGATGAGGCTATAAGCTTAGGTGTTGATTACGATAAGATGTCTAAGAAGATACTTGTTATAGTGGTAATACTTACATCAGTATCAACGGCTTTAGTTGGACCTATAACATTCTTAGGACTTTTAGTAGTAAACATAGCAAGACAGATGATAAATACCTATAAGCATGAAGTGCTTGGATTAGCAACGATAATTATAAGTGTTATAGCTTTGGTAGGTGGACAACTTATAGTAGAACAATTATTGGATTTTGGAACTTCAGTAAGTGTAATTATAAACTTTATTGGAGGAATATACTTTATTTACTTAGTTATGAAGGAGAGAAATAGATGATAGAAGTTAAGAATATAACCAAAGCTTATGGTAATAAAAAAGTAGTTGATAATGTCTCTCTTAAAATAGAAGAAGGTAAGATTACATCTTTTATAGGTCCTAATGGAGCAGGGAAGAGTACATTATTATCAATAATAAGCAGGCTTATCAAAAGATATAGCGGAGAAGTTCTTATAGATGGTAAGGATGTTTTAGAATGGGACAACAAGGAATTAGCTAAAAAAGTGTCTATCTTAAGACAGACAAATAATATAAACATAAGATTAACTATTAGAGAACTTGTAGAGTTCGGTAGATTTCCACACTGTGGAGGTAACTTAAAGAAGGAAGATATAGAAAATGTTGACCAAGCTTTAAGATATATGCAGCTTGAAGATATTCAAGATAAATATTTAGATGAATTAAGTGGAGGACAAAGACAAAGAGCTTATATAGCTATGGTTATTGCTCAAAATAGCGACTATATATTCTTAGATGAACCACTTAACAACTTAGATATGAAGCATTCTGTAGAGATAATGAAGATACTTAGAACTCTAACGGATGAACTTGGAAAAACTGTAGTAATAGTTATCCATGATATTAACTTTGCATCATGCTACTCAGATAATATAGTAGCTTTAAAGAATGGTCAGCTAGTTAAGAATGGACCCGCTACAGATACAATCCAAAAAGAAGAATTAGAAAAAATATATGAGATTGATTTCCATATAGAAAATATAAATAACAGAAATATATGTGTGTATTTTTAAATAAAAAATAAGGGGGAACAAAAAATGAAAAACAAATCAATGATTATCGGGATAATTTTAGTATTATTAATTGCAGCAGGTATCACTATACCTAAGTTTGTAGGAGGTAACTCTGAACCTGTAAGCGAAACTATTACAATAACACATGAATTAGGTGAAACACCAGTAACAACAAATCCACAAAAGGTAGTAGTATTTGACTACGGTATATTAGATGCATTAGATAGCTTAGGAGTAAATGTTACAGGTGTAGTTCAAAGTGGACTTCCTGATTACTTAACTAAATATGCTGGTGAAGAATATTCAAGCATTGGTACTTTAAAAGAACCAGATATGGAAGCAATATTTGCATTAACTCCAGATTTAATCATAATTTCAGGTAGACAAGCTGATTATTATGAAGAGTTAAACAAAATAGCTCCAACAATACATTTAGGAATTGATAATGCAGATTACTTAGGATCATTCAAAAACAACATGGATATCTTAGGTCAAATCTTCGGAAAAGAAAAAGAAGTTTCTTCTAAAGTAGAAGAAATTGAAAAAGCTATAGCCGAATTAAATGCAAAAGTTACAGAAAAGAACATAAACGGATTAATAACTTTAGCTAATGATGGTGCATTCAGCGTATATGGACAAGAATCAAGATTTGGTATAATCCATAAAGAGTTTGGTGTAACTCCAGTAGATACAACAATTGATGCAGGGACTCATGGACAAAAAGCTACATTTGAATACGTAGCAGAAAAGAATCCTCAATACTTATTTGTTGTAGACAGAGCTGCAGTTACAGGTGGAAATACTTCAGCTAAGGAATTATTTGATAATGAATTAGTTGCAAGAACAGATGCTTATAAGAATGATAACATTGTATACTTAGATCCAACAATCTGGTATACATCAGTAGGTGGATTCACTTCAACTTTAAAAATGGTAGAGGAAGTTGACGCTGCTATAAAGTAGTGATTAATAAGAAGTAAAATCTCTTTTAAAATTTAACATACCTAAGTACAAATTTTTCAAAACAAAAATAATATACTCTATATAAAAAGTAGGTAGTTTTAGTTGACTGCCTACTTTTTATATTTTACATATTTTAATTTAGAGAGGTATAATAATAAATATTAACATATAGAGGAGTATATAAAAGGAATGGATATATTTAAAATATTAAATAATGACACTACTGGATTAACTGATGAAGAGAAAGCTTTTGCAGAAGGTTTTAACTATGATTTAAGAGAAAAGATAATGGCTGAGTTAGTTGAACATGAAATTAATGAGTTTATTAAAGAGTTAAAAGAAGATATAGACGGGTTTAAAGAAAAAGTTGAAAATATATTTGTAAATGGGAAAAAAGGATATAAAGATATGCCTACAAAAACGTTAATTGATATATATTTAAGTAAGATGAATGAAGGAGATTTTATAAACTTAATTGAATCTATAAATGGTTAATAATGAATACTTGAAATAAAGTGCGAAGTACTTTGGTGAAAAGTTTGACTTCGTCAAAGGGGAAAAGTCAGCTGAAGCTGAGGAGAAAATATTGCCTATGGCAATAGGGAAAAGATCTCTAATGAGATAAAATGCTTTTCTCTGATACTTATAGTATCATTTTCCCCTTAACGTAGTTAACTTTTCCCCGCTACGCTAGTAGCATTTTCACTTTGACGAAGTCGACCTTTCACCTGTGAGCTTCGCGAACAATTTACTTATGACTAATAATTAGATGCTCTCCGAGTTTAGCAAAAAAATCTGTAATAGTATTAATATATTCTTTATCATTAGTATCAAGAATTCCTAAAGAAGCTTGTATTGCAAATCCATCTAAGGCAGCTACTAAAATAGAAGCAACTATTTTTTTGTATTTCTCATTTTCAATTCCGTAGGTATATACAAACATATCAGAAGTTTTCGATATTATTGATTCGTAGGTTTCTTTATATTCATCTAATAATGTATTCTCATCAAGTAAAACATTTGCTGTAAGCAATATATGAAGACGTTGAGCCGTAAGATTGCTAAGTCTTTTTGAAGCTGCTACTTTTATTTCATCAATAATTTCAGAAGAAGGTTTTAGAGAATTTCCTTTATAGGCATTTAGGCTGTCAATAAAGTGAATATGCTTTGTGACAGCATCGTGAATTAATTCATCTTTATTTCTATAATGATGATAAATTGCTCCTGTAGTAATTCCAGCTTCTCTTGCAATTTCTCTAACAGTGGCTTTCTCAAAACCTTTTTGTAAAAATACTTTTACTGCAGCATCTATGATTTTTTCTTTTTTTATAATAGCTTTACTTTTTAAATTTTCCATATCCAATCTCAAAAGAATTATACCATAAACTTATAAAATTGTTAAATTGTTCTTGTTGATTAAGCTTTAACAAAGTATAATTGAAATAACAGCTGTTATGTTTTCAGAAAATTAAAAAAATTTAAAGTGGGGGTAATAACAATGTTTTTCTTTCAAAATATTTCTTTATCTACTTGGCTTATTTTTATTGCTGTAGTTGTAGGACTTATGCTCTTAAATGAATTTGGAAGGTATAGCAAGATTACTGGAACTATATCATTTGTAATAGTACCGATAATACTAACTATTTTTGTATGGCCACGAACATCGGGTCCAGGGACAGGAGTGCAAACAGCAAATTGGTTTCAATGGGTAAAAACTTATTCAGCTTTAGCAGGTTGCATTATATTTATGACACTAAGATATTTTAAAAAAGTACAAGCTAAAAAATGGTTTTATTTATTAGTACCAGGAATACTTGCTATTAATATTTTAGAGGCCGTTATTAGAGAAATTGAAATCGTTAACTTAAGTGGTGTAATAGATGGAATGACTTATTTAGGCGGAAATTGGAATTATTTAAATGCAGCAGCTGGAATATTAAATATGCTTACTATTTGTGGCTGGTTCGGTATTATAATCAGTAAAAATAAACAAAAAGATATGATATGGCCTGATATGTGTTGGTTTTGGATTATAGCTTATGATATTTGGAATTTTGCATATGTATACAATTGTGTTACTGACAGAGCGTTATATTCTGGATTAGGTTTATTATTAGCTGCAACTATTCCAGCATTTACAATAAAAAAAGGTGCGTGGTTACAACATAGAGCACAAACATTAGCATTTTGGATGATGATAGTAATGACATTCCCCAATATATTATCAACGGGACAACATGCTATACAATCATCACATAATCCAACTGCTTACTACACAATCAGTATAATATCATTATTAGCCAATTTAGCTGTAGCTATATATCAAATTAGAACAATTATTAAAAAACATAAAAATCCATTAAAAGACGAGTTATATTGTGAATTAGAAACTTACAAAAAGATTAAAGAAGAAAATACTAAAGTTTGTGTAAAGTAAAATTTTTTGAACAATAATGTTAAAAAACTAACAAATTATGTTGATAAAAGGAGAGAATATTATGGAGAAGTACAAGGTTATTGAAGTCAAGGAAAGTATTTTTGATGACAATGATAAGCAAGCAGATTTACTTAGAGAAAAGTTAAAAAATGAAAAGACATTCTTATTAAATTTAATGTCATCTCCAGGGTCAGGGAAAACAACTACTCTTTTAAGAACAATAGAAACTTTAAAAGATGAAATGAAAATAGGTGTTATGGAGGCCGATATTGATTCAGATGTAGATGCTAATACAATATCTAAAACAGGTGCTAAAGTAATTCAGTTACACACAGGTGGAATGTGTCATCTTGATGCAGATATGACAAAACAAGGATTAGAGGCGTTAAAAACTAAAGATATAGATTTTGCTATTTTAGAGAATGTAGGTAATTTAGTATGTCCAGCAGAGTTTGATACTGGCTCTTCAAAAAATGCAATGATTTTAAGCGTACCAGAAGGACATGACAAACCTTTAAAATATCCTTTAATGTTTTCAATAGTAGATGTTGTATTAATAAATAAGATAGATGCAATTGATTATTTTGATTTTAATTTAGATTTAGTAAAAGAATATATTACAAAATTAAATCCTAATACGAAAATTATTCCTATTTCTGCAAAGACTGGTGTAGGAATAAATGAATGGGCAGAATGGATAAGAACAGAAGTTAGGTCCTGGAATGAAGATTAAAGAAGAATAAAGGTGGGAGGATAATACTATGAGTGTTAAAGTAAAGGTATTAGAATTTGCAAATAAGGTAAGTAGGAAAAAAATGGGGTCAAAATCAGGAATTAAGCCTGAAGATCCAGAATATATGATTTTAGAGCCTGTTGTTACAGAGGAAATGGCTGAGGTTGCTTTATGTATGGAGTTCCGTAAACCGATGAGCGCAGATGAAATAGCTCCTTTATGTGGGAAAACTGTAGAGAAGACATCAGAGCTTTTGTGGGAATTAGCAATGGCAGGTGTATGTTTTGTTAATGAGAAAGATGGAGTAGATAAGTATTGGTATGATACATGGGTTCCGGGTATTATGGAGATGATGGTTAATAATAAGGAAAATGTTAAGAAGTATCCACAAATAGCAGAAGCTTTTGAGGCTTATGGAAGAGTAAGAGGAGCAAAAACAGCAGGAAATTTTCCGGTAGGTGTAGGACTAATGCGTGTTATACCTATAGAAACAGCTATTTCTGGTGAAACTAGAAGAGCTTCTTATGAAGAAATATCAAAATATCTTAATGATAATGATATATTCACAGTTTCTGATTGTTCATGTCGTACTTCAAGAGAGGCAATGGGAGAAGGATGTGGACATTTAAAAGAAGATATGTGTATACAAATGGGACATGCTGCCGAATATTATATTAGAACAGGAAGAGGTAGGAAAATTACTCGTGAAGAAGCATTTGAGATAATTAAGAGAGCAGAAGAAAATGGTTTAATGCATCAAATTCCAAATCTTGATGGCTCAGGAAAAACTCATGCTATTTGTAATTGCTGCGGGTGCTCATGTCTTGCTTTAAGAACGGCTGAAATGTTTATAAATAATGATATGGTACGCTCAAATTATGTTGCTAAAGTTGATACAGATAAATGTGTTGCATGTGGTGAGTGTGTTGAAAATTGTCCAGTTAATGCATTAAAGTTAGGTCAAAAACTATGTGCTAAGACACCTATAGTACCTAAGGAAATAGAAACTCCTAGGGATACAGAGTGGGGATCGGACAAGTGGAATCCAGATTATCGTATAAATAGAGAGAATGTTATTGATACAGGAACAAGCCCATGTAAGACAGCATGCCCTGCGCACATATCAATTCAAGGATATATAAAGTTAGCTTCTCAAGGGCGATACAAGGAGGCACTTGAGCTTATAAAACATGAAAATCCATTTCCGGCAATATGTGGACGTATATGTCCGAGAGGTTGTGAATCAGCATGTACTAGAGGAGAGATAGATGAGGCAATAGCTATAGATGATATAAAGAAGTTTATCGCAGAACAAGATTTAAATGTAAAACATCGTTATATACCTAAAAAGAAACATGATTATGGGAAGAAGATAGCAGTAGTAGGGTCAGGTCCAGCAGGACTTTCTTGTGCATTCTTCTTGGCTATAGATGGATATAAGGTAACAGTTTTTGAAAAGCAAAAGGCTCTTGGAGGAATGTTAACTTTAGGTATTCCATCATTTAGACTTGAAAAAGAAGTAGTTAATGCAGAAATTGAGGTGTTGAGGGAATTAGGAGTTGAGTTTAAAACAGAAGTTGAAGTAGGTAAAGATGTAACTATTAATTCTTTGAGAGGGGAAGGTTATGAAGCATTTTACTTAGCCATAGGTGCTCAAGCTGGTAGAAGACTTGGTATAGAAGGTGAAGATTCTGATGGTGTTATACCTGGAGTTGATTTTGTTCGTAATGTAAATTTAGGTGAAGATATAAAGCTTGAGGGAGAGATAGTAGTTATAGGTGGAGGTAATGTTGCTATAGATGTTGCTAGAAATGCTACTAGAGTAGGAGCTACAACTGTTAATATGTATTGCTTAGAGAGTAGAGAGCAAATGCCAGCTCTTGAAGAAGAAATTGAAGAAGCCATAGAAGAAAATATAGTTATAAATAATTCTTGGGGGCCTAAGAGAATAGTCACAGAAAACAGTAAAGTAACTGGAGTGGAATTTAAGCGATGTATATCGGTATTTGATGGAAATGGTAGATTCAGTCCTAAGTATGATGAAAATGATACAAAAATAGTTAAAGCAAACTATGTATTAATATCTGTAGGTCAAGCTATAGATTGGAGTAATTTATTAGAAGGTACTAAGGTTGAATTAAATCCAAATAATACTATAAAGGCGAATTCGTTTACTTATCAAACAGAGGAACAAGACATATTTGTAGGAGGAGATGCATTTACAGGACCTAAGTTTGCGATAGATGCAATAGCTGCTGGTAAGCAAGGTGCAATTTCTATTCATAGGTATGTTCATCCAGGCCAAAGTTTGGTGCTTGGTCGTGATAGAAGAAAATATCATGAGTTTGATAAAAATAATATTGTACTTGGAGGATATGATAGTGTTCCAAGACAAAGAGTAGGACATAATATTAGTAAAAAGGAGAAGAACCTATTTAAGGATGTACGTGGCACATTTACAGAGGAGCAAATGAAGAAAGAAACAGAACGTTGCCTAGGGTGTGGTGCTACAGTAGTAGATCAATATATGTGTGTAGGATGTGGACAATGTACAACGAAATGTAAGTTTGATGCAATATCACTTATTAGAGAGTATGATGGTGAAGGTGTTGCGTATGAACATGCTAAACCTATAGTAGCTAAAACGATGATTAAGCGTAAAGGAAAAATTGCTATTAAAAAGGTAAAAAAGCTATTTGCAAAATAATATCTTAGTATAAATAAAGCAAATAACCATAAAGGAAGGTGATTAATTTGCATGAACTAGGAGTAGTAATTGAAGTAGTTAAAACTGTAGAGAGAATTGTCTTAGAGCAGAATCTTACAGATGTAGAAAAGATAGTTTTACAAATTGGGGAGGTATCTTCTATGATTCCTAAATATATATATTCTTGTTATCCGGCAGCTGTAGACGGAACTTTTTTAGAGCAAACAAAATTAGAGATAGAAGTTTTACCTGCAAATGCTATATGTAAAGAGTGTAATAAGGTATTTAATTTTAGAGAAAATAAAGGGGTATGCCCTAAGTGTGAAGGAATAAAATTAGATATGTTATCAGGTAAGGAATTTATGATTAAGGAAATTGTCGCTTGCTAAAAAGGAATATAAGGGATTAAAAATAAGTTTATAAATAGTTTTTTAGGTATAGTAATTAATTTGCTATACCTTTTATTTATACTGTAATTCAATGTTTACAAATAGATTACAATAAGGAACTAAAAAAACCACATTCATATACTGTAGTAAAAGTAATTTTATAATAATCTAAAGGTGGTTAGGTGATGAAAGGCTACAAAAAAATAATAGCACTATCCATTATTGCAACTTTAGTATATTCATATTTTACTGGAATTACGGTATATTCTTCAGATGAAATAACAAAACAAGAGTTTACTAATGTTTCAGAGTTACAGTATGAAAAAAAAGAAAATAATATATGGATAACAGGATATAGTGGAAATGAAGAAAAGTTAAGTTTACCAGAGAAAATAGAAGATACTGAAGTAACTAGTATTGATGTTAATGCATTTAAGGGCAGTAAGATAAAAGAAATAAAAATGCCATTCATAAAAGATATTGGAGAAGGAGCGTTTTTAGATGCAAGTACTTTAGAAAAAATAGAAGTATCAAATAAAGTGAAAATAAATTTATATGCTTTTAAAGGAACAAATATTAATACAATTACGATTGATTATGGAGAAGAAGATATAGCTGATAAAACTATAGTTGATTGGAAAGATTTTGTTAAGAAGATAGACGGAATTAATTTAGAAAATGTAACTGGAAAATTTATAAAGAATAAGGATTATACTAAAAACTTAGATGATACTGTGGGACCAGTTATAACTTTAAATGGTGAAGCTGAAATAAATATAGAGATAGGATCACAGTTTGTAGACTTAGGTGCTACTGCTTATGATGAATTTGAAAAAGTAGATACTATAGTAACATCAGATAGCGCAGTAGATACATCTAAATTAGGACAATATATAATAACTTATAAAGCTATAGATAGTTCAAGAAATATTACAACTGCTATAAGAAAGGTAAATGTAGTGGATACAGTACCACCAGAAATTATTCTTAATGGAGATACAGAAGTAGTAATTGATGCAGGTCAAAAGTATGAAGAGCTAGGAGCTATAGGAATAGATAAGGTTGATGGAAATTTTAAAGCAACTGTATCTGGAGACGTTAATACAAATGTTCCAGGAGAATATATTTTAACTTATACAGCTACTGATAATTCAGAAAATTCATCAACTCTTACAAGAAAAGTGAAGGTAATAGATACAACAGCACCTGAAATAATATTAAATGGGAAAAGTGAAATAACAATAGAAGCAGGAACAAAATATGAAGAATTAGGAGCTATAGGAAAAGATATAGTTGATGGAGAACTTAAAGCGACTATATCAGGTGAAGTAAACACAAGTAAGGTAGGAGAATATAAATTAACTTACATTGTTACTGATAGTTCTGGTAATTCAGCAACTACAATGAGAAAAGTAAATGTAAAAGATACAACAGCACCTGAAATAATATTAAATGGGAAAAATGAAATAACTATAGAAGCTGGTACACAATATGTAGAACCAGGGGCTATAGGAAAAGATGGAGTAGACGGTACAGTTGAAGTAAAGATAAGTGGAGTTATAGATAGTGGTAAAGTAGGTGAATATAAAATTAATTATACAACAAGTGATAAAGCAGGGAATAAAGCTAGTGCAGTAAGGAAAATAAAAGTTGTAGATACAGTAGCTCCAATTATAACGTTAAATGGTGATAGTATACTAAGCTTAGAAGTAGGAAATAAATATGAAGAGCTTGGAGCAGTAGCAAAAGATAAGGTAGATGGAATTTTACCTGTAACAATTACTGGAGATTTAGATGTAAACAAGGCTGGAGAGTATATAATAACCTATAAGGCTGTGGATAGTTCAAAAAATGAATCTACTACAACTAGGAAAGTAAAGGTTACTGAAAAGATAGTAGAAGTTGAAAATGAAGAAACAGTTAAAGAGAACAACTTTAATAATAAAATAATTTTTATAGTAATTGCTGGTGGAATTATTATTCTTGGTGGAGTACTTGCAGGAGTAATGTATTACTATAGAAAAAGAAAATAAATAAAATATAAAGATATTTATTAAATGATATAAGAAATGATAAGTTAGTAATAATATTTTCAAGAGGTTACTTAAAATTTTGCTTAAACCCTACAGTACAGATTATATTTACTAACTTGTCATTTTATATTTTTAACGTATTTTATATGTAATTATTAAGTTATTACTTAGAGTAATTAATCATAATTGCTTAACATATAGTAGCTATATAAATAAATGAGAGGTACTATATGAATAAAAAAGCAGAGAATCTTTTTGTAAATACAATTATTTTAACAATTACAGCTCTTATAATGCGAGTAATAGGAATTATATATAAGGTATACATATCTAATGAAGTTGGAACAGAAGGAATGGGATTATATAAACTTATAGGAACTGTTAGTTCTGTGGCTATAACAATTGCGGTTTCAGGAATAAGTACAGGTGTTACTAGAATAGTTTCAGAAGAAGTTTCTAGAAAAAATTACAGTAATATTAAAGCAATAGTATTTAAAGCGTGTGCTATATGTGGAGGGTTAAGTATAGTTGCCTCTGTAGTATTATTTTTATTTTCTGAAAATATAGCTTTATTATTTTTAAAAGACGAGAGAGTTGTGATATCCCTTAAGATAGTAGCTATAAGTATTCCCTTTATTTCAATATCATCATGTATAAAAGGATATTTCTTCGCGGTAAGAGATATTTTTATACCTATTACTTCACAATTTGCAGAACAGTTTATAAAAATAACTGTAGTTGTTGGATTATTAAGTTTAGTTATGCCACGTGGGTTAGAGTATGGATGTGCAGTACTTGTACTAGGAACAGCTATTAGTGATATTTTTTCTTGTATTTACGTTTTTATATCGTATAAATTAGAAAAGAAAGAAAATAAAAACTTTAATGTTATAAAAGAGAAAAGCGGAGATTTATTAAAAAGATTATTTAATATAGCATTACCTGTAGCAGGAAGTTCTTATATTATGTCAGCCTTTAGATCAGTAGAGATGATATTAATACCTGCAAGCCTTGTAAAGTTTGGTATGTCTACAAAAGAAGCAGTCAGTGTTTTAGGAGGCGTAATGGGAATGGTTTTTCCTATAATATCATTTCCAGCAGTATTATTAATGTCATTAGGAAGAGTCTTAATACCAGAGATTTCAAGAGCAAAAGCCATAAATAACAATGAAAGAGTAAATAGTTTAATTAGTAGAAGTATAGGATTTACGTGTATTATAGGTATTATGTCTTTTTTTATATTCTCTAATTTTTATAATGAACTATCAATTTCTATATATAATAGAGATGATTTAGGAATATTCTTTAAAATGATTTCTATAGCTATTCCTTTTATGTATATAGATATGATTGTAGGCGGAATATTAAATGGATTAAATCAACAGGTAAAATCTTTAGAATATCAGATATTGGAGTCAGTTCTAAAGATTGTTCTTATATATACTATAGTACCTTTAAAAGGAGTAAGTGGATTAATTATTACAATGTTAATTACTACAGTTTTTAGCTTTATATTGAGTTTTTTACGAGTAATTAAGGTAACAAATTTAAAAATTAATTTTAATAACTGGATTATTAAGCCTTTGATTTTTTCTTTTGTATCAATAATTATTGGAAGAGTTATAAACGGTGTATTAAGTGAATATAATCTAGCTATTGGCGTTGTTACAGCTATGGTTTTATTTGTTGTATTGATGATATATTTATTTTTGTTAAAGTTGTTTAATTGTATAAAGTTTAGAGATTAATGGATGATTCTGAAGTCAACATAGTTAAAATGTTGGGTTCAGAATTTTTTTGTTAGAAAAATTTTAGAAATACGATATTAGGTTGTAAGATTTATACTGTAATATTAAGTTAAAGGAAATAATGCTATAATTGATGTGATGAAATTTAAGGTGGTAGAAGATATGTGTAAGTATACTGTTTTGGTAGTAGATGATGAAAAAGAAATAATAGATGCAATAGAGATATATTTACAGAATGAAGATATAAGGATTTTAAAGGCTTATGATGGACTAGAAGCTTTAGAGATTTTAGAAAAAGAAGAAGTTCATTTAGTAATAATTGATGTAATGATGCCTAAAATGGATGGAATGAGAGCAACTATGAAAATAAGAGAGGATAGAAATATACCTATAATAATCCTTTCTGCAAAATCACAGGATACAGATAAGATTTTAGGATTAAACGTAGGGGCAGATGATTATATAACTAAGCCTTTTAACCCTTTAGAGCTTATAGCAAGAGTAAAATCTCAATTAAGAAGATATATGGCTTTTGGTCATTATAAAGAAGAGGAAGACTTAGAAAAGATTAAGGTTGGTGATTTAGAACTTGATAAAAGAAGTAAATCATTTCAGGTTAATGGGGAAAATGTAAAGATTACTCCTATAGAATATAAGATATTAGAGCTTCTTATGAGTAATGCTGGAAGAGTTTATTCAGCAGAGGCTATATATGAAAGTGCATGGGGTGAACCTTGCTTCTCAACAGATACTGTTATGGTTCATATTAGAAGAATAAGAGAAAAAATCGAGATAGATTCTAAGAATCCAAGGTATTTAAAGGTGGTATGGGGTATTGGATATAAGATTGACACAAATTAAAAAGGATAAAATTCTTATAAGAAGAAGTTTAAAGATATCAAAATTTATATTCAATATTATATTCATTTTAATCTCTATATTTATACTTAGTTATATAAAAGATAATAGACTGTTAGTTTTATCAATTATACTACTAGTTCATGTTAATATAAATTTGTTTATAAGAATTTTATTTAATACTTTAAGAGTAGGATTAACCTGGAGAAATATTGAAGAGTTTATTGAAGGAATAGAATTAGGTAAAGTAAGTATAGAGAATATCCAAAGCAAGCTTATAGGAGATGAGGATTATAGATATTTTCTTGGTAAACAGTATGGGAAGGTAGCTGAAGAAATTAAAAACATATTAGATAGGGTAGTGAAATCTATAGATAATATAAATAGAAATGAAAAGATGAATATAGAGTTAGTTAATAATGTTACAAATAAATTGGACAAGCCACTAGAAAGCATTTTAGAAAATATAGAAAAGCTGAAAGAAGATAAGAATGACGAAGAGGCAATCTATAATCTCAAATATAGGTCTAATAATATAAAGTTATTAATTGATGAATTATTTGAGGCTGCAAAAGTATCAAGTGGTGATATAAATATATATACTGAAAAAATTGAAATATCTTCATTACTTAAGCAGGCTTTAATTGAATACAAAGATAAAATAGATAGTTCAAGGCTTGTTTATAAAATTAGTATTCCAAAGGAGAAAATATATATTAAGTGTAATGGAGAAAAAATGTGGAGGGTATTTGATATTTTGATTCAGAATACTTTAAAGCATTCTTTAGATGGAAGCAGGGTATATGTTGATTTATTTACTAAGGATAATAGGGCTTATATAACGATTAGAAATGTATCTAAGGAAGAATTAAATATTGAACCGGACGACTTAGTTAACATTATTAATAAAAATAATGAAGAGGATAGATCAGGACTTGCTCTTGAGATTGCTAAAAATTTAGTTCTTCTTCAAAGTGGAGACTTTGACTTAGATATTAAAGCAGATTTATTCAGCGTCATAATATCATTCGAAATCTATAAAGAGGAGAGTGAAAATGATGATAAGCAAGTATATTGAAGCAAAGAAGTTCTGTAGAAGATGGGTAAGTAATGAGGAGGCTAATAAATTTAAGATTATAAATGAAAGAGTACTTATAGAAACTTGGCTTGGAAGAGTTCTGTTAATAATAAATTACTTTGTGGTAAGAAAACTTGTACATACTACTGGAGATAGATTTTTTCCAAGATATGATACAGAAGCTAGCAAGTATATAGTTCTTTTAACATGGGTAGTATTTGCAATAATAACTTTTATATCAATAGTTCAGCTTGTAATAAAAAATAAGGTATATACAACTGATTCAAAGATTAGTTATGAAAAGATAACCTACTATAAATATAGAATTATTAATAGGTTAATCAGAGTATTTATATTGGTTTTATTTTATATGACTTTATATCAGATATTATTTCAGGTTACTATGGAGGAAATTGACATAAAGAGAACAATACTTTGGTGGATTATTGTAGTTAATATAGTAATACTTATTTATTTGGGCTTTATAGTAGCAAAAAACTATTTTAAAGGAGTTGTACTTTCATCTACTTTAGAAGAGATAGTGGGAGATGAAAATTATGATTTGTCCTCATTAAAGAAAAAGATTGAAGAAAAAAGAAGTAAAATAAATGAAATTAACTCTAGTGATTTAAGTATAACATTTAATGCCATAGAGGATTTAATGAATATTGCAGAAAATACAGGAATTATAGAAAAAAGCTCTTTTATAAGTAAGACTGAGCTTATAACTAATGTATCTCATGATTTAAAAACTCCATTAACATCAGTAATTAATTATGTTAATTTCTTAAATAATGAAGATTTAACTGAGGTTAAAAGGGATGAATATATAGATATATTAGAGAGGAAGGCATTGAGTTTGAAAAATTTGGTGGATGATTTAAAGGATTCTTTAGGAACAAATACAGGTGAAGTGAAGCTAGAATTTATTGAAATGAGAGTAGATAAGTTATTAGAAAAGGCCCTTTTTGAATTTAAAGAGAGAATAGAAGACTCTTCCTTGAGATTTAATATATCTATAGAAGATAAAGAAATTAAGAGAAGTTATGCAGATTATAAGAAGATGACAAGAGTAGTTCATAATTTAATTTCCAATATACTAAAATACTCTGCAAAGGATTCCGATGTATATATAAAGCTTGAACAAGAAGAATCAGTAGATTTTAGCAGAGGTTATTACACAAGAATAATATTTAAAAATACTACTGAAGATGAAATAAAAATGAATGGAGAAGAACTATTGGAAAGATTTAGAAGGGGTGAATCTTCAATAAATACAGAAGGTTCAGGATTGGGCTTAGATATAGCAAATAGTTTGATGAAACTTCAGAATGGTGAGCTTAAGATAAATGTAGATAAAAATAATTTTATTGTTGATGTAATAATATAGGGGGGATTTGAGAATGAAAAAAGGGGTTAAGTTAAATAATGTAATATTTCCTATATGGATGATGTGGATATTTCCACCATTAGCACTGCTTGCTCTTATAGGTAATTTTGTTATAGATAGCTTAGTGATTTTAGTAGCTTTTGCAATATTTAAGGTGGTTAAGAGTACAGGGCTTTCTATGGGACAGTTATATAAAAAGAGCATATTGAAGGTTTGGATATTTGGATTTTTAGGTGATATAGTAGGAGCGATAATGTTGTTTGTAACAATGCTGATTTTAGAAACAGGCGAAGGAGCAAATGACATAATTTCAGCTATATGCTATAACCCATTTAGTAATATTATAGGACTTATAATAGTAGTAGCCGCAGTAGTATTAGCAGTATTATTAATTTGGACATTTAATTATTATATTGTATTTAACAGATTAATAGATGATTCTAAGATAAGAATGATGGTAGCGATAACAATAGCTATTGTTACAATGCCGTGGACATATTTAATTCCAACCCAATGGCTATATAAAGGATTTTAAAAAATTTTAAAGTACATCATTTGCTATTTAATGGAGTGATGTACTTTTTTTATAAGTTTTTATGGAATTGAATAGATGAATTGTGTAAAATAATAGTAAATAATGTAAAAGTAGGTTTAGGTGAGAACTGAAAAAGATTAGCTGTGGAAAATCGTATAGCTATAAGGAAAAAATATAACGAGATAAATAGGAGTGAAAAACAAATGTTTAATATGAAAGGCAAAAAAAGTTTGCTACCAACTGTATTACTTGCTTTATTCTTAATGGAGGTTTTTGCAAATGGTGTAAATTCTATTATAGGTATAGTTATTTATTGTGCTATGATAGTTTCTTTTATTGGTGGAGAGATATTAGAAAAACAGAGAAATAAAAAAGGTGTAGAAATTAGAAATAAGAATATTATTGCTGAAAGTAGAAATGGCGATTATTATTTGGGGATATTTGTATGCTTAGCGATTGTAACTGTATATATTGTTATATGTGCGTTTATAAAAAGCAGTTCAGGTATGTTTGTAAGTATTAATTTAAGTGATAATCCAATAATTATAATTGGATTAGTAATACTATTAATTGCATATGGATATTTTTATTTTACATCAAAACAAGTTATATATGCTGAAGGTATAGTGCTTGCTAATAATAAGTTTATAAGCGCAAGTGACTTTGTAGATATTGCTTTTAGAGAGACTCTAATAAGAAAGAAAAAATTAATAGAAATAACTATAAAGGATGATATCCTTAGTTATACAAATACTATAAGAATTAAATGCAAAGATGAAGAAGAATTTGAGAAAGTTGTTGTTTTAATTACAAGGGTTACAGGAATATTTGCAAAAAAAGTTTAAGAATTGATACTTTGCAAGATAGACATTTAGAGGGGATTAGAACATATGAAGAAATTGATTATTATTAATGGAGTTATGGGAGTAGGTAAAACTACTGTCAGTAAAAAATTATATAAGGAACTTGAGAATTCTTTTTGGCTTGATGGAGATAATTGTTGGGCTATGAATCCATTCATAGTTAATGATGAAAATAAAGAGATGGTTTTAAATAACATAGGCTTTATATTAAATAGCTATTTATCAAATTCAACTTCTAAGTATGTAGTATTTAATTGGGTTATTCAAAGTGATGACATTATGAATGAGGTATTAAAAAGAATTAATACTGAAAATATAGAAATCTATAAAATAACTTTAATGTGTACTAAAGAAGAGCTTATTAAAAGAATTGAAAATGATGTAAAGTTAGGCTTAAGAGATAGTAAAAATATAGAGAGAAGCCTAGAAAGATACGATATGTATAAAGCTATGGATACAATTAAGCTTGATACTACTGGAAAAAGTATAGACGAAATAATAAAAGAAATAGTTGAGCTACTGGAGTAGTGATGAAAAGGTTGGCATTGTGTCAACCTTTTTTTTTTATTAATAATCATCAATCTAGCCCATTTCTTTTAACGTATCTAGGGTTTCTTTAGGAATATCATCAATAGTACCTTTTTCAATAAATTTAATTTTATAAACAGAACATTGACCAGGATAGCTTTCTAGAACTGCAATACAATTTATATTGATTCTATCACCGTTTTCTAAATCTTTAAATAAATCTTCTTTTTTAGAATCATTACTCATTACTATAGGACACCCATACTCATCTATTATCATAGAATTATTTTTAACTTTTAAATATCTGCCAGTTATAGTTGAGCTTTCTGAAGAGAAACAACCTGTTATGAGAAGAAAAGATATTATATATGCAAAAAATAAGAAACATTTTTTTATAATAATCACCTCATTAATTTTGATATTTTATCCATTTATATATTAAGACTAAAAATATGTGGTAAATGTTCCTAAGTAGATTGTAAAATAAGTATTTTAATTACTACTATTGTAAGAATGTTGTAATAATGAAAAATATATCGAATAGTATATGATAAGAGTGAAAAAATTAGAACAATAAATGAGAAAATAATTACAAAATATGGTAAAATATTTGATAGACATAATTAAATTATAAGTTAAGAGGGAAGTGTTTTTATGAAGATTAAAAGAAGTATATTATGTTTTATTATAGCAGCAATAGCTGTTTTATCTGTTGGATGTTCAAGTAGAGATAATGATGATAAAGATCTATCATCTAGTATAGCTGATGCATTAAATCAGCAAAATGGGACAAGTTCTAATTTCTTTTGGGAAAATGGTATGACAGATGATACTATTGCTATTATTGTAAATAGGTATACAGAAGAGCAATATAAATCATTAGGGGAAACTACTAAGGTAGTACTTCAAGATGAAAGTAATGAAAAGTTTTTAATAGTATCAGCTGAAGATAATACTAATGTTGAAATATGGTCTGTAGACTATGAAAATGATAAGTTTGTAGAAAAAGAGCTAGAGTGTGAGATGACGGCTATTAAGAAAAATACAGTTGTAGAAGTACAAGCAAGTCGTTCAGAAGGTACTCCTACCTATAAAATTAAGTTTAGTAATAGTAAAGGAGAATTAGAATATTACTTAACTGAAAATTTAAAAGATGGAAATCCTAATATTGAATATTTAACAATAGATATTCAAAGTGATTCTAATGGTGAAAATAAAACAGAACTTGAAAATAATGAAGCTAGTAATAAATTAACTATAGGAATGTTTATCCCAAATGGAAAATATGAGATTAAATATGAAGCTAGTGATTTAGTTTCAAATAATGATTATATAATAGGAAATGGTTCGGCATATCAAGTTGTAGGAACTAATGGAAAGGGACCTTATGTAAATGTATATGAAGTTAAAGAAAATGGTCTTTATAGAGTATTTACTGGAGATTTAACAGAAGATGAGATGGCTAATATAGAAACTATAAATTATCTTGATAAGAGAGATAATACTGAAGAGATACTTTTATTAAATGAACCTATAGCTGTAGGAACTAGATGGGAAGATAAAGAAATTGTTGAAGTTGGTGAAAATTTGAAATTAGGAGAATTAAGCTTAGAAGGAGCTTATGTGAAAACTTGGGAGAAGGAGACTATTAACGATATTGAATATGTGAAGGTATATTATTACTCAGAAGGATTAGGTTGTGTTCAACATAGAGTTTTAGAAGGTGAAACTGTTGTTGAGTATTCTATAGCTACAGAAATAATAAAAAAATAAGTAAAAATTAAGACAAAATTCAACAAATGAATGTTATTTTATGTATTAATTTGAATATAAAATTATATTACAAAATAGAAAAAAATAGGATATAATGAGTATGCGGCACGAAGGATAACTTCATATATTAAATATAAGTAGTTAAGTGGGATATAGGATGAAGACATAATAATGAATATAGGAACATATATATGGTTTAAGGACTTATCATAAAGTAATTATAGGACTACCTATAAAGTGTAGTTTAATAATAGTTTATGGAGCAGTAACTTAAAAAGATTATGGAAATTAAAATAGTATGTATGTTTATAAATTTAAAATTAATGAAACAATAATAACTTAGAGAAATAGTCCTAAAAACTATGTGGGGTTTAAAATCAAAGGAGAGGAAAGGGTATATGAAGTTTTTAGATTTATCTTATGAAATTGACAATGGTATGCCAGTTTATCCAGGTGACGAAGAGGTAAACTTAGAGAAAATATCAGATTTAAATAAGGATGAATATGAATCTATTACTTATTCAGGTACTATGCATGCTGGAACTCATATAGACGCACCGATGCATATGATAGAGAGTGATAAGTATATTTGTGATTATCCACTAGATAATTTTATTGGTAAGGGTGTATTACTGGATGTTAGAGGGCAACAAGAAATTAATTTAAAAGATGAATATTTTAAGTTAATAAAAGAAAATCATATAGTATTATTCTATACTGGATTTGATAAAAAGTATGGACAAAAAGAATATTATGAAAATCATCCTATAATAACTAAAGAGATGGCAGAATTTTTAGTTAGAAAGAAAGTGAAAATGGTAGGAGTTGATATGCCTTCACCTGATAGAAGTCCATATGAAGTTCATAGCATATTTTTAAACAATAATATTTTTATATTAGAAAATTTAACAAACTTAGAAAAGTTAATATACGAAGAGAATTTTTCGGTTTTTGCGCAACCATTAAAAATAAAGGCTGAAGGAAGTTTAGTCAGAGCGATAGCTGTATTTCAAGGATATTAGAATTTAACTATTGTAAATTTAAAAATTTTAGCTATGCCAAATTTGAAAGATAACTTACTTAAAGATGAGTTTAGTTAAATTTGGGGCAATGATGAAAGATTGATAAGAGTCAAGGCGGAAGGATTGCATTTCATGGCAAAAAGATAAAGCAAAGGTATTAGAGTCAGTATGTAGATGATTCTAATACCTTTATTTTTATATATTAATAGTATTATTTATTATTATGTGTGATACTATGAGTAACTAATAAAATAAACATTAATTATAAAATAGATTAGAAAGGTAGGAGTTATATGAAAAATACAAGAGTATCAATTATTATAGTAATTTTAGTAATAATTATTATAAGTATATTTGGATGTTCATATTTTAATAAGTCTGTAGAAAGTAAAAATGAGAATATTAAAAATGAAGAAGTAGATAATTCAAATACTGATGATATAGAAGGAGTTATAGAATTTTTAAGTGCTATTTCAGGAGTTAAAGCAATAGATATTGAAATAATAAATAATCCTGTAGGATTTAAAGGAAAGTTATTTGTACCAAAAGAGTCTATAGCAAATGGAGTAGACTATTATCTACAACATACAAATAACGAAAAAATGGAAGATTTAAAAGTAGATATAGGGGAAAATTTTATAAGTGTATATGTTAATTACAAAGTAAATAAAGTAATTAAGACACCGATAGAGGTGAGAATTAATCCAGTATTAAATGAAAATAAAGATCTTGTAATTAATATTGATGAAGTAAAGTTTCTAGATATAAAGGTTGCTGATTGGATAGTTAATTTGGCATTAAATAGTTTTGTTAAGGACTGGTTTCCAAGTGATAGTGGATTAAGTCTAGAGTTCAATAATGGTAATGTAGTTGTATATAAAGAAAATTTTAATGGAGTAAACTTAAATCAACTTTCTATAGAGGAAAATGGATTAAATATAGATGCAACTATTGGTATTGAAAAAATATTTAAAAAATAGAAAATACTATTATAAAGGCTATTATTTTTAGTAAGGTGCAATTAGCAGAAAACTATGAGGTAGAATTTGATTATAATATTGAAAGCAGTTTAGAAAATATATCACTAGATAATTCAGAGTTAACAGTGTTATTATCAAATTTGTTAAATAATGCAATTGAGAGTAGTGTAGTATGCAAAGAAAAGTATGTAGAACTTGATATATATGAAGAAGATAAAGAATACATAATATATGTGAAAAATTCAATAGAATCTATAGATAAAAAGTTAGTAGAAAAAATGTTTAAAGAAAGATATTCAACTAAAGGAAGCAATAGAGGATATGGATTATTAAATATTAAGAATATATTAGATAAACATAAAGGAAAACTATATTTAAATGTAGAAGATGACTATATTGAATTTAATATAGAAATTCCAAGAGAAGCATAGAATCTGATTAAGGTATGGTAGTGATAAAGTCATTACTATACTTTTTTTGTTTGTTAATAAATTCTTTGAATATCTTAAGGTAACGATGGAAAGCTAATATTAGCAAATAAATAATTATTAAAGGATGATTTTTATGGAGGAGTACAAGAGAGAGTGGATTGGTAATTTGAGGACTGATTTAGTTGCAGGGATTGTAACTTGTATGGCACTTATACCAGAAGCAATAGGGTTTACAATTGTAGCAGGGGTTGATCCTATGGTTGGAGTATATTCATGTTTTACTATGTCTATTGTTACTGCTATATTTGGAGGCAGGCCTGGAATGATATCTGCTGCGGCAGGCTCTATGGCTTTTGTGCTTGCAAGTTTAGTTAGAGAGCATGGGGTAGAATATATGTTATTAGCAACTATATTGGCAGGTATATTTCAAGTAGTTTTTGGATTTTTAAAGATAGGAAAACTTCTTAAATTTATTCCAAAACCTGTTATGATAGGATTTGTAAATGCTTTAGGAATAATGATGCTTAAAGCTCAGTTACCACATTTTAAAGGGTCATATATTTTAGTTTTACTGGGTGTAATAGGGGTAGCTATAATATATTTATTACCTAGGATAACTAAAATAATTCCAGCTCCAATAGTATCAATAGTCATTATAACTCTTATCGTTTTTATAAGTAAAATTGATGTACCTACTTTAGAAGATATGGGAAAGATAACAACAGAATTGCCTAGATTTTTTATACCTAATGTACCTTTAAATTTAGAAACATTAAGAATAATATTACCATATTCATTTTCACTATCAATAGTTGGATTAGTTGAATCATTATTAACAGCTCAGTTAGTTGATGATATGACTGATACTAGAAGTAATAAAAATAGGGAGTGTGTTGGCCAAGGAGTAGCCAATATAGTTACAGGATTTTTTGGCGGAATAGCAGGGTGTGGAATGATTGGTCAAACTATAATAAATCAAGAGTATGGAGGGAGAGGAAGACTATCTACCTTAACACCCGGAACAGTTATGCTTATATTTGTAATTTTGTTTAATAAATTATTTATAAGAATGCCTGTAGTTGCATTAGCATCAGTTATGGTAGTTGTAGCTATAACAACGTTTGATTGGAATTCATTAAGAACCTTAGGAAAGGTACCAATACCTGACACTATTGTAATGATAACTACAGTTATAATAGTTTTGCTTACAAATAATTTAGCTTATGGAGTTATTGTAGGAATAATATTAAGCTCTGTATTTTTTACTTCAAAAACATCAAACGTTCAAGTTGAGAAGGTTGTAGAATGTAATAAGATTAAATATAGCGTAAAAGGGCCGCTATTTTTTGCTGCAACTACAGATTTTATAGATAAATTTGATTATCATGAAAAAGTAGAAGAAGTAAATATAGATTTTTCTAATGCCAATATTTATGATGAATCAGCGGTAGATGCAATAGATAAAGTTATAATGAAATTTACAAAGAACGATATTAAAGTTAATATAGTAGGAATGAATGATAATAGTAAAGAAATAGTAGAGAAAATTTCTGTTAATTTTAATAATATAGTATAGTTCAAATAAATATAGATTATAAGAATATGGACTAATCATTAAATATTAATAATTAGTCCATATAATAATTGTAGTTTTTTATATAAAAGTAATTAGAGAATAAAGTGCATTTTTATATTAAGAGAAATTTATAATACAGATGAAAATAATTTTGAAAAAGACTCTTTAATTTTTGCAGATCTACCTCTATTATTATAAGCTTCTAAAGTTAGTTGAGTTGATTTTAATATGTCCTTTTTAAATTCTTGTTTTTGCTCTTTAGCAATTTTTTCGGAGTAAATAAATGCATTAACTTCAAAGTTTAATTCAAAACTTCTTGTATCCATGTTAGCAGTTCCAACTGAGCATATCTCATCATCAATTACCACTGTCTTTGCATGAAGAAAGGCATTTTTATCGTAATGATATATTTTTACATTAGAATCTAATAATTCACCAGCATAAAAAAGATTTGCCCAGTAAACAAAAGGGTGATCTCCTTTTCCAGGAATCATTATTCTTACATCAACACCAGATAAAGCAGCAAGTTTTAAACTATCTGAAATACTTTTATCTATGATTAAATAAGGAGATTGAATATAAATATAGTCTTTTGCTTTTTGAATCATTTTTAAATAACCTAATTTGATTTCATAATTATCACTTAAGTTAGGTCCGCTTGATAGTATTTGCATACCATCATTAGCAGGTTTTAAGTTGGATTCATCAAAAATAAGTATCTTTTCTAAATCAACTACTTCTTTAGTTGCATATCTCCAGTCTGCTAGAAATCTTAAATTTAAATCTTTTACTGCAGAGCCTTCAAATTTTATATGAGTATCTCTCCAGTAGCCAAACTTTTTATCTTTTCCTAAATACTCATCACCAACATTAAATCCGCCAACAAAGCCGATAGTGTTATCTATAACTACTATTTTTCTGTGATTTCTAAAGTTCATATTTAGATTAATGATTTTTAACCAAGAAGGGAAAAATTCACCAATTTTACATCCGGCATCAATTAATGGTTTAAGTCGAGTTTTATTAAGAGACCTACTTCCTACAGAATCATAAAGAAATCTCACTTCTACACCAGCACGAGCTTTTTCTTCTAAAATATTTAAAATTTTAGAACCTATATCATCACTTTTAAATATGTAAAATTCAATATTTATACTTTTTTTTGCCTTTTTTAAACTTTCTAATAATTCTTCAAAAAATATTTTTCCGTCTGAGAATAGTTCTATATTGTTATCATCTCTATAAGGAGAAAATTCAATAGCTTCTAGAGACATAATCATATCTAAATTTTTTAAGTTTTTATTAGTGCTTTTAAATAACTCTCTTTCTTTAATATAGTCATTATATATGTTAAATATTTTAAGTTCTGAATCTTTTACTCCAAACATATTAGCATTATTTAATCGTCTACCTACTAGTAAAAATGCAATAAAGCCAATAAAAGGTGCTAAATATAAAATTAGAGTCCAGGCAATAATACTATTAGCAGGACGTTTTTCTTTAAATACCTTATAAACTATAGTAAAAAAGTTTATAAGGTGAATTAAAATAGTTAAAAATTTGAACATTTACTTTCCTCCTTAAAAGTTATGAAAACATATTTATTATATTATATGCTAAAATAAAAAATATAAAAAGCTAGCAAGCCTATATTCTAATTTTATTGGAGTTTAAACTACAATCTTTAGACTTATGGTAGTTTGTCGTAAGTATGAAAAAGGAATTGGATTATGTGTCCAATTCCTTTTTATATTTTATTTAGAACCTTTAAATTTTATTTTTTTAAAAATTAATACTAATGCTACTAATAGTAATGACCATAAAATAACTATATAGTTTGATGATACATTTCTTATTGCAAAGGACTTTCCTAGAGTTTTATTAGTCTCATCATTATATGATTCATTATTACTATTTGTATCTTCAGAAGTTACTAGAATTTCTGGATTAACTTCAGAGATTTCTTCGGAAGATTCCACTAATACCAGAGCATCAAGTATTTCTTCAGGATTTTTCACAGTAGTTTCTGGCACTTCAGATATTACTGTGGTTAATTCAGGTTTTTCTGCTGGAGCATCAGGAGTACTTGGTACATCAGGAGTTCCATCAGGTTTTTCTGCTGGAGAATCAGGAGTGCTTGGTACATCAGGAGTTCCATCAGGTTTTTCCGCTGGAACATCAGGAGTACTTGGTACATCAGGAGTTCCATCAGGTTTTTCTGCTGGAGAATCAGGAGTGCTTGGTACATCAGGAGTTCCATCAGGTTTTTCCGCTGGAACATCAGGAGTACTTGGTACATCAGGAGTTCCATCAGGTTTTTCTGCTGGAGAATCAGGAGTGCTTGGTACATCAGGAGTTCCATCAGGTTTTTCCGCTGGAACATCAGGAGTACTTGGTACATCAGGATTTCCATCAGGTTTTTCTACTGGAACATCAGGAGTACTTGGTACATCAGGATTTCCATCAGGTTTTTCTACTGGAGCATCAGGAGTACTTGGTACATCAGGAGTTCCATCAGGTTTTTCTACTGGAGCATCAGGAGTGCTTGGTACATCAGGAGTTCCTCCAGGTTTTGTTTCATCATTAACTTTATTTGATAATACTATTATGTTTCTTTCGACTACAGTAGTATTATTATCACTATCTGTTACTTCATATTTTACTGAATAATTTCCTTCAGTTAAGATACTTAAGTCCATTGTAGGTAATTTTAGTAAATGCATTAAATCGCCATCTTCTAAATCAGTTACAGTTATTCCATTAGAGAAATCAAATCCAGTACCTTCACCTTCATTTATTACTATGTCATCTAATACAGTTATTACTGGGAATTGATTTGTTACTGTTACTATTCTATCTACAGTTGTAGTGTTTCTGTCACTATCTGTTACAGTATAAGTTAATGTATAATCTTTATTTGTTCCTGGAGTAGGCTCACCTAATTCTCCAGTTACATTTATCTGTAATCCAGTTGTATCAATATCATCAGTGTAGCTAACGTCCTTCATCTTATCGAAGGTAGCAACTTGTCCAACTCCTATTGTTATATTATTAGCACCATGTATAACTGGTGGATTTGATTTAGCAGGAGCTTTTCCTTTATAGAAAGTACCATCTGTAGATATCATATTAAGAGCTATTTCTTCGTTTATAGCACGAACTTCTATTACATGCTTACCTTTGTTTGGCATATTTAATGTAATTGAAGGTTCTCTTAGTGATCCTGTTAATTTAACCTTTTCCCACTTAACACCATCGACTCTAATTTCTACTTCAACATCTTTAACTACATATATATTACTTTCATTTCCTTCAAAACAATACATAAAGTAACCAGTAGTTGTGTTGTATGTTGCACCATTTACAAAGGCTCCATTAGAATGTTTCTTCCAATCTCCTTCATATTGTATAAAGCTAGAGTCCTGAGCTATTACATTTTTTACATTTGTTTTATTTGATAACTTTACCTCTGAAACTATTGTTATATTACGGCCATCTCTATTATTTAAAGCTCTAATTTTTAAATATTTAGCTTTTGTTTCTGGTAATGATATTTTTATGTCTGCAGGGGCACTTGAATTGTCTTTTCTTGTTTTATCTTCATGTATCTGCGTCCAAACAGTTTTATCTCCATTATACTCATCTGCTATAAATATTTCATAATCTCCTATTACACCAACTTGGTCATATTGACGTGTATATATTTCTAGATTATTAAAAGATTTTTCTTCACCTAAATCAATTATATACTCATGTGGGAAAGGTGTTCTATTAGAATCATCATAAGATGAGTGGAAATATGTAGATATATCTCCGTCAACTATATTTTCTTTAATACCTTCATTATGAGAGTTTAGATCATTATTAGGAACAACTCCTTGTGGAGTACTAATAACTGTTAATCCTTTTAATAAAGTTTCATCTGCTGTTGCTAATGTTGATGGTCTAATATACTCAGGGTCTGGCATTATGAAGTTTTTATCTGTAATTTTACCTACATCATCTAAGTTGCAATAGACCTTAGTTATTGATTTCCAACTAGTATCTCCTGAAGTTTTTCTAATATTTACATCAGCCCAGCCTATACCTCCAGTATTTTTAGCTACTAATGTATATGGATAAGCTTTATTAGCTTCTAATTTTACTGTAAAGCTAGTTGATTTAGGTCTGCCTTGATCATCAAGTTGTTGAGAAAGATTAAATGCATCTTCAGCAGTCTTTGCATAAGCGTTAGCTACAGATTGTAATGTTGTTTTATTATTTGAATGTAATTGAAAAGCAGCTCTATCATCCCCGAAAGCTTGGAATTCATACTCTCCATCTTCATCTACCATAAAATATCCGGTGCTTCTAGATAATTTATCACCTTCTGCTGCATCAATTCTCATTCCAGTTGATGTTGAAGTTCCGTATGGAGTGCCTGTCTTTAAAGCGTCTAAGGCTTCGTAAATATCCCATTTAAGTATATCGAAATGCTCTACAATACTAGAATTATAATCTAGAGCTATAGTACAGTTTAATTTAGTATCATGAGATATTCCATCTTTTTCAACTCTAACTGTTAATACAAATTCATCTAATGCATTTTCAGGCATTGATTTACTAGCTAAATAATCATATTTACCATCAGGTCTTAAGTTTAAAGCTCCGTACTTTGGCTGTGATACATCTATCACAGTTACATTACCAGGTGAAACTAAACTTTTTTGGAAGTCAAATGTATAACCACTAGATGGAATATAGAATGGTCTACCTGTTTCTCTGCCTACTTCCCCCATTGCATATACACTTTGCACTGGAATAAATTCCTCATATTTAAGGGCTTTTATCGCATCAATCGTTTGTTGTTTCAATGGCCAACGTAATTCATTTTGTATATACCATGTATAATCACGTCCACCAGCCACACAAAATCTATATGCCATATCATCATATCTATCATCTCTCTTCAGTCCGCCTTGACTTTCAAGCTTATAATCATATGGTGGAATATATATTCCGTTAAAGGTTCCTCCCTCATAAGTTGATTTAATAACATTAACATAGTTTATTGGTCCAATTTCATGAGCAAATGTACTAAACATAAAGTTACCTATATTCGGTACACCTGGATAGTACTTAACACCTTCAAATATTTGCTGTTTTAAACTACTATATGGATCTGCAACCTTATTCCAATCATAAGTTCCATCTTCACCTCTAGAAGCTGCTATATTAGTATATAAAATATATGATGCAGCACTTAAAGCATTATTAGTTATTTCAGTAAAATCAGTTCCAAGGCCCCATTCATCAGAATATGAATTATATCTTCTTTGATAATGGTGATTTATTTCATGTATTATTCCCCAACTTCCATTTTTCACTAGACCATCATAATCAAATGCATCTTTTGACCATTCTGGTGGTAAATTACATGACCAGCTCCATACATTTGCATATGCTATACCAACGGTTATATATTGGTCAAAAGTAAGAGTCATTGGTGTTGTTCTGTTTTCAAGGCCCATTGCATTGGCACTTAAGGCAGTTACATTTGTCCAAAACTCTGCTGCTTTTTGAGGATCTTCAATATGACGAATAAATTTAGCCGGAAGTATAAATCTTAAATAAGGAGTTCTTATTTCAGCAAATATACCTGGTGCATCTTTTGCAACTTTCCATTCTTCAGCTGTTGTTTTACCTAAATCATAATATGGTGTATCAACTACCCCTTTAATATCTACCTCAATATTTGTGCCTGAAGGAACAGATTCAGCTATTTCTATAAAGACCATTCCTCCAAAAGGTGTACCTACTTTAGTTTCGCTTTCACTAATAGAGAAAGTTTTTCCTAAATACGGCATACGATTTTCGTTGCTATGATTATAATGATAATCTTCTGCATCAACCATAGTCATACCTACGCTAAGTTTAATTTTCCCTTGCTTAGCGTATTTTAAAGCTTCATCATTTAATGTTACAGTTGCTATTTCACCAGCTGGAACATATGAAGCTAATGAATGTGTTCCTTTAACATTAGTATTAATATATATTTTCTTTTCAACACCTAAAGCATCATCTGGAACAGTACCATAAAATTGTCCATCAGCTGCTTTATGTTTTGTTAATGTTCCATTTTTAATATCTTCTTCTACCTTGTCCATAATTGCTTTATTTTCAGCTTTTATTAGCTCAAAGGTAGCTTCATCTGGAACTTGATTAATTAATGGAATTGGATAGTAAGTTATATCATAAAGTCCAGTTACGTTTGGTAAAGTACGTGGAACGTCTGTCCTAGTTGTTATAACGCTATCTGTTGTATCATATACAAAGGTATCATTGATTCCCTCTGAATAGATTGGATTGCTATAATCGTAATTTTCATCTGCAAAAGTAACTGTGTTAAAATTTAATGTAACAGCAAATACAAATACAGATAATTTACATATGGTTTTTAATACTTTTTTCTTCATTTGTATCCTTTCTTTATTAAATTTATTATAGTAATAACTGCACCAAAAATGATTATAATATAAGTTTGAATTAAATTAAATATTTTACAAAAAACTATTTTTCATATTATAGATTTTTTTTTCATTTAATGCATAGTTTTAATAAAAATATGAATAAAAAACAATTTATTATTGAAAAAATGCTTTTAGTTGCTAGAATCTAAATGAATATGTCGAAAATTGGAGAAAAGGAGTAAATTATGAAAAAGAAAGCAAGTATTTTAGTATTAACAGGTGCGGTAACAATGAGTAATATGGGGTTAACAACATTTGCAGATGTTAAAGATGAAAGCCTATTAACTCAAGAAATAAATGCTGACTTACAAAATGAGGTATCTATAAATAATGAGGAAACATTTATAGTTCCAGAAGTTGACGAACAAATATCAATAATTGAAGATGTTAGTGATGAAAGCTTATTAATTAAAAATGTAAGCGCTAATTTACAAAATAAAGTAGTTGTTGAACAAGGTGGAATAGTTAGAGTTGCAGGAGAGGATGGCCAATTAGGAACACCTGACGATGTATTTATTGTGCCAGGAACATATGGACAAGCTCCAGATATTGATCAGTTTGGAAATGTAACATTACCAACTGGAGGAAAGGTATACCTGCAAAATGGTACTATAGTTGAAGATATTGGGAATGATCATTCAATAATAGTTCCAGGGGGGACTGTTATTACACCAAATGGTAATGGTGGTGCACCAACAGTAAACGCAGACGGAAGCGTTAATGTACCAGAAGGTAGTATGGTAGTTTTAGCAAATGGATATGATACAACACCACCAAGTGGAAGCTCAGTAAGCAATAATGGAAATGTTACTACAGCAAGTGAAGTAGAGATTAAAGCAAATGGAACAGTTGTAGTTCCAGGACCAGATGGACAAGTAGGAACACCTGACGACGTAATGGTTAAGCCGCTTATACATCCAGATATATACGGCGAAATTCCAACTGTTGATGAATTTGGAAATGTAACATTACCAACTGGAGGACATGTATTACTGCCAGATGGGACTATAGTTACAGATAGAGGAGCTGATCATTCAATAATAGTTCCAGGAGGAACTGTTGTTACACCAAATGGTAATGGTGGAGCACCAACAGTAAATGCAGACGGAAGCGTTAATGTACCAGATGGAAGTATGGTAGTATTACCAAATGGAGATGATATGACACCAGAAGATGGAGGTGTTGTAAAACCAGATGGAAGTATTGAAAACTTAGATGGAAGTGTTATAAGACCAGATGGAAGTATTGAAAATCCAGGCGGAAATGGAAATAATCCAGGTGGAAGCGATGACAACACAGGCGGAAACGGAAATAATCCAGGTGGAAGCGATGACAACACAGGCGGAAACGGAAATAATCCAGATGGAAGTGGAGACAACACAGGCGAAAACGGAAATAATCCAGGTGGAAGTGGAGACAACACAGGCGGAAACGGAAATAATCCAGGAGGAAGTGGAGACAACACAGGTGGAAACGGAACTAATCCAGGAGGGAGTGAAAACAACACAGGTGGAAACGGAACTAATCCAGGAGGAAGTGAAAACAACACAGGTGGAAACGGAACTAATCCAGGAGGAAGTGAAAACAACACAGGTGTAAATGAAACTAATCCAAGTGAAAGCGGAAGCAACACAATTGGAAATGTAACTAATCAAGGTGGAACTGTTGTAAATCCTAATACAGGTGATACATCTATAATGGGCACATTAGGATTAGGATTAACGGCATTATTAGCTTTAGTTAAAAATAGAAAAAATAAAGAATAAATCATTTGTCATATAGAAGACTATATATGGAGTTGTGCACTAAATAATTAGTGTACAGCTCCTTTTTGATTATAGCTTGAAGAGTTAGCTAAAGTAAAAAATAAATATTGACTTTAACCTAAGGGGAAGGATTAAACTTAAGTTATTAAATCAAATGCGCAGGTGATAAGATGTTTTCAATAGGAGTTTTTTCAAAAATTAATAAGGTAACCACAAAGACATTAAGATATTACGAAGATGTAGGCTTATTAAAGCCAGGATATGTAGATGAAGTTACAAAGTATAGATATTATACAACAGAGCAATTGCCTAAATTGCATGAAATAATAACATTGAAGCAAATGGGTTTATCAATAAATGAAATAAAGAAAGTAATAGATGAACCTAAAGAAATTGAAAATATACTAGTATCTAAAGAAAAAGAAATATTGGATATTATAAAAGAAGAGGAATATAAACTTTTAAGGTTAAGAAGCTATATTTCTAATTTAAAAGGAGATAAAGGTATGAAAAATATAATTATAAAATCATTACCAAAAGTTAAAGTTGCATCTATGAGAAGGATAGTAAATAGCTATAATGAGTTTTTAGAAGATAATTTTAGATTGTTATAGGTTGTAGTTTAAACTACAACCTTTTTTGATTATATAAAGTTATTAAAGCATAAGAAAAATGACATGAATTAGAAATTATTATATAATTTCTTTAAGAATAAGGTTGATAAATAGAAGCCTAAAAAGGAGTATTATATGAAAAGTTATTCACAAGAAGAGCTAGAGAATGCATTAAAAATTATATCTTCAACAATCAGTACATGTGAAAAGATACAACCAAAATTTAGAGAAGGTACGTCGCAGTTCTCCCTTTTGAGAAATAGAATTAAAGCATTGAAAATCTCTAAATGCTTAATAGAAAATGACGGAAGCATAAAGGAATATATCGTAGATGATTTAGAAAAAGCATTACCACCGGTGATTTCAATTATTAATAAAACAGAGAAGGCTCAAAGTAAGTATGATGAAGGAAGTACCCAGTTTAAGAAATTTTCACCACTTATAGAAGCGATGTATATTTCAAGAGCATTAATAACAAATGAAATTATTAAAAGAGAGTAATTTCAGTTTAAAGATGAGATTAAGAGTTTAACTAAGTTAAATAAAGTATAAGTTATAGAGCAGAGTTAAATACAAAAGTATATAAAAAAAGGAGTTATTATGAGTAAAGTACGAAAAATGTTAGGCAAAGCTGATTCACCATATATTATTTCTCTTATGAGATTAATAGAAACACAAAGCAAAAATACAATTGTAAAATGGTGTAATAAATATGCAAGGGAGCATATTTTACCTATTTATGAAAAGGATTATCCTGAAGATTATAGGTTGAAAAATGCATTGAATGCAGTTGATGAATGGTTAGAAGGAAATATAAAATTAGCAGAAGCAAAGAAAATTATCAAAGAAGTTCAAATAGCTGCTAGAGAGGTAGAGGGGAATCCAGCTGCACAGGCTGCGGCAAGAGCAATTGGAGCAACAACGACAACAATTAATACTATAACAAGTTCATTAGGACTTGCGTTTTATGGTTCTGCGGCCATAGCATATTCATCTATTGGAACAAGTGAGAATATAGAAGTTTATGATGAAATTGCAGCAAGAGAGTGCAAAAAGATGGAAGAGGATTTGCGTAAAATTTCTATAAAGGATGAGCCTAATCCAGCTAAGATAAATTGGAAATGCTAAATTATAGAAGAATTACATGATACAATAAATATAATGATAATTATCTTAAATATAGGAAAACTAGGCATTTACAGGGTGTCAAATACTTTTGACATGCGAAAAATAGGTAATATCAAACACTTTTGATGGTGAAAATTCATTAAAGGTTATAGATTAATAGTGCAGGAGGACATTGTATGGAGATTGGAAAACAAATAAAAAAATATAGATCAGAAATGAAGCTTTCACAGGATGAGTTAGCTGAAAAGATATTTGTATCTCGTCAAACTATATCAAATTGGGAAAATAATAAGAGCTATCCTGATGTGAAAAGTTTATTATTACTAAGCTCTCTTTTTAATGTCTCTCTTGACATATTAATTAAAGGAGACCTTGAAGAAATGAAAGAAAAAATTAAAACAGAAGACATTGATGGATTTAAACATGATAGTAATATATTTAGTATATTGTTATTGAGTACTATTTTATTACCTGTTCCACTTCTACGATTCATGGGATATGTTGGAGCTGGAATTTGGGGGTTGATTGCAATAGGTGCAATATATTATGCAATCCGAGTTGAAAAGTATAAAAAGAATTTTAATATCCAAACATATCGAGAAATTCTTGCCTTTTTTGAAGGAAAGAATATGAATGAGCTTGAAAAGAATCAGGAGTATGGGAAAAGACCATATCAGAAATTTTTATTAGCAATAGGTGCAGGTTTATTGACGATATTAGTAGCAGTTATCATGAGATATATATTATTTATATAATAAATAAAGAAACATATAATTATATGTATAAATTACCAATTAGTTTAGGTAAATGAAAGTTTAATCGGTGATGATACTAGCAATTAAATGAGAATTTATTGGGGGATTATAAATGCGTAATGAAAAAGAGATGTATGAGCTATTATTAAGTGTTGCTGAAAAAGATGAGAGAATACACGCTGTATATATGAATGGTTCTAGAACTAATAAAAATGTTCCAAGAGATATTTTTCAAGATTATGATATTGTATATGTAGTAGATGAAACTAGGAGTTTTATTGAAGATAAAAATTGGATTAAAAATTTTGGGGAAATACTGTATATGCAATACCCAGATGAATCTCCGTATTATCCTAGTGATAAGGAAAAATCCTATGGCTGGCTTATGCAGTTTGCTGATGGAAATAGAATTGATTTACACGTGGAAACCATCGAAAGTGCTAGAGAAAATATTTTAAGTGATAAGCTATGTAAGATATTGTTGGATAAGGATAATATTTTGCCACAAATTCCTGAAGCTACTGATGAAGACTATTATGTAAAAAAGCCAACTGAAGAAGAATACATTGCCACATGTAATGAATTTTGGTGGTGTTCAAATAATATTGCTAAAGGATTATGGAGGCAAGAGATTCCATATGTACAGGACATGGCTAATCTTATTGTAAGAAAAGAATTAGAGAAGATGTTTTCTTGGAAGGTTGGTATTATTACAGATTTTTCAGTGAGTGTTGGGAAATCAGCAAAGTATATGTATAAGTGGTTGGATAAAAGCGACTGGGAGTCATATCTTGCAACGTATTTTGGCGGAAATATTGAAGAGGCTTGGGACAGTGTAATGAGAATGTGAGATTTATTTAAAGAGACTGCAATTTTTGTAGGTAAGGAATTAGGATATGAATATAATTCTTTAGAAGGAAGAAATGCTAGAGCGTTTTTAGAGCATGTACGACAATTACCAAAGGATGCTATTGAAATAAACTTATTTTAACTTTAATCAATACTTATAGTGAATTTTAAATCTTTATAATTTCTACATCTTTTTTAGAATGAAGCACATCATACGTAGGAAAGTTCAATTAAACTTATAAAATAAATTTGAAAATCTTAAGTTGTATTACTTGGGGGCTATTTTTTATGTGAGTATTTTTGTTATGTTGAACATAAACAATGCAGGTTTATTTAAGAAACTATAAGAATAAAGTAAATAAGTTATTGAACTTATACCTTCAAAGAAAATGTTAAATGAAGTTGAGGGTATGAAGGATAAATTACGTAGATTAATTATTTTGTTAAATTAAGCCAATATAGGAAATGATAGTAAATAAATATAGAAAAATAAACGCAAATGCACTATTTTATGGAAAATATTGTTTGAATTTAAAATATTTATAAAAAATAAATAAAAAAGGTTGCAACTGAATGAGTACTATGTTATTATAAATGAGTAGCAAAGTTGCTAACAAAAAAAGTTTCATTTAGGTAAATAGTTTCTCGGAGATTAGAGATTATTATATCAATTTAGAATCTTTAATTTTAGGAGGAATATTTATGACAGATAAAACATTAAAATGTAGAGATTGTGGAAGTGAATTCGTATTTTCAGTAGGAGAACAAGAATTCTACAAAGAAAAAGGATTTACAAATGAGCCAACAAGATGTATATCTTGTAGAAGAGCTAAAAAAGAACAAAATAGAAGATAATTTTAGATTATTATAGGTTGTAGTTTAAACTACAACCTTTTTTATTTATATAAAGTGATTAAAAGTATAAGAAAAATGACATGAATTAGAAATTATTATATAATTCCTTTAAGAATCAGGTTGATAAATGGAATTAAACATAAATGAAATTAATGAAATAAGTTCAGAAGAGCTTTACAAGAGTTTTTGTGAACATAAACAATATAACTGATGAACAGATATGGACTACTATAACTTATATTAATAAAGCTTATATAAAAAGAGAGTTATTTTTAACTGGAGAAGATAAAATAGCTATAAAAGAGATGGTAGGGAAGTTAGTAGCTAAGAATAATATCAAATATGTAAATCAAGTAAAGAGCATGGAAAAGTTAATGAGTGCTTTAGGCGTAAGAGTAATAAACGTAGATGGAAAGTTTAAAATAAAGTAAGATATGAAATACCTCAGTGGATTATATTTTAAAACCACTGAGGTATTATTTGTTTTTTATTTAAGAAATCTATCTATTGCAGTATTTAATTTTTCAATAGCTTCTTCATCATCATTTTTAGCAGCATCAATTATACAATGATTTATATGGTCTTGTAATAATATCTTTCCTACATTATTTAATGCGGATTTAACTGCTGCTATTTGAATTAATATTTCAGTGCAATCTTTTTCTTCAATACACATTCTTTTTATAGCTTCAGTATGACCTATTATTCTGGACATTCTATTTATTATTTGTTTTTGATTTGGATGCTTATGGTCATGAGTATTCATATTGCAACTCCTTTCATTTTAGGAAATTTTAATTTCATCCCACTTTCCTTTTAAAAATCTACTTAATAGTATTATACTTCGAACTACTATATCAAGGGAATATGCTAACCATATACCAACTAATCCTAAATTAAATTTAACGGCAAATATATATCCAAATAATACTCTTATTCCCCATATACCTATTAATGTTGAGTACATAGGTAATTTAGTGTCACCAGCTCCTTGAAGTGCACTGCTAATTACTAATGTAATAGATAAAAATGGTTGAAATATGGCGATTATTCTTAATACTGTTACAACTAAGTTTTGAACTTCCAAATCGTCAGTAAACATTTTTGCTAATGAAGGAGCTGCTATAAAAAATATACTGCCTATTATGATCATTACTATAGTTGAAAGAAGGTTACATAAAAGACCATATCTCTTAGCAAATTTAGGATTATCAGCACCTAATTGACTTCCTATTAAAGTAGTTGCAGCAACTCCAAACCCCATAGCTGGAAGGTATGAATAACTTTCAATAGTTCCAGCTATATTATGTGCTACATATGAAGAAGTCCCTAGTGATATAATTAATGAACCATAGGCAAGTTGTCCAAATCTCATTATTAGTTTTTCAATTCCTGCAGGAACACCAATTTTACTTATTGATAGTATTAAACCTTTATCAATATTCCATTTATCAAACAGCTTTAATTTTAAAATCGTTTTACCTTTACAAAGATTAAATAGAAGTATACTAACTGTTATCACACGAGATATAGTTGTTGCTAATCCAGCTCCAATTATTCCTAGTCCTTTAAAATCAAATATCCCCAATATTAAAATATAATTCAAAATAATATTTATAACATTGGCTACTATTGATGCTATCATAGGTGTTTTAGTATTACCAGCTGCCCTTAGTGAACTTGATAATATTAATGATAGACTTAAAAATATACATGGAACTGCCACAACTATAAAATATGGCAATGCATATTCAAGGATATCGGAAGTTGCTCCTAAGGTTATTAAAATAGGTTTAGCAAATAAGAAGCTTATAAGCCCTATAATTAAACTAATTCCTGTAGTAAGGATAATAGCTTGTTTAACAGTTTCAATTGCTTTTTCTTTATTTTTTAATCCTATATTTCTTGAAACTATTGCGGTAGTTCCAACACCTATAGCTGTAAAGAAGGCAATATAAATATTATTTATCAGGTTAGTAGCTCCTATTCCAGCTATAGCATTAGGATGAAGCTTACCGGCAAACAAGGTATCAGTGGTACCAAGGAGTACCTGAAGTATATTTTCTATTATAACTGGTATAGCTAGAATTAATATGGATTTTATTTCATTCAGATATGATGGTTTATATAATATTTTCCTTGGATTTAATTCAATCATAGTATAGCCTCTCTTTTTAAAATCCCTTATAGGGGGATATTGAAATTGAAAAATAACCCCCTAGGGGGGATAATTTGATTTTATAATACAACTTATGGAATATCAAGGAAAATGATACAAATTGGAAGAAGAGAATAACTTTTGATTTACACTTTTTTATTTGGATATACTTACAGTAGAGGAGCTGATATTATGGAGACAAAATCACAGAGGTTTTTATATGAACTCTTTATGATGATTTTAGCTTTAGTAGTTGTAACTATAACTATAATACAATTAACTATGACGCTATCTAGTGAGATGGATAGGATTATAACAATCATAGACAACGGAATATATATTTTTTTTCTTTTAGATTATTTTACAAGATTAATAAAAAGTGAAAATAAGTGGAGTTTTATTAAAAATAATAAGATAGATTTGATAACCATAATACCTTTTAATTCATTATTTATGGCTCTTAGAATATTTAGATTTTTAAGAGTTACTGAATTTTTAAAGGCGCTTAAGGCTTTAAAGGCAACGGTCTTTATAAATAATATTGTCAAAAAAGTAAGAGTTGTTCTTAGGACTAATTATTTTAATTATGTACTTTTAATAACTATTACTTTGATTTTCTCTTGTGCAGCATTTATATCTATCTTTGAAGATATAAGATTTAAGGATGCTCTTTGGTGGAGCTTTGTAACTACAACTACTGTAGGATATGGGGATATTGCCCCTACTTCAGATTTAGGAAGGATAGTAGCAGTTATTCTTATGATTACAGGAGTAACTTTTATGGGTGTATTGACAGGAACTATATCTACATATTTTTTAAGAAAAGATAGAGAGAGAAATAAAGGTGATTACAAATATGAAGCTATTGAAGAGATTAAAGAAAGATTAGATGATTTTGATAATCTTTCTAGGGGAGAGCTTGAAATTATTACAAAGGTATTATTGTCCTTGAAGGAAGAGAATGATGGTGATAAAGTGTGAGATATGCTCACACTTTATTTAAATTGGAAGTACGACTTTTATTATTGTACCTTTGTTTGGATGACTTTTTACATCTATATTACCATTATGAAGCTCTACTATTTTCTTTACCATAGTCAAACCTAAGCCGTTGCCTTCAGTTGTATGGGATGTATCACCTTGATAGAATTTATCGAAAATATGAGCTTTTACATCTTGAGTCATGCCTATACCTGTGTCTTTAACTTTAAAGATAACACTATCTTCAAAAGACATTAATTCAATTTTTACATCGCCATTGTTTGGAGTAAATTTTATAGCATTATCAATTAAGTTAACCCATACCTGCTTTAGAAGTTCTTCATTTCCATAGTAACTAGTTTCATCTAAATCTATATTCATATTAATATTTTTATCTGACCATTTTGATTCAAGCATAAGTATTGAATGTCTTATTTGTTCAGCTAGGTCAAAGTCATGCTGATCAGATATTATATTTGTATTTTCAATATTTGATAGGTTTAATATATTAGTAGCAAGAGTTGCAAGCCTATCTGATTCACTTATTATTATATCTAAATATTCATCACGAACTTCTTTTGGAAGATTATCGTTTTTAAGAAGCTTTGCAAAGCCTCTAAGAGATACTATTGGTGTTTTAAATTCATGAGAAAAATTATTTACAAAGTCATTTCTTAATATTTTAGCACTTCCAAGCTCCGAGGCCATATTATTAAAGCTTATAGAGAGATTATTCAAAACTTTAGGATAATCAAAGTTAATTCTTACATCAAAGTTTCCATTAGATAATTCTTCAGTGGCATCAATCAATTTATTTATTGGCTTTAATGGAATTTCTCCAAATATTAATGTTAATGTACACCCTATTATTGTACTTAAAAGCGCTATAAATAATAAAATACGAAGAAATGGTGGATGTTGAGGTTCTCTAAATAGTTGATTATTATATAAAAAGCTTCCAATCAACGCAACTATACACATAGTGCTTACTATTATTATAAAAACTACGCCTGTCAGCAGGATAGTAAGCCCGTTAAATCTCTTATTACAGTGTTTTTTATTTCTCTTCATGCTTTACCGCCTTATATCCTAATCCTCTTACAGCAACAAGCTCAAATTCAGGATAGTCTTCAAATTTTTTACGAAGTCTATTTATATGTACATTTAATGTATTTGCACAGGTTTCTGATTCTAAGCCCCATATTTCATCCATAAGCTGAAGTCTAGTGAAAATTTTATTTGGATAAGAAAGCAGCTTATATAATAATTGAAATTCCTTTTGAGGCAATATTTTAATATCATCATTACGGCTTACTGTAAGGGTATCATAATCTAAAACTACATTGCCAACTCTAAGCTTTCTCTCATTTATTATCATTGAACGTCTTAAGAGAGCTTTAATTCTAAGTAGCATTTCTTCTTCATCAATAGGCTTGGTCATATAATCATCAGTTCCAACTAAGAAGCCTTTCTTTTTATCTTCAGGAAGCTGTTTAGCTGATACCATAAGTATCGGAATATTATTGTTACATGAACGCAATGTATCAGTAAGTTCGTATCCATCCATCTCTGGCATCATAATGTCTAAAACTACTAAATCGATATGTTCTTTATCAAAAACCTCAAGAGCTTCTCTGCCATTTTCAGCAGTATAAGTTTTATAACCATCATTGGAAATAATAGCATCCATAAGCTTTCTTGTATTTTTATCATCTTCAACAATTAATATATGAAACATAAAATCCTCCTAAGAATATTTCTCAATTTTATAATAACTATAAAATTATACCATAAAAAAATAAATCGAGGATAAACAGAATAAGAGTATAAAAAAGTGGTAAATAATACTTAAGAATAACAAAAAAAGTTAAATTAGTTTATTTTCAGTTTATTTTGGAGGCTTAATATAAGCTTATTGAAAGAACAATAGCAGGAGGAGTAGTAATATATGTTGCAGTTAAAGAACATTTATAAGGTTTATAAAACTGGAGATTTAACGCAGACCGCCTTAGATGGTGTAAGCTTAAATTTCAGAAAAAGTGAATTTGTTGCTATCTTAGGACAAAGTGGTTCAGGTAAAACAACTATGCTTAATATTATTGGTGGTCTTGATCAATATGATAAAGGTGATTTAATAATTAATGGAAAGTCTACAAAGAAATTTAATGATAGGGATTGGGATACTTATAGAAATCACTCAATAGGTTTTGTATTTCAAAGCTATAACTTAATTCCACACCAAACTGTATTATCTAATGTTGAATTAGCACTTACTTTATCAGGTGTTTCTAAAACAGAAAGAAGACAGAGAGCAAAGGAAGCTCTTGAAAAAGTAGGACTTGGAAAGCAGTTACATAAGAAGCCAAGCCAAATGTCTGGTGGACAGATGCAGAGAGTTGCTATAGCAAGAGCACTTATAAATGACCCAGATATATTATTAGCAGACGAGCCTACAGGAGCATTAGACTCTGAAACAAGCGTTCAAATTATGGAACTGTTAAAGGAGATATCTAAGGACAGGCTTATAATAATGGTTACTCATAACCCTGAGCTTGCTGAAGAATATGCAAACAGAATAGTAAGAGTTAGAGATGGTAATATAATTGATGACACAAACCCATGCAGTGATGAAGAAATTAAAATTTCTACAGAAAAAAGTGAAAGAGAAGCAAAGAAAACTTCAATGTCATTTGGAACTGCATTATCTTTAAGTTTAAATAACTTGAAGACTAAAAAAGGAAGAACTATTTTAACTGCTTTTGCAGGAAGTATTGGTATTATAGGTATAGCTTTAATATTATCACTATCAAGCGGAGTTAAGGACTATATAAATAAGGTTCAGGAAGATACACTTTCATCTTACCCAATATCTATAGAAAGTCAGACTGTAGATATGAGTAGCATGATGGAAAGTATGATGAATAAGAATAAAGCTGATGAAGAGCGTGAAGAAGGCAAGGTTTATTCCAATAATATAATGAGTGGAATGATGGAGTCTATGAGTGCTCAAGTTACTAAAAATGATTTAAAATCATTTAGAGAGTATTTAGAGAATGGAAATTCTAATATAGACGAGTATGCTAATGTCATTCAGTATGGATATGATTTAGACCTTCATATTTATAAATCTGATACATCTAATGGTATTGTTGAGGTTAGTCCAACAACTGTTTATGATAAGCTTGGATTTGGTGGTGGAGCATCTCAAATGCCTATGGCATCAAGCTTTAATGTATGGACAGAACTTTTAGGAAATCAGACTCTTTTAGAATCACAATATGATGTGGTTGCAGGAAAATGGCCAGAAAATTATGATGAAATAATATTAGTAGTAGATAAAAATAATGAAATCAGTGACGTAAATCTTTATTCTATAGGCTTATTAGATTCTTCTGAATTAGAAGCTAAGATGAAAAAGATACAGGCTGGTGAAGAGGTTGAAGAAAATCAAGAAGTAGTAAGCTATACTTTTGATGAGTTATTAAATTTAACTTATAAGCTTGTTTTAAATACAGATTACTATGAAAAAGAGGGTAACACTTGGGTAGATAAAAGTGAAAATGCAGTTTATATGAAAAAGCTTGTTGAAGATGCCCTTGAGTTAAAGGTTGTTGGTATAGTAAGACCATCAGAAGAGGCAGTAGCAACTTCTATAAGCTCAGCAGTAGGTTATACAAGTGACTTAACTGAATATGTTATTAATAGTATAAATGACAGCGAGATAGTAAAAGAGCAAAAAGAAAATCCAGATACAGATGTATTTACAGGAAAAGCTTTTGTAGTAGAAGATGGCGAAGATAATGATATGACAGCTATAGATATGTCTACCTTAACTGATGAAGAGAAGGCTTATTTAGCATCACTTTCACAAGAAGAACTACAAGCTCTTATGAAACAGCAAGCAGAAGCAACTGATGCAACATATGAAGGAAACCTATCTTTATTAGGATGTGTTGATTTAGATAATCCTTCAACTATAAATATTTATGCTAAAGACTTTGAAGCAAAAGAATCTATTGAAGATATAATTACAGCATATAATAATGAAAAAACAGATGCAGGTGAAGAAGAGTACGTTGTTACTTATAACGATATGGTAGGACTTATGATGTCTTCAGTAACTTCAATAATAGATATAATAAGCTATGTACTTATTGCATTCGTAGCAATATCTTTAGTTGTATCATCAATTATGATAGGTATTATTACTTATATCTCAGTTCTTGAAAGAACTAAAGAAATAGGTATTCTTAGAAGTATCGGTGCATCTAAGAAGGATATTTCAAGAGTATTTAATGCAGAAACAGTAATAGTTGGATTTGGAGCAGGTGCAATAGGAATAATAGTAACGATATTATTAAATATTCCTATAAATGCTATAATAAAGGCAGTATCAGGTATTTCAGGAGTATCAAAACTTCCAGTAGCAGGCGCTATTATATTAATTGCTATAAGCATGTTATTAACTGTTATAGCAGGATTAATACCAGCAAAAGTGGCATCTAAGAAAGATCCGGTAGAAGCTTTAAGAACAGAGTAGAAGAAAGCCTACGGCAGATATAAGATTCATGTCGTAGGCTTTTATTTATTTTGTATAGGCAAATGTTTTTTCGGTTTACTAAAAATTTATTTTGCCTACAGAAGCTCTTTTTTTATGAGGTGGTAGAATAACTTATTCCCTTATGTAAATTAATTTTGAAATTTTAAAAAACTTATTGTTTATTTATATGAAGTTAGTATAAAATGGAAGGTATATGAAGTATGGAGGTGTGGGGTAAGTTGGATTCACAAGAAACAAAGGATAGTAATAGAAGAAAGAAAAGAAAGTTAAGTAAGAAAAAGAAGATTATAATAAGCGCTTTTTCAGTACTATTATTATTAATAGTATTTATAGCTTCGGGATATTTTTACGTGAGAAGTAAGATATATAGGCCTACTAAGCAGATTGAAAAACCTACTGTTACTCAAAATACTGAAAGCGAGGAAACAGTTGAATATAGGACAGTTGAAGGTATTACCAATGTTTTATTATTAGGTGTTGATGGAATAGATTTTGATGCAGCGGATCAAAGATCTGATTCAATGATAATAGCAACATTGGATAGTAATAATAAAAAGATTAAGTTAACCTCACTGTATAGAGATGCGTTAGTATATATACCAGGTTATGGAGAAAATAAGATGAATGCATCATTTTCTTTAGGTGGACCTGAATTAGTAATGGAGACTATAAAATATAATTATGATATTAATATAGAAAAATATGTAATGATAAATTTTGTAGGATTTGAGGCTATTATAGATCAAATAGGTGGAATAGAAATTGATGTTCAGGAATATCAATTGAATGAATTAAATAAGTATATTGGTGAAGCAACAGGAGGAAATGATTGTCCTGTAGAAGAGCCTGGACTTCAAACGCTCAATGGTAAACAAGCTTTATCTTATGCAAGAATAAGAAAAGGTGTTGGAGATGACTACGAAAGAACAGAAAGACAAAGAGAAGTCCTTTTTAAAGTTGCTGAAAAATTACAGAAGACTAAGCCTATTAAGTATCTTGGTATAGCAACTAAGATGCTAGATTATCTTAGAACAAATATAGATCTTTATGAGTGTCTTGACTTAGCATATACTGTATTTAAATTCCCTAGTCTAGTTACAGAACAGTTAAGTATACCAGTTCCTGAACTCTCAGAAGATGTTAAGATTGATGGTATAGGTTGGGTTATAAGTATGGATAGGTATGAAAATGCAGAAATATTAAATGATTTTATATTTAATGATTATTTGCCAGATTTTATACTTAACAGATCTACAGAAAAAGATCCAAGTATTTATTTTGAATATGATGGATTTGGAAGTAGTTATGATGAAAGTTATTATTACGAAGAATATTACTATGAGGAAGATTATTATACACCAGAGATATATGAACCTATTGAAGAAGAGGTAATACATCCTGAAGAACCTTCTGAAGATATTGTACCTCCAGTTAATGAAAGTAATACCGGAGATGGAACAATAACTGATGATGGAAGTAATCAAGGAGAAGATTTAGGCAATAGTGACAATTTTGATAATAATCAAATGTCACCTGAAGGGGAAGCTCCATAAGAAAAATAATATGATAGATAATATAGAGACAGATTAGCTGATGTAGAAAAGCTAATCTGTTTTTTTTAGTAATTATCTGTGATTATATAAAAAGTATGAAAAAAATTAATACTTTCTTAGGAAGGATATTATAGTAGAATTTTATTATAGAAAATATATAGCATTGTATGGGGGATAGATTTATGTATAAAAAAACTATTGAAGAATTAGTAAATAATGACGTTATCGATGTAAAGGTTTTGGGTGATGCTGGAGAAGTGTTTTATGAGATGGCATTAGATATGATAGAAGAAATAAATAAAAATAATGAAGAAGGAAAAAGAACTGTATTTATATGCCCAGTAGGGCCTACAGGTCAATATCCTATCTTTGTTAGACTAGTAAACAAGCATAAGATAAGCTTGAAAAATGTTTGGTTTATAAATATGGACGAATATATGATAGATGAAAATACTCCTATTTCAAAGGGGCATGAATTAAGCTTTAGAGGATTTATGGAAAAGTCAGTTTACTCAAAGATAGATTTAGATTTAGTAATGTCAGAAAATCAAAGGATTTTCCCAGAAGTAGGTAATGAGCAAAAGGTTATGGAAACAATCGAAAAGTTAGGTGGAGTAGATATATGTTTTGGTGGAATAGGAATAAATGGACATATAGCTTTCAATGAGCCACCAGAACAACATGAAGTATGTACTGCTGAAGATTTTAAAAATCGTACTACAAGAGTATTGAATATTTCAAGAGAAACTATAACAATTAATGCAGTTGGCTCTTTGGGAGGTGCTATTAAAGCTATGCCTAAGATGTGTATTACAATAGGGATGAAGGAAATTTTAAGTGCAAGAAAGATTAAACTTTATTGCTTTAGAGATTGGCATGGAGCGATAGTTAGGGAAGGGATATTTGGAGAAAGAACAGTAGCATGCCCGTTATCTTTATTAAGAGATCATAATGATGTTGAGATAACTTTAACTTCAAATGCTGCAAAGATGCCATATTAATTTAATGAGGTGAATTTATGAGTAGTTTAGTTATTACTAATGGGAAAATATTAGTTGGGAAAGAGTACGTTAATGGAAACTTAGAAATAGTAGATGGGATTATAAATAGAATTGGTGATTTTAAAATTGATAATAATGAATTAAGGGTGTTAGATGTTAGTGGACAAGTTGTAATTCCAGGATTTATAGATATTCATACTCATGGAGGAAATGGGATTGATATAAATCATGCTTCAAAAGATGATTTAAATAAGTTAAGTAAGTTTTTTGCAAGTTGTGGTGTTACAAGCTTTTTGCCAGCAGTTTTAACAGATACTCATGAAACTATGTGTGAATTATTAAGTGAAATTGCTAATGCAAAGGAAGGAGGGACAGAGGGTTCAGAAATTTTAGGAATCCACATGGAAGGACCTTTCTTATGTGTTCAGTATAAAGGTGCTATGCCAGAATATTTAATTCAGGATGCATCTATTGAAAATATGAAGGATTATATAAAGGCAAGTAAAAACAATATTAAATATATGACTATATCTCCAGAAAATAATGGGATAGAGGAGTTAGTAGCTTATTTAAAGGAAAATAATATAGTGGCTTCTATGGGACATACAGGAGCTGATTATGATAAGTGTTTAAGCTGCATTAATCAAGGAGTTACAAGTTCAACTCATGTATTTAATGCTATGGGAACTATTCATCAGCATAGACCATCAGCTATAGGAGCAGCTTTAGAATCAGATCTTTACTCAGAAATAATATGTGATGGGTTTCATCTTCATCCAGGAATAGTTAGACTTATTATTAAGGTTAAAGGGGATGATAAGATTTTGGCTATAACTGATTCAATTATGGCAGCAGGATTAAGTGATGGAGAGTATAAGTTAGGAGTAAATGATATAGTTGTTAAAGATGGAGATGCCCAATTAGCTTCTGATGGAACAAGAGCAGGGAGTACATTAACTATGGATAGAGCCTTAAGAAATTTAATTAAATTTACAGGTAAAGACTTAGAGGATGTAATTAGATTTTTAACTAAAAATCAGGCTAATGTACTTGGTTTAGATAATAAGGGGGAAATAGCTTTAGGTAAAGATGGTGATGTTGTTATTTTAGATGATAAATTAATTCCACTTTACACAGTAGTTAAGGGAAAAGTTGTATATGAGAGATAAGATAAAATTTTCAGGAGATACAAGCTGTATATTTTACTGGTGTGAAATAAATTGTTATGTATCAGGTAAACTTTTAGGGGTTAATCAATTTAGTCAAATTGGAGTAGAGAATTATAAGAAGAGGGTGTTTGAAAGATTAGGAAAATAACATTGACAATAAAGTATGATAAAATATCATACTTGTCCAATGCGACATACAATTGTAAGATTAAAACATAAAGTAAATGTTTACAGGGAGAGTTGATATAAATAAAAGGGAGGATAATTATGAATATGACAGTTAAAAAGAGTAAAAGCTCAGAAAATAAATTTTCATCAATTATAAATAAAATTGATAATAGAGTTTGGGTATTTATATCTTTTTTATTAGCAATATTAGTTTGGCAACTTATCTCAATGACTGATGCTGGAGGAGTTATATTTGCATCACCAGCAGAGGTAATTGGGGCTTTAATTAATCAAGTACAAAAGGGGAAAATATGGATTCATATTAGAAAGAGTTTATTTAGGGTTTTAGGTGGATTCACATTTGGGCTTATAGCAGCAATTCCAGTAGCTTTCTTAATGGGATGGTATAAGGTGTTTAGGAATATAGTAGAGCCATGGATACAATTTATAAGAACAATACCTCCAATAGCATATATACCACTAGTAATAGTTGGAGCAGGTATCGGAGAACCATCAAAGATAATAGTTATATTTATAGCTTCATTCTTAGTGATGGTTGTTTCAATATACCAGGGGGTAAGAAATGTTGATGCTACATTAATTAAAGCAGCAAGAGTCTTAGGAGCTAAAGATGGAACTATATTTTTAAAGGTTGTTGTCCCTGCATCGTTACCATTTATATTAGTTGGTATAAGGTTAGGTCTTGCAGCAGCGTTAACAACTCTAGTTGCATCAGAACTTACTGGAGCACAAGCAGGGCTTGGAACGATGATTCAAGAAGCAAGTTTATATTTCCAAATGGATATAGTTCTACTTGGAATAGTTATAATAGGTGTAATAGGCATTACATTGGAAAAATTAGTTAAATTTTTAGAGAGGAGACTTACAGGATGGCAGGAAACACATCAAGCGTAAAGGTTAGAATAGATAATGTTAAAAAAGTATTTGATACAAGAAGAGGAGAAGTGGTTGCACTTAATGGAGTTTCCTTTGATATAAAAGAAAACGAATTCATATGTGTTGTTGGACCTTCAGGATGTGGGAAATCAACTCTTTTAAACATATTAGCAGGATTGGATAGTCCAACGTCAGGAGAAGTTTATGTAGATGGAAATTTAGTTGAAGGACCAGGTCCAGAAAGAGGAGTAGTATTTCAACAATATGCATTATTTCCATGGCTAACAGTTGAAAAGAATATAGAATTTGGATTGAAGCTTAAAGGACTTCCACAAAGTGAAATAAAAGAAAGAGTAGAAAAATACTTAGAAGTAGTAGGACTTAATGAATTTGCTAAATCTTATCCTAAGGAGTTATCAGGAGGGATGAAGCAAAGAGTTGCTATAGCAAGAGCATATGCAGTAAATCCAGAAGTATTACTTATGGATGAACCATTCGGAGCTCTTGATGCTCAAACAAGAACTCAGCTTCAACAAGAGTTATTAGATACTTGGGAGAAAGAACAAAAGACATGTTTTTTTATTACACATGATGTTGAAGAGGCTATAATATTGGCTACTAAGGTAATAATAATGAGTGCTAGACCAGGACGCATAAAATCAATCATAGATGTAAATATTCCTTACCCAAGAAATCAAGAAACAAAGATGACACGAGAGTTTATTGAATTGAAAAATGAAATTTGGGCTCAAGTATATCATGAATATCTTGAGGTTGCAAAATAAATCCAAATTAAAATTAAGGGGGAAAAGAGAATGAAAATTAAAAAACTATTAAGTTTATTAGCTGTAGGGATAATTGCTACAGGACTTTTTGCAGGATGCTCAAGCTCTAACAAGGAAAGTGGAGAAACAAGTCAACCAACAACTACTGAAGAGAAAGAAGAACCTACAGTAGAAGAAGAAAAACCATTAGAAACAGTTAAGATGAAGATAGCTTACCATCCAAATATGGGAGGTGCTTCTGCAATGGTAACTGGTATCGACAAAGGATACTTTGAAGAACAAGGTCTAGAAATTGAATTAGTTAAATTTACAGCTGGGCCGCCAGAAGTTGCAGCGATGGTTTCTGGAGATATAGATGTAGGATATATAGGACATGGTGCCCACCTTTTAGCTTGTCAAGGTCAAGTTAAGTTATTTGCTCTAGATTGCACAAGCCAAGCTGATGAATTATTAGTAAATATAGATTCTGGAATAGCCAAAATAGAAGATTTAAAAGGAAAGACTATAGCAACTCAATTAGGTACATCAGGAGAAGTTATCTTAAACCTTGCTCTTGAATCAGTAGGTTTGACTAGAGAGGACGTTGAAGTTGTAAATATGGAAGTTGCAGGAGCTGTAACAGCATTTATATCTGGACAAGTTGATGCTGTTTCAATATGGTCACCAAATACTAATACTGTTAGAGAAGCCTTAGGTGAGGATAAAGTTGTTAAGCTTGCTTCAAATGAAGACTTCACGGATAATTTCGTATTCCCATCAAGCTGGGTTGTTACTGAAAAGTATGCAAGTGAAAATAGAGACGTTCTTGTAAGATTTACAAAAGCATTGTTAAAATCAATGGATTATAGAAATGCTAATATTGATGAATCAGCTAAATTGGTTGCTAAGCAAATAGATGCTGATGAAGAAACAATTCTTGCAACTAAGAATGAAGGAAAATGGTTAACTTCTAAAGAAGTATACGATGCAATTAAAGATGGTCAAGTTGAAAAATGGTATAAAGCTCAGCAAGATTTATTCATAAAAGAAGGAAAACTTGATAAGGAAGTACCAGTCACTGATTACTTTGATTCAAGTATATTAACAGAAGCTTATGAAGGATTAAATTAAGTATAATTTTAAATATAGAGCGTGATGGTTATCATGCTCTATATTGATATAATTATTAAAATAAACAAAAAGTATACGAAATATTCTGAAAAATGTGATACAATCAAAATAATAATTGTAAAAATATGGAGTATTAGTATGTTAATTGTAATTTTGTTTTTATTGGCTATTATTTCTGTCGCAATTTTGATATTGGATAGAAATAAATTATATTTCTTAATAGCTGGTTTATATATAAGCTGTATATTAATGTTTATGGGACTTATTTTGTTCTTTGCAAAATCAGGAGGACTTTCAGATAGTCAGCAGCTATTTCTTTTCATAACTAAAGGTATACAAAATTGTATTAAATATACAGCTATATCTTTAGATACTATAGGATACCTCGTTGTTATTGGAAGAAGTTTATTTCCATTATTTCTGTTATTAATAGCTATGAATTATTCAATGATTGATTGGATTAGAAGTAATAGAGTTATATATAAAATAGCTACAATACCATCTATAATTTTCCTTATAATTTTTTATCCTGCAAATTATAGAGTATGGTTTAAAGGGTATTTGATACTTCAGAAATCACTTAATAAGTTAGTATTATGGTGGATTTTGTTATATATAGCCTTGGCTATAATATTGTTTGTACACGAATATAGCAAAATAACAATTAATTTTATAAAAAGGAAGTTTGGATATATAGCCATTGCTCAAATAAGCATTACTATATTTTATATATTATTTGCAATAGATAGTCCAATATATATATTTCAACCTCATGGTTATGAATATCTCTGGGGAAAATATAGCTACATAAATCCTAACATTTCTTTAGATAAATGGTTTTTGATTTCTGGAATAGTTATTTTATTGCTTATATTTGGAGCTATAAATTTAGCTAATACTCATATTAATTATGATGATAAAGATGAAGATAAAATAATGAAAAGAAGAGTAAATACAGCTGGAGAAGTAGTTAGTATATTTATTCATGGAATAAAAAATCAGCTTATTGCACTAAAGCTTTTAAGTAGAAATATAAAGAAACTAGTAGAAGTTGATGATGCTAATGATATCGATTTAGACAAGCTTAAAGATAATGCGAGAAAATTAGGAACTCTTACAGAGCAGATGACTGAGAGAATGGAAGAACTTCATAAGTGCTTTAAATCAAAGACAATAACTTTACAACCTATAGAGATTGAAGAGGTTGTAAAAAAAGCATATAGTAAATTTTCACAAAAGTATCAAGTAGATGATATAGAAATAACTTATGAGAATAATAATACTATTTTAGCGGATATTGATCACTTAAGTGAAGCTGTATATAACCTAATGGTTAATGGATATGAAGCACTTTTGAGATGTAGTGATGATAGAAATAAAAAACTTAATGTATATATTCAATCAGAACGATTGTATAACGTGATAGTAATTAAAGATAATGGAATTGGTATGGATAGTAAAAAAAGAAGAAAGATATTTGAGCCATTTTATACAGATAAAAATACAAATCAAAATTGGGGAATGGGTCTTTATTATGTAAGAAAAATTGCTAAATATCACTTTGGATTTACTCGAGTAGAGAGTAAGGTAGGTGAAGGAACTACGTTCTATGTGATGCTTCCTAAGTATGGTAGATAAATATTGTGGATTGGTAGGGGAAAGGTATGGATTCTAAAATTAAAATATTACTTGCAGAAGACTTTGAAATAATACGAGATGATTTTTGTGAACTCATAGAAAGTCAAGACGATATGGAGATTCTAGGAATAGCAGGTACAAGGGCTGAAATAGTTGATTTGGCTAAAAATGTACATTGCGATATTATTTTGATGGATATTGAAATGGATACTTTGAATTCAGGTATTTTAGCAACAGAAGAAATACATAAATTTAATCAAGAGATTCCAGTAATATTTTTAACTGCTCATGATTCAGATAATATGATAGTAACTGCTATGGCTAGTGGTGCTGTTGATTATGTAGTTAAGTCAGCTGAATATAACACAATACTAAACCATATAAGAAAGGCATATGAAGGAGAACCTATACTTGAAGCTAGAATACAAACAAAAATGAGGGATGAGCTATTTAGGCTAAGCAGAACTGAAAAGAGCTTATTATTTTTTATAAATAATATATCAAAGCTTACGCCAGCAGAACGAGAGTTGATAAAGTTATTTTTAAAGAATAAAAAGATAGATGAGATAGCGAAAATTAGATGCGTTGAAGTGGTAACGGTAAAAACTCAAATAAAAGGACTCTTAAAGAAGTTTGGATTAAGTAGAACTAAGGAGATAGTGAAGCAAATAAGAGAGTTAAATATAGAGCATTTGTTTGAGAATGCATAGAAGTAAAGATAATTCTTATCCATATTCACTATAAATGGAGGCTAAACATTTTAGATATAAAATTTATAGAAGGGATAGTTTATATGAAGGGAAATATGATTATAGCTCATGGAGGAGGACCAACAGCAGTAATAAATGCATCACTTTATGGTGCTATAGAAGAAGCTAAGAAGTATGAAGAGATAGGTGCTATTTATGGTGCTATTGGTGGAAGTAGTGGGATTTTAGAAGAGAATTTTATAGATCTTAGAAAGCAATCACAAGAAATGATAGATTTATTGCCTAAAACACCAGCATCAGCATTGGGAACTTCAAGGTTCCCATTATATGAAAAAGAGTATGAAAGAATGTTAGAGATATTCAAGAAATATAACATTAAATATGTTTTATTTAATGGTGGAAATGGTTCAATGGATACATGCGGAAAGATATATGAAGTGGCGAAGGAAGATGGGATTAATGTCATTGGAATTCCTAAGACAATAGATAATGATATATCAATTACTGACCACTCTCCTGGTTTTGGAAGCTCAGCAAGGTATATGGCTAATTCAGTGAAGGAAGTAGGAGAAGATGTTAAGTCTTTGCCGATTCACGTTTCAATAATAGAAGCTATGGGAAGAAATGCAGGATGGATTACAGCATCATCAGCTTTAGCTAGAAAGAAGGAAGGAGATGCACCACATCTTATTTATTTGCCAGAAAGACCTTTCGTAAAAGAAGAGTTTTTAGAAGATGTTAAGAGATTTCATGAAAAATATGGTGGGGTAGTTGTAGTTGCTAGTGAAGGGTTAAAAAATGAAAATGGGCAGCCTATAGTGGAGCCTATATTTAAAACTGAAAGAGCAACTTACTTTGGAGATGTAGGAACACATTTAGCTACTTTGGTTATAAAAGAATTAGGAATAAAAGCTAGAAGTGAAAAGCCAGGAATATTAGGTAGAGCCTCAATAACTATGCAGTCAGAAGTTGATGTTAATGAAGCAATAGAAGCTGGGAGAATAGCGGTAAAAGCTGCTGTAGAAGGGAAAACAGGATATATGGTGGGATTAAATAGAATTTCAACAGAACCATATAAGTGTGAAACATCATTAATACCTATAAGCAAAGTTATGATGCATGAAAAAAAACTACCTAAAGAATTTATAAATGAAAGAGGTAATTATGTGACACAAGAATTTATAAATTGGTGCAAACCTCTTATAGGTAGAGAAATACAAGACTTTACAGATTTTAATTTAGGAGCAAGAAAAGAGCAAATTTAGATGGGAGGAGAAAATATGAGAGAAATATTCGTAAATCTTAAAAGATTTGATGTACCTAAGGAATTAGGTGGTATATGTAAGGTTGATAATCCTAAGGCTTGGATTGAGAATATAGTTGATAAAAGCGTTGAACTCGGATTAGGTACTTTGGAAGATATTATAGTTGTTTATATGTTGCCAGAAAGCTATATAATACCTGCAATTGAAAGATTAAAGAGATACCCTGCTAAAAGAACAAGAACATTAGCTATAGGAGTTCAAGGTGTTTATAGAACTGATGTAGAAAAAGGTGGTAATTTTGGAGCATTAACAACTCACTTACCAGCAGCATCAGCAGCTAATATAGGTTGTAAAAGTGTAATAATAGGGCATTGTGAGGAAAGAAGAGATAAGCAAGAGATAATAGAAGCATTCGAATCTAATATAACTAGAAATGAAGTTTTAATGGAAAAGTTAGCTAATGCAGTAGATAGTTTGATAAATAAAGAAGTTCTAGCTGCTTTAAAGAGAAATATGCATGTATTACTTTGTATAGGTGAAACTGCTCAGCAGAGAGGGACAGGTTCTTTAGAAGAAGTTAAGCCTAATGTTGAAAAAGTACTAAAAGGTCAACTTGAAAGAGGATTAGTGGGAGTTAAAGATTATTTAGATAGTACTAATATAGTTATTGCTTATGAGCCTATATGGGCAATAGGACCAGGAAAAACTCCGCCAGATAGCGATTATATAGCTTTTGTTTCATCATATATAAAAAAGGTTACAAGAGAGATTTTAGGAAAAGAGCTAGCTGTAGTTTATGGTGGAGGATTAAAAGAAGAAAATACAAAGATGATATCTGAGATAGAAACTATAGATGGTGGACTTGTGGCACTTACTAAGTTTACTGGAGACATAGGATTTAGTGTTGAAGATTTAAGAGTTATTATAGATAGATATAATTAGCCAGCAGAGTTTATTGGGAAAGTGCCTCTAGCAAGTGATAAAATTGAATTTATCAATTGAGAAGTATTTAAGTAAGGGTTAAAAATAAATTTAAATATAATTATGGATAGAGTTTAGGAGGAGAATTTATGAAGTTACAATTTGAATATGGTCATGGAGTTATGGATGCTAATTTACCAGATAATACAGATGTATTTATACCAGGAGTTACAGTCAAAGATCCTGAACCGATGGATAATATAGAAGAAAGAACTAGAGAGTCAATTTTAAATCCAATTGGAGTTAAGTCAATAAGCGAGCAGGTTAAAAAAGGATCAAAAGTAGTTATAGTTTTCCCAGATAGAGTTAAAGGTGGAACACAAGAAGATGCTCATAGAAAGGTTTCTATTCCAATAATTATAGATGAATGCCTAAAGGCAGGGGTTGAAAAGAGAGATATAAAACTTATTTGTAGTAATGGACTTCATAGAAAAAACACTAAGGATGAAATAAGAGGAATTTTAGGAGATAAAATATTTAATGCTTTTTGGTATAGTGGACAAATTACTAACCACGATAGTGAAAATTGGGATAACTTAGTTGACCTTGGATGCACAAACCGTGGTGATAAGGTAATAATGAATAAAGAAGTTTTTGATGCAGACCTTGCAGTTTTAATTGGACATGCTCAAGGTAATCCATATGGAGGATATTCAGGTGGATATAAGCATTGTTCTACAGGTATAACTCATTGGAGAAGTATAGCATCTCACCATGTACCAGATGTAATGCATGGAAGTGATTTTACTCCAGTTAGCAATAAGAGCTTAATGAGAACTAAGTTTGATGAAATTGGTCAACATATGGAAAAATGCATGGGTAAAAAGTTTTTTACTTGTGATGCTGTTTTAGATAGTAATTCAAGACAAATAGATATATTTACAGGATATGCTAAAGAAATTCAAAAGTTATCTTGGGAAGTTGCTAATAAACGTACTTATGTGCATTGGGCAGAAAAGAAATATGATGTTCTAGTATTTGGTATGCCTCAATTTTTTCACTATGGTAATGGTATGGGAACTAACCCAATTCTTATGATGCAAGCTATTTCCGCTCAAATTATAAGACATAAGAGAATACTTAGTGATAACTGTGTTGTTATATGTTCTTCAACTTGTAATGGATATTTCCATGATGAAGAATTTCCAGCATACAGAGAAGTATATGAAATGTTCCAAAAGAACTATGCAAATACATTACCAGATTTAAATCAATATGGCGAGTATTTAGCAACTAAGAAGGAATATATAGATAAATATAGATATGCTTATGCATATCATCCTTTCCATGCCTTCTCAATGATATCTTGTGGACATATTGCAGAAATGAATACTTCAGCAATATATATAGTAGGTGCTCAAGAGCCGGGATATGCTAGAGGAATGGGAATGAAGACTAGAGCCACATTTGAAGAAGCTTTAAGAGATGCAAGAAAATATGTTGGAGATAGTCCAAATATCTTAGCACTTCCATTAGCATTTAAAACTGCGGCGGTTCATCTTGCTATGAAAGAGGAGGAAATATAAGTTATGCCAATAATGCCATTAAGACCAGTTTTAGAAAGCTGTATTAAAAACGGATATGCTCAAGGGGCATATAATATGAACTCAGTACACCAAATAAAAGCTGCTATAGAAATTCATGAAATTTTAAGATCACCTCTTATAATTCAAGGAGCTGATTTTGCAAATGGCTTTATGGGGGGGAGATGTGACTTTCTTAACTCTACTTTAGAGGATAAAGCAAGAGGAGCAAAGAGAATAGTTGATGCAGTAAAAAAGTATGGAGAAAATTCTCCAATTCCAATAGTTATTCATTTAGACCATGGTAAGGATTTTGATTCTGTAAAGGTCGCTATAGATGCAGGATATACGTCTGTAATGATAGATGGGTCTAACTTAGATTTTGAAGAAAATGTTAGGTTAACTAAAGAAGTAGTTGACTATGCCCATGAAAGAGGTGTAACAGTTGAAGGTGAACTAGGAGTACTAGCTGGAGTTGAAGATAATGTATTTTCAGATGAATCAACTTATACAAACCCAATAAAGGTTGTTGAATTTTTCAGGAGAACAGGAGTAGACTCTTTAGCAATATCTTACGGAACTATGCATGGAGCTAATAAAGGAAAGAATGTAAAACTGAGAAAAGAAATAGCTATAGCATCAATGGAAAATTTAAGACATGAGGGAATAGTTGGAGCTTTAGTTTCACATGGTTCATCTACAGTTCCAGAATATATAGTTGATGAAGTTAATAAGTACGGTGGAGATATTAAAAATGCTGGGGGTATTTCTATAGAAGAAATAAAGAAGGTTATACCTTGTGGAATAGCTAAGATTAATGTTGATACAGATATAAGACTTGCAGTAACAAGAAACATAAGGGAGTATTTTTACAATTATCCTGAAAAGAGGGAAGTAGAATATTTAAAAGATATATATCAAATATTGACTGAAAAACCTGGTGGATTTGATCCAAGAGGGTATTTAACTCCAATAATGAAAACTATAACAAGTGGAGAAATTCCAAATGATGAAGTGAAGAGAATAGTTGAACTTATGGAAAAAGGGGTTAAAGAGATTTTAGGAAGCCTTACTGTACACTTTGGTTCAGTAGGATATGCTCCTAAAATAGAAAAAGTTACTTTAGGAGACATGAAAGCTAGATATTTAAAATAAATAAAGTGCGAAGCAAGATTTACAATGAAAAGTCGACTATGTCGATATGAAAATGTTACCATTATAGCGATGGAAATTTAACTAAAGTTAAAGTGAAAAGTATTAATTTGGATACTTTTCACTATTGCATAGGGAATATTTTCACTGTTACATCAGTTACTTTTTCACTTTTGACGAAGTCAAACTTTTCATAAAGGTGCTTCGCACTTTTATTCTGTAATTTCCTAATATATTAACAATAAAACCTAATATTATGCAATTTTAAAAATAGTAAATATATTAAAATATAATTGGATGAGTTTGAATTGAGAATTTATTAGTAGAAGAGAGGAGGGATAAAATGTTAAAGAGGTTAATAAGTATTTTTACATCTTTTTTTAAGATTGGTGTAATTGGGTTTGGTGGTGGAAGTGCTTTAATACCGATAGTTGAAAAAGAGATAGTTGAAGATAAGGAATGGTTTAATGAAGATGATTATTTAAAACATACAGTAATAGCTAATATCACGCCAGGAGCACTTCCAGTAAAGCTTGGTGCAGTTGCTGGATATGAAAGAGGTGGGGGACTAGGAAGTATATTAGGAGCATATGCAGTTACACTTCCAGGAGTAATATTAACTTTAGTACTTCTAACACTTTTTTCAATTGCAGGTGAAAAGATTGCTCATTATATAGAATTTGCATCAGTTGGAATATCTGTATTTATAATTAACTTACTTCTAAGTTACATATTAAAAGTAATTGAATCAGGTGAAAAAGAAGGTATAAAGAAGTACTATATAATGATTTGCATAGTAGCATTTGCTTTAACTGGTGGGAAAGAGATAAGACATTTAATCTCATCATTTTTAGAACGAGATTTAGGTGTATTAAGTTTTATAGTATTTGATATATCAACTATAAATTTGATGATAATATCATTTTTTATGATACTTTTTATAGGGTTAATAAGAACTAAAGAATCGATGATAATTGGAACAAGCATTTCTTTGATTTTTGCCTTTATAAATGGGAAAAATGGACTTGTTATTAATGGTGAAATAATATCGAATATACTTATGGTAGCCATGGCTATTTTAGCTTGTTATGCCATAGTAAGAGATAATAAGAAAAGACTAAAAAAAGAAAAGTCAAGGTTTAAAATAAGCAAACAAGCATATATTTCAATTGGGTTATTTATAGCAATACCAGTTGTATTATTTATTTTATTGATGATTTTAGCTCCAGAAGGTGGTAATATGGGAACTTTTGCAGGAGATGTTGCTATATCAACAGTTACATCTTTTGGTGGTGGTGAAGCTTACGTTTCAGTAGCAGATGGAATCTTTGTACAAAGTGGAATGGTGAATGCAGGAGATTTTTATAATAAGATTGTAGCCATAGCAAATGCACTTCCAGGACCAATATTAGTTAAGATAGCAGCAGGTGTAGGTTTTATTTTAGGTGGAAGCTTAAGTGGAGTATTATATGGATGGCTTTTAGCAATATTTGCAATGTCAGTAGCTGTAGGAGCTTGCTGCATAGTAGCAATAGTAGTGTTACTTGGTTATGATGCATTAAAAGATTCAAGGGCATTAATTATGGTAAAACAATTTATATTACCTGTAGTATGTGGAATGCTTATATCAACATCGTTAAGCATGATGATAGAAGGTATGAAGGTAACTGCAGGATTAGGAATAGCAGGATTTACAGCATTACCTCTTATGATTTTAGCTATAGCAATGCTTTATTTTGTTCATAAGAGATATCATTTAAGTGATATTATATTACTTTGTGGAAGTGCTGTAATAAGTCTTTCTATGCTACAAATGATTTAGTTAACTTTATTGATTAAAAATTAAAGAAGATTAGTATTGACATATGGTAATATCAGGTTTAAAATTAATATGTAAGCATAATGCTTGCAAGATAGAAAGTTAATAGAAGTAGGTAAATGTCTTAACCACGAAGGTTTAGCGATATAAATCGTTTAAAGCTTTGTGGTTTTTAAATTTTTATTATTAATAATAATTTTACTGCAAATGTTTAAGAATAGTATTATATAAGAAAGATATTAAAAAGAAGTTGTCAGAAAAAGACAACTTCTAATTTTTTATGCAATTGTAATTTGAACTTTATCAATTCTCTTATTATCTAGGGATAAAATTTTAAATATTATAGAGTTTATGGTTATTTCTTTATTTATATAACCATTAGGAATTACACCTAGATTCTCAAGAACTAGTCCACCAACTGTGTCTATAATTTCAGATTCTAAATTAAGAGATAAATATTTATTTACATCAGATATGGTAACAAGTCCGTCAACTATATAATTTTTATCATCAAGCTTCTTAATTTTTGAAGAGTTATCATCATATTCGTCTGAAATTTCACCTATAACTTCTTCTATTAAGTCTTCTAAAGTAACAATTCCAGAAAAACCACCATATTCATCAATTAATATAGCCATATGATTTTTTGTTGATTTTAATTCTTTAAGCAAATCATCTATATTTTTTGTTTCAGGCACCATATAAGGTTTTCTCATTATAGATTCTATAGATAAATTTTCAATTCCCTTATTAACTACATTAGAAAAGATATCTTTCATATATAATATACCAACTATATTGTCAATATCATCGTCATATATAGGAATTCTAGAGTAGCTTTCTTCTAAAATAGTATTTATATTATCTTTAATACTTGACTTAACTTCAAGACAGAATGTTTCTGTTCTTGGTGTCATAACTTCTTTTGCTAATATATCATCAAATTGAATTATTCCATCAATCATATTTCTTTCAGTTTCATTTAAAGCCCCTTGCTCCTCGCCAAGCTCAATTAAACTCTTGATTTCTTCTCTTGATACATTTTCTTCAATGCCATCAGTTTTAATACCTAAAATTTTTAAAAGTAAATTAGTTGATGCAGATAAGAACCATACGAATGGTTTCGTAAGCTTTGAAATAAAGATAATAGGTTTTACCGTAAACATAGCAACTTTTTCAGCATTTTGCAGAGCTATTCGTTTAGGTAACAATTCACCGAGAACTAATGTTATATAAGAAATCAATAGAGTAATTAATAATACTGATATATTTGAGCTATAAGGCACACCTAGACTAGATAAAAAATAAGCAAGTCCAGATGATATTGAAGTTGCAGCAGATGCAGATGCGAAGAAACCTGCAAAAGTAATACCAACTTGAATTGTAGCTAAAAAATTACTAGGTTCTTTTAATAAACCCAATAAAAGCTTGGCTTTTTTATCGCCATCTTCAGCTAATAAAGTTATTTTGGTTTTGTTGATAGATACGATTGCCATTTCAGCAGATGCGAAAAATGCATTAACCATAACTAAGATAAAAATAAGAATAAAGTTCCCACTCGGGCTACCGTCCATTTAATAATATTCCCCCTCAAAAATAAATTAACTTATTATAACATAGTAAAATTTCACTTACAAACAGCAAAAGGAACATTAAAAACATAATAGATGGAGATACATGAAACTATAAATCCATAATTAAATAAAATACTTTTTATTAATAAAATATACTCAAAAACAAAGAAATTTGTTAACAAATAAATTGTAATAATTCTGTAACGTTAAAAGCGGTTATTTTAATATATAATAGTAAATAAGGATAATTATAGTAAATGGAGGTGGAGAATATGGGATTTAATTTAAAGATAAAAAGTATTATAAAATATTTTATAATTATAATTGTATTTATCATACTTGTCGGGATAGTAGTTGCATTAGATTTTTTTAATTTATTACCACAACAAAGTTATACAGCGGATGATTTTGATATAGAAACTATATTAAGTGATACTGATTATAACGGAAATGGAATAGATGATTATACAGATATAGTTATTGGTGCTAGAATTGATGCTAAAAATAAGCCTAAATATCATAGTGCTTATTATGATGGAGGATATCCACCTAATGAAGAAGGTGTATGTACTGATGTTATATGGAGAGCATTTAGAAATGCAGGTTATTCTTTAAAAGATATGGTAGATAAAGATATTGAAGAGAATGTTGACTTGTATCCAAGAGTTGAAGGTACACCTGACAAGAATATAGATTTTAGAAGAGTACCTAACTTAAAGGTGTTTTTTGATAGGTATGCAGAAGCTTTAACTTTAGATCCTTATGACATAGAGGAATGGCAACCAGGAGATATAGTTATTTTTGGAGAACAATATGTTCATATAGCTATAATTTCTGATAAGAGAAACAAAGATGGGGTACCATACATAATTCATAATGGAGGACAACCAGTTAGAGAAGAAAATATGCTTGTAAAATACACAATTTGGCAACCAATAACAGGACATTATAGATTTAAAGGGAAAGTTGATTAGAATCAAATAGTACAATATTCTTAAATATTTAATGAAACAATAAATCAGGGATAGAGTGAAAATATTAGGTACATTATTTTAGTATTAAAGTCAAAAAATATTCTAATAATATTTAGTATAAATAAATTTTATTTACTTCTTTTATAGTATTTAATTTTAAAGGAGTTTTGGAGGAAAAAATGAAATTAAATGATAATATTTATGTACTAAAATTAAAAGCTACAATGAATCCTAATGAATATATATATCCTGTATTAATAGCTAAGGAGAATAGATTACTTTTAATAGATACTGGTAATCCAGGACAGATTGATGATATAAAAAAAGCTATTGAAGAGGAAGGGCTTAGCTTTCAAGATTTATCAGCAATAGTTATCACTCATCAAGATATAGATCATGTAGGATGTGTTAAGGATATTTTAAATGAGTTACCAAATGTAAAGGTATTTGCATCTGAAAATGAAGCTAGATATATAAATGGAACTAAAATGCCTACTAAAGTAGCAAATTTAGAAAGAAATCTTAACTATTTACCCAATGAAGCTAAAGTTTTATATGAAAAAATGAAAAATTTTTATTCTTGTAATAAAGTTGAGATAGATGAGATTTTAAATGATGGCGATTTGATTCCAGGATTTAATGAGGTGAGTGTTATTTATACACCAGGCCATACACCAGGTCATTTAAGCTTATATATAGAGGAGGAAAAAGTATTAATTGCTGGAGATGCATTTATAATTAAGGATGGGAATATAAGAACTACGGATAGTGATTTAAACTTTAATGATAAAGAATATTATAGCTCTTTAAAGAAATTACATAATTATGATATAAGGGAAGCTATCTGTTATCATGGAGGAATATACAAGAAAAATATAAATAAAGCTATTAAAGATATAATAAATATATAGTTAAGGGAAAGAAAAGAGTTAGAGATTTATATAAAAAAAGCTCTAACTTTTTTAGTTTAAGCATTATTTATAGATACTTTGTATAGAATTAAGTAAAAGTGGACAATAATTAAACTGAAGAAAAAAATGTTATATATAAGGAGAAGTATTTATGGATAAGGTTATATGCCCAAAATGTAATGAAATAGTAACTGAGGGAGCTGGAGTTAAGTCAGAAGGAATAATAACTTGTGAAAAGTGTAAATATCAACTACATTGGGAATGTGATGGAGAAAAGACTATTAGCAAATAATATTTTATATAAAAATATGCCTTTAGCATGGAGCAAATTATCTATGCTAAAGGCATATTTATTTTATTAATAAAAAACCTTTGTAGTGAAGAGATAATTAATATATTAAATTAAGTTTTTTAATTTAATAATAGGAAATATTTAGAACTATACTGAATAATAATACTAAAAAGGGGGCTTGTTAATGGAATATGCGGATGTTTATGACAAAGACAGAAGAAAGTTAGGAAAAACCGTACTAAAAGGAGATAAGCTTACCCCAGGAGAATATTATTTAGCAGTACATGTATGGATTATGAATAGTAAAGAACAGTTTTTGATTCAAAAAAGAGCTAGTACAGTCTTATATAATCCTAATAAGTGGTCTTTAACTAGCGGAGCAGCAATAGTAGGTGAAGATAGTTACGGAACATGCATAAGAGAAGTTAATGAAGAGCTTGGGATAGAACCTAATATGGATTGTGCTAAAGTTATGTTCACTCTAGAGAGAGGTGATAATTTTTGTGATATTTGGTTAGTTCAACAAGATATAAATTTGAATGAATGTGTACTTCAAGTTGAAGAAGTTAGCGAAATTAGATGGGCTACCAAAAAAGAAATTTTTAAAATGATAGCAAATGGAGAGTTTGTACCATATCCATATATAAAAAGGTTTTTTGAAAAGATTAGTTAGTGCTGATAGCAAGAGAAATATTTACTGATATAAGAAATACTTATCTGGTCATAGAAAGTATTTTCATCTCATTCAAAGCTAAATATTTCTCTTGTGAAAAAGCAAATTTAAATTATACATATTAAAAACTCTTAATTAATAAGGAGGAAAATCTAATGCGAAAAACTAAGGTATATTATAGAGGATGTTTAGTTGGAGGGGCTATAGGCGATGCTTTAGGCTGGCCAGTTGAATTTATGTCCTTGGAAGAAATAAAAAGTAAGTATGGAAAAAATGGAATAAATAACATTATTATAGGGAGACGAGGAAGAGCTGAAATAACAGATGATACACAAATGACTTTATTCACTGCAGAAGGATTATTAAGAGGAGAGACTAGAGGCTATAACAAGGGAGTAAGCGATAGTAATAAATGTATATATAATGCTTATTTAAGATGGCTATATACACAAGGTGATCCAGCAGATGATGATTTAAATATATATGATGGGTATTTAATTAAGCAAAAAGAATTATATGTAAAAAGAGCGCCAGGAATGACTTGTTTGACATCGTTAAGAAATAGAGAGTTAGGAACTATTGATAATCCTGTGAATGATAGCAAAGGGTGTGGATGTGTGATGAGAGTAGCTCCAGTGGGACTATTTTATAGACCTAACTTTGCTTTTAATAAAGGCATGGAATGTGCCGCTATAACACATGGTCATATTACAGGACATTTATCAGCAGGAGCTTTTGCCTATATTATTTCTAGTATAATATCTGGAATGGATATAGTTCACTCTGTGGAAGATGCTTTAATTGAACTTTCTAAATATTATAATAGTGAAGATGTTATAGATATATTAAAAAAGGCTATTAATTTATCTACAAGTAAAAAGAGTAATGAGATATGTATAAAAGAAATAGGACAAGGATGGATTGCGGAAGAAGCACTTGCTATAGCAGTTTTTTGCGCATTGAGATATAAGGATGATTTTGAAGAAGCAATAATAGCAGCGGTTAATCATAGTGGAGATAGTGATAGTACAGGAGCTATGACAGGAAATATTTTAGGTGCACATCTAGGTTTAAATAAAATTCCTAGAAAATGGACTAGTAAGTTAGAGTTATATGATGTAATAACTAAAGTTGCAGATGATTTATTAACAGGCTATTCTGATGAGGGAGATTGGTGGATGAAATATCCGGGATATTAAAGGATTATAGTTAAATCAAATGTAAATGTTATCATCGAAAGAATAAATAGAATAAGGTAGTAAGTGTGATATAATTATGTTAACAAATGAAAGAAGTATAAGGAGAGCGTATGGGAAAATCAAATGTTAATATAATTAAGAAAGAAAAAAGTATTATAAAAAACTTAGCAAAATGTGCTTGGATAATATATTCAAGTATTGCAGCTATATGTATAGCTGCAGTAACAATTATAAATTCTACATGGATATATAAGTTAGTAGTTAAAAAGTATGATTTAACAACTATAACAGGATTAAGTGAACAAGCTTTAATGATGGAATATGGAGGATTGATTAATTATCTTCAAAACCCATTTATAGACAAGCTTGAATTTGATAATTTTGTTATGAGTACTTATGGAGAAGTTCATTTTTACGAGGTTAAGAAGATATTTATAGCCTTGATGGTAATTATTGCTGTTTTTATAATGGCATTAGCTGGATGGTTCATTTTTAATAAATATAAAAAGGGTTCGATAAATATTAGAGGATTACTAAGAAATTTTAATAATAGTGCAAACCTATTAATAATATTCTTTATAGGAATAGTAGTTCTTTATTTAATAGATTTTTCATGGGCATTTACAATGTTTCACAAGTTGTTTTTTAGAAATGACTATTGGATTTTTGATCCAAGGATAGACCCAATTATAATTGCTCTTCCAGAGGAATTATTTATGATATGTGGGGGAGCAATTTTAATTTTATTAGTTATTATGATTATAGCTGTTAAATGGGGATATTATAGAAACAGAAATAATATTAAGTCATACTCAGAAAACAGTGCTATAGAGGTATAAATAGCATAATACGATTATGAGAGAAAATGGGAATAAAACAATTTATGCAAATTGCAAAAATTATAGTGAGATAATGTTCATGTTAAGAACATATTGTTTAGTACCAATAAAAGAGGAGTTAAGTAGCGATAAGATAGAGATTTAAATAAGGGGATTTATTTATTATAGGAATAAATGTATCAATAGTATTTTATAAGAATATGATGTAATGACAATAAATTTTAATTAGGATTTAAAATGAGTAAAACTAAGTCTGAAGTAAAAAAGATTAGAAAAAAGATATCATATACCTTAAAGCATGAAAGAGAATCTAAGAATCAACCATCATTTACTAAGGAGGATGCATTACTTATAGCTAGAGCCTTGAAAATTGATTTCGCTAAAGAAAAGTTTGATTTAGACGAGTTTACGGCTGGGGTTAATGTTGAACTTGAACATGGAACAAAGTGTCCCGAATGTAATGTAACCAAAAATGATCCAATACTTACAGGAAAAATAGCTTTAGCGCATTTGAAGGAGTTCCCGGATTATTACACAAGGTTAAAGAAGTTGGAGGAAGAAGCTACAAAATATTGGAGTGAAAATGTTTAGTTAATTTCCATGATTTTAGAGGCATAACTAGTAGAGATAAGATTAGTTGAGAAAAACTACTAGATGAATTTGATAATATAAGACAATTGCCTTCGGAATAGAGTTATGACACTCTGCCGAAGGCACATTTTTTTTAAATTAAGTTTTTATTAGTTATGCAGTAACGCTAACTATCCAGTCTTTACATTGTGGAATTGTGCAAGCTACGTCTTGAGGATCTACCTTTGTTACAAATATTATATCTCTAGTATCTACAGTTGGTCTAAGTTTTTCTAATATTTCATCAGAATTTAAATCAGATACTACTAAGAAACCGGTAGGGGTAAATTGTGCCCATTTTCCTAGTGTTTCTATTGTACAAACTAAATCATAATCTGGATCCCCTCCGCATCCACAATCTTCACCGTGTTCGTGGTCTTCTCCACAACCACAGCTATCACTATGTTCGTGATGATGGGCTTCTCCACATCCACAGTTATCATTATGCTCGTGGTGATGCTCATCTCCACATCCACAACTTTCACTATGAGCATGTGTTCTTTGTTGCATAAAATATGTAATTAAATGTACTGCCATAATAACACTCCCTTTTTATTTATTTTTTACTTAAGTTCATTTAAGAAATTAGAACTTTAAAGATTTACTTAACTGTATACTATACTACTTGGGATTAAAAAGCAAATAATCAAAAATAACGTATATAAGATATATTTATAAATTTTAAATGTAAAGCGATTATAAAGTTGAAAAATAACTATATATGAATTAAATTCGAGATTTTATTTGCAATTAGATTAAAATTAAATATTTATACAAAAATTAATGGAAGAGACTTAAAGAAGATTCTAGATTGATTTAAAAGTTAAATAATATTTATAAAAGTCAGCATAGGAATAGTCTATGTTAACTTTTATATTAACGAATAATTAATAAAAATATAGAAAAAAAATCAATAAAAAGTGGTAAAAATTTACAGTAAGGGGTATAATAATTATATATAGATATTAAAAGTTACTAAGGGATAAATAAAAATAATCTTGAGAATGTGTTTATTTCTTGTTAACGTTTAAATGGGTGGTAAAAGGGAGATGTAGCTATGAAAGAGAGAGTAAAAATAATTTTTCAACGTATACTATGGAACCACAAAAAAAGAGTGATGTATAGAAAGCGTAATAAGATAAAGAATGAAAAAATAAAAAAAGCTATATAGTAAAAGAATTATTTAAGATACAATATATAAATTTCATATAAACTTTAGTATATTAAAAAATATTATATACATTAGAGATAGTTAGATAATATAAAAAGTAGAGCTTCGGCTCTATTTTTTTATTTTAGTTATATATAAGGTGAAATCCTTAGACCCGTGGAATCACAAATATATCAGCATAGCAATAGTATAGTAGTGAAAATTTTTATTAATGGAGAAATATAAAGTGGGATATTATGTTGGAGTTAGTGGCAATACAAAAATTTATGTAGAGGACATTAATATAGAATGTAAGGACGTTATAGTGTTTCTACATGGATGGCCAGGAAACCATAACTTATTTGAATATCAATTTGATTACTTTTCACAAAAGGGATATAGATGTATAGGGTTAGACCAAAGGGGATTTGGAAAATCTGATAAACCATTATATGGGTATGATTATAATACATTGGCTGATGATATAAAATCCGTTGTTGATCAGCTTAAGTTGAAAGATTTCACATTAGTGGGACATTCTACTGGGGGAGCTATTGCGATAAGATATATGGCAAGACATAATGGCTGTGGAGTATCAAAACTTGTATTATGTGCAGCTGCAGCACCTAGTCTTATAAAACGACCTGACTTTCCTTATGGGTTAGATAAATCAGCGATTGATAATATAATAATGGGAACTTATATGGATAGGCCTAAGATGCTAGAAGACTTTGGGAAAAGTTTTTTCTATAGGAAGGTAAGCAGACCGTTTTCAGAATGGTTTTTACAATTAGGTTTCCAAGCAGCAGGATGGGCTACAGCAGAAGTTGCCCGTACATGGATTAATGAGTGTCTTTTTGAAGATATGAAAGAAATAAATGTTCCTACACTAATCATGCATGGAATCCACGATAAAGTAATTTTACCTCCACTTGGAGAGGTGCAAAATAAACTTATTAAGAACTCTAAACTAGTAAAGTTTAAGAAAAGTGGACATGGACTATTTTATGATGAGAAAGATAAATTTAATGAAGAATTGATGAGATTTATTGAGGAGGATAATTAAATTTAATTATTCCAGTCTTCGCATATGATTTGCTAATTTGAAGTAATGCAGATATTAACTTATGTTATAACTGTAAATAAAACTATGATATAATATGAAATAACAGTAATAGAAAAAGAGGCGATAATAATGCAACTATCAAAATTTACAGATTATGCTTTTAGAGTATTAATATATTTAGCAAATAATAGAGATAAACTTTCTACTGTAGAAGAGCTGGCAGTAGAGTTAAATGCATCAGAGCATCATATAAAAAAAGTAGTTCATAAGCTTGCAAAAACAGATTTTATAATATCTATAAAGGGAAGAACTGGTGGACTTAAGCTGGGACTAGAGCCTGAAGAGATAAATTTAGGAGATGTTCTTAAGTTAACAGAGGATAATCTTAATCTAATTGAATGTTTCAATAAGCCAGATAGTTGTCCATTTATGGCTCCTGGCTGTAAGCTTAAAGGCATATCAGCAGGTGCACTTAATCGATTTATTGATGAATTTTCAAAATATACACTAAAAGATATTTTATAAAAAATAGTATTAATGGGAATTATAATGATAGATATAGCAAAAGGTGAGTGTTTAGTATGTTATATAATGCATTATTATTTCCATTATTTTTTTCTATGTCATTATTTATGAACAGGGGACAGGTAGAGAGTAGTCCTGATATTAAGAGAGCAGTAGAGGAGTGTATAGATAATTATAGTGAAAATGTAGCTGTATATTATTATAGATTAGATGGAAAAAAAGAATATTATTTAAATGAAGACAAGGTATTTAGAGCAGCTAGTTTAAGTAAGGTTCCTCAGGCAATGGAGGTGTTAGATAAAGTAAGTAATGGTGAGTTATCTTTAGATACAATAATAGAATATAGTGAAGAGGATTATGAAGAAGGCACAGGAATACTTAAATTAAAAGAGAACATAGGAAGTATGACTGTAAAAGAAGCTTTAGAATTATCATTACTTTACTCTGATAACATTGCTAATAATATGTTGAACAGGATATGTGGCTATGATTTAAATTATTATATATCAAAATTAAGTGGTGAAGATATAACTGTGGGAAATATTACAACAGCAAAAGAGCAGGTTGAAATTTATCGGAAGCTTTATTCAGATGAGAAATATTCTTTAATATTAGACTTGCTAAAAAAGACATGCTGTCATGATAGATTAGACAAGTATATTGAAAATGATAAAGTAGCCCATAAATTTGGGAACTATTATCGATATTATCATGATGCAGGTATTATATATGACGACAATCCATATATATTGGTGGTTCTAACTAAGGATATAGGAGCATTATCAGAAGTTCTTGAAGATGGAGCAATAGAAGATGAAAGAAGGTTAATTGATGATGGAGAAAAATCCTGTGAACTTATAGCTGAAATATCTATTAAAATATATCAATGCAATTAAAATAATGAGTTTCTTAATATACAATATATTAAAGTATTAGTAATAACTTGACTATAAAATAATTGTTATATTTTCACATATTATTAGAAATATGATAAAATATATGTGAAATTATATTGATTAATTGGGGGGATTATATGAAGAAGTTTTTTATTGGACTAATTGGACTAATATTGTCGATAGCTATTATATCCGTTGCTATGATTGCAGCTTCAGGACATACCAAGTATAAGGAAGCCATAGATACTATTAGTTTAAGTGACAAGATTAATGAGATAAGAAGCTCTGATACTTATGTTGAGATTGATGATATTAGTGAAACATTTAGAGATGCTATAGTAGCAATAGAGGATATGAGATTTTATGATCATGGAGCTATTGAGCTTAAGTCATTATTAAGAGCTATTTTAGTAAATCTTAGGGAAAAAGAAGTGCTTCAAGGTGGAAGTACTATAACTCAGCAGGTTGCAAAGAACCTATACTTTGATAATGATCAGAATTTTATAAAAAAGATAGCTGAGATGTTTGTAGCATTCGATTTAGAGAAAAATTATAGTAAAGATGACATATTAGAGCTTTATGTAAATATAATTTATTACGGAGATAATAATTATGGAATAAAGGAAGCTAGTAATAACTATTTTGGGGTAGAACCTATAGATTTAGATTATGACCAAAGTACATTACTTGCAGGTCTTCCTCAAGCACCAAGTGCATATTCTTTAGGGGAAAACTATGAGCTTGCTAAAGAAAGACAAGAAGAAGTAATAGAAGCACTTGAAAAGTTTAAAAAATTAAAAAATAAATAATAGTTAAAGTTAGGAAAATCTTAACTGAGCAAAACACAATAAATAAGTTAGGTATACAAAAAATATGCCTAACTTATTTTTAAATTGTAAAAAATATTGCAAAAGAATATAATGATAAAATGTTAATTTATTATGAGTAAAGAAAAAGGAGATTTTAATGAAATTCAAAGAAATTACATTGTCTGATATAGATATCATTTCTAATATTTATACAGAAACATTTAGTTCTGAGCCATGGAATGAACCATGGACAAAGGAAATATCAAATAAAAGATTAAAACAAATGATTAATTGTGAAGGCTTTTTTGGCCTTATTGCTTATGAAGGAGATTCTCCTGTAGGTATGATACTTGGAAATGAAGAATATTCTTTCAGAGGTTTAGAATTTTATATAAAAGAATTTTGTACTAGTAATACCGTTAGGGGGAAAGGTGTAGGAACCTTTATTTTAAATGAATTTCAAGAACGTCTAAAATCTAGAGGAGTATCAGAAGTTTGGCTGTTAACATCTAAAGAGGAAACAACAGAAGGATTTTATAACAGAAGAGGGTATACGTCTTGCAATGATTGGGTTCTTATGAGAAAAAAACTTTAGAATATTACTAAAAAAGGTTGTACATGAAAATAAATAGATGTTTTCGTGTACAACCTTTTTAGTTATCATAACATATCAGCAGCATAGATATTCCTTAATTTATGGAGGTTAATCAAATTTATACAGTCTATTAAAACAAAGCCATTATATTATTCAAAATTTCGAATTTGAAAAAATAATAACCCCAGGGGGAGGATTGTTAAGCAAAACTTCTGTTGATATACTTTATTGAAGAATAATGTTTTAAGAGGTGGAAAATGTCAAATTTATTAAACGATATAGAAAAATACTGGACAAATAGAGCTGATGGATATTCTAGTGTTAATAAAGGCGAGTTAGCTACAGTACAAAAGGATAAATGGCTAGATGAAATTGAGAAAAATTTAAATGAGCTATCTAATAAGCCTAAAGAGAATATAAAAGTTTTAGATATTGGGTGTGGACCTGGCTTTTTTTCAATAATTTTGGCAAGGGCAGGATATAAAGTTACTGCAGTTGATTATACTAGCAAAATGATTGAAAAAGCAAAAGAGAATTGTGGAGATATTGCAGATAAAATAACTTTTATAAAGATGGATGCGCAAAACCTAAAGTTTGATGATGAAAGTTTTGATGTTGTAATTTCTAGAAATTTAACATGGAATTTAGAAAAGCCTGATATGGCATATAAAGAATGGATACGAGTATTGAAGAAGAATGGAATTCTATTAAATTTTGATGCTAATTGGTATCATCATTTATTTGATGATGAGAAGAGAAAAGAATATGAGGAAGATAGAAATAGAGTTGCTAATAGCAATTTAGAAGATCATTATACTTGTACTGATATCGAGTCTATGGAGGAAATAGCTAAAAAGGTTCCGTTAAGTAGAATAATACGTCCACAATGGGATATTTTAACCTTAAATAAGCTTGGAGTAACATCGGTTAATGTAGATTTAGATATTTGGAAAAGCTTATGGTCTGAAGAGGAAAAAGCTAATTATGCATCTACTCCAATGTTTTTAGTTAAAACTATTAAGTAATTAATTTAGTTATTATTAAATTATATTATTTTCTTTAAAGATAAATAAAACTAAGAAGGGAGAAAGCTTGTGATAAAGTACATATGCAAAAGGTTTCTTCAGCTTATACCGATTTTATTTGGAATAACATTCATTACCTTTGCAATGATGAATACTACAAATGTAGATACAGTAGATAAACTACTAGAGAATACTGGGGGAGTAGTTTCGCAGCAGGTAGAAGATGATATGAGAAGTGAGTTGGGATTGGACAAACCTTTTTTAGTTCAGTATGGAAATTGGATGCTAGGAATATTTAAAGGGGACATGGGTGAATCTTATGTTTCTGGAAAGTCAGTATTTAGCACAATAATATCAAAGTTGCCAAATACATTTCTTTTAATGGCTTCATCTATACTATTAACTATTTTAATAGCAATTCCTTTAGGTATTATTGCAGCTGTTTTTCAAAATAGGTTTATTGATTATATTATAAGATTTTTAAGTTTTATAGGTAATTCACTGCCGGGATTCTTTTTAGCATTACTATTAATTCTTTTATTTTCTGTAAAATTAAAGTGGCTACCTATTATAGGTTCATCAAGTGGTACTAATTTGAAGAGCTTAATTATGCCAACACTTACACTTTCTGTGGCAATGATATGTAAATATATTAGACAAGTAAGAGCTGTAGTATTAGAGGAATTAAATAAAGATTATGTTAAAGCTGCTTATGCGAGGGGAATAGGAGTAAAAAGTGTTTTACTTAAAAGTGTACTTAGATGTTCATTAATGACTATTATTACACTATTAACGCTATCAATTGCATCTCTACTTGGTGGAACAGCTATAGTTGAAACTATTTTTATGTGGGACGGAGTAGGAAAATTAGCAGTTGATTCAATTAATATGTATGATTACCCTATGATACAGGCATATGTAATTTGGATGGCATTTATATATGTAGCTATAAATCTTATATCTGATATAGTACATCATTATTTAGATCCGCGTATAAGATTAGGAAAGGAATAGGGAGTAATGGTTATGAGTAAAAAGAAAAAAACAAAGATAAAATTAATTATCTTTGCTAGTATATGTGCGATTATATGTTTAATAGCATTAATGTCAGAACACATTGCTCCATATGATCCTTATGCTCAAAATTTAAGTGAAGCACTTAAAGCACCGTCTTTAGCACATGTTTTTGGTACAGATAGATATGGAAGAGATGTATTTTCAAGAGTATTAGTAGGTGGAAGAAGTAGTATTTTTTCTACTCTAGCATTGATATTAATAATTACGATAGTAGGAACAGTAGTTGGATTATATTGTGGTGTATATGGAGGAGCTAGAGACATTATACTTATGAGAATAGCAGATATGTTTTTAGCGTTTCCAGGTATGGTATTTGCTATTGCAGTAGCAGCTGTTTTAGGCGGAGGAATGCAAAATGCTGTAATTGCATTAGCTGTAATTAGTTGGCCAAAGTATGCAAGAATAGCTAGAACTCAGGCAATGACTCTAAAAAACCAGACATTTGTTGATGCAGCAAGGCTTAATGGATTGAGTAATGGCAAAATAATAATTAAGCATATATTACCTAATGCTATAGGGACAATAATTGTAATGTCGGCGGTAGATATAGGAACAATGATGATGGAGCTTGCAGGGCTTTCTTTTTTAGGGTTAGGAGCTATAGCTCCAGCAGCAGAATGGGGAAGTATGATGAATGATGGAAGAAGTATGATTCAAACTTCACCATGGATGATTTTAGCACCTGGAATAGCTATTTTTATAACTATAATGTGTTTTAATTTATTAGGAGATACAATTAGAGATTATTTTGATACTAAATAATTCATGAGGAGTAGGGAAAGTGAACAGGAGAAAAAATAAGTTAATAAGTTTATTAATGGTAGGATGTATATTTACATCAATATTAACTGGATGTGGAAGCAGTACGGAAAAAGATGCTAGTGATAAAGTAGAAGGAAATAATACTATAACAAGTTCAAATGAAAAAGTATTTACTTATGGAACAACAGCATATGGTCCAGAGATGGGTAATGCAGGCTTAAATCCACATGATAATTATTCAGGGTGGTCAGCAGTGCGTTATGGCGTTGGGGAAACTTTATTTAAGTTTAATGAGAATATGGAGTTAGAACCATGGTTAGCAACTGGTTATGAACAAATTGATGATAATACTATGAAAATTTCTTTACGGGATGATGTTTATTTCAGTAGTGGAAGAAAAATGGATGGTGAAGCTGTTAAAGAGTGCTTAGAAGACCTTATTAATGTCCATGATAGAGCTCCTGGTGATTTAGATATAAATAAGATAGAAGCAGATGGACAAAGTATAACAATAACTTGTAATAAGAAGGTTGTAGATTTATTAAATTATTTAAGTGACCCATATGGAGCAATAATTGATATGGAGTATGGTGTTACTGAAGATAGAAACGTAGCAGGAACAGGACCATTTATAGCTGAAAAAATATCAGATTCAGAAATAGAGTTAGTTAAAAATGATAATTATTGGAATGGAGAAGTGAAGACTGACCGTGTAATAGTTAAGAGAATTACAGATGGAGACACTCTTACTATGGCACTTCAAAGTGGAGAAATAGATGCAACGCAAGGGCTTCCATATGCAAGTTTACAATTATTCGAAAATAATGATGATTATAAGATAAGCTCTACAGATACATCTCGTACATTTTTTGCAGCTATGAATTATGATAATGAAAACTTACAAGATATAAATGTTAGAAAGGCAATAGCATCTGCCATAGATAAAGAAGGTTTTACAAGTGTATTGTTAAATGGCAATGGAACTCCAGCAGTAGGACCATTTCCAGAAAACTTTGCATTTGGTGATAAGACTGTAACGGCATCTGAATATAATCTTGATACAGCAAAGGAATTATTAAAGAAATCAGGCTGGGAAGATACAAATGGTGATGGATATGTAGATAAAAATGGAGAAAATTTAACTATAAGATGGTTAACATATCCAGGTAGACAAGAGTTACCTCTTCTTGCAGAGTCTGTTCAGTCAACATTAAAAGAAATAGGAATTGATGTGAAAGTTAACTCTACAGCAAATCATTCAGATGTTTTAAAAAGTGGAGACTGGGATATTTATGCTAGTGCATTTGTAACAGCACCTACAGGAGACCCAGCATATTTCTTTACAACACATGCATTAAAAGATTCCGCTAAAAATAGAGGAAAATATTATAATGAAGAATTAGAAAATTTATATGCTGAAATGAGTAATACATTTGATATTGAAGAAAGAGGAAAATTAGCAACAAGAATGCAACAAATTATTTTAGATGATGCTTCATTTATTTTTGCTTCTCATTTAAAAATGTCCTTTGTAATGAAGTCAAATATTTCAGGCTTTGAAGCTCATCCTTCAGATTATTATGAGATTACAGCTGAACTTTCAGTAGAATAGATAGGAGGATATATGAAAAAGCCTTTACTACAACTTAAAAATATATCTATAAAATATGATAATAAACTTGTAGTTAATAATATTTCTATGTCTGTATATGAAGGAGAAATACTTGGAATAGTAGGAGAGTCGGGAAGTGGAAAAAGTACTCTTATAAAATCTATAATTGGTATTTTAGGCGATGGAGGCCGTATTGTAGAGGGAAGCATAATATATGAAGGAAAAGATATTACTAATTTAAATAAAAAAGAGTTAATGGCAATTAGAGGACAAGCTATAGGAATGATATTTCAAGACTGTAAGTCTTCTTTTTGTCCAATTAGAACAATAGGAAATCAATTGTATGACTCAATGAGAGCTCATATGAAAATTACGAAAAAAGAAGCATTAATTAGGGGAGAGGAAATATTAAGAGAACTTAATATTAAAGATCCTAAAAAATTTCTTAATAGCTATCCTTTTGAATTATCAGGCGGTATGAATCAAAGAGCTGGAATTATGATGGCGATGGCATCTAATCCTAAAATATTATTAGCAGATGAACCTACTAGTGCATTAGATGTGACAGTTCAGCGTAAGGTTATTGATGAGCTTATGAATTTAAGAAATAAGTTTGGAACTACTATAATTATTGTAAGTCATAATATGGGAGTAATTTCTTTGATGTCAGATAATGCTTTAGTAATGAAGAATGGAGAATGCATAGAGTATGATTCAACAGAGAAGATATTTAATTATCCAACAAAAAGATATACTAAAGAGTTAATTAATGCAATGCCTAAATTAAGAAATGAAGCAGTTTAAAGTGAGGTGATATGTAGTGCAAGAAGTACTAAGAGTTTCATCTATAAAAAAGACATTTTCAAAAGGTGGCAAAAGTAATACTGTAATTAATGAAGTTAGTTTTACAGTTAATAAGGGGCAATGTGTTGGAATTGTTGGAGAAAGTGGATGTGGGAAAAGTACAACAGCCAGAATTATATCAGGGCTACTTGATTGTGATGAAGGTGAAATTAGTTTAAGTGGAAATATATTAAGTAAAAATAGTAAGGTTAGACTTAAAGAAGTACAAGGAAAGATTCAAATGGTATTTCAAATGCCTACAGAATCTTTTAATCCAAGAATTAAATTAGGAAAATCTATTAAAGAAGCCATGAGTAAAACCTTAACTTCTGTAGAAAAAGAAGAAAAGTTAAAAAATCTCTTTGATGAGTGCTTATTAGAATATGAATTAGCTGATAGATATCCTAAGGAAGTAAGTGGAGGACAATGTCAAAGAGCTGCAATAGCAAGGGCGTTAGCAAGTGATCCAGAATTACTTATTTGTGATGAAGCAACAAGTGCACTAGATGTAACAGTTCAACATAACATAATAAAGCTATTAAAAAATATACAAAAAAACAGAGATATGGCAATACTTTTTATTTGTCATGATATAGCATTAGTACAACAATTTTGTGATTACATATTGGTTATGGATGAAGGAAAAATTATTGAAGAAGGTACTGTAAATGAGATAATTCTTAATCCTAAGGAAGTTTTTACGAAAAAGCTTATTAGTTCTGTTATTTAGATTTGATATTATAATATAGTAGGGAATTAAACGGAGGAAAAAATGAGTTATTTAGAGGATATAAAATCTTATTGGAATAAAAGGGCAGAGGGTTATTCAATAAGTAATAGAGAAAGTTTAAATAGTGATGAAAAGGAAGAATACGAAGAAGTTTTAAAAAAGTACATAAATAAAGATGAAAAGTGTAAAGCCATAGATATGGGATGTGGACCAGGATTTTTAGCAATATTATTAGCAAATCTAGGTTGTGAATCATATGGCTTTGATTGCACTGAAAATATGTTATTAGAGGCAGAGGAAAACTCAAAGCAAGTAGGCGTTAAAATACATACGATTAAAGGTGATGCACAAAATCCTCATATCGAAGACAACACTTTTGATTTATTAGTAAGTAGAAACCTTATTTGGAATTTAGAAAATCCAGAAAAAGCATATAAAGAATGGATTAGAATATTAAAACCAGGTGGGAAAATTATAATTTTTGATGGAAATCATTATTGCTATATGTTTGATGAAAGATATATGGAAGAAAGAGAAAGTGTTACTCATGTAAATGATCATAAAAATATGATGGGAGTAAGTACAGAGGCAATTGATAAAATAGCGTACAATTTACCATTAAGTAGAGAAATACGACCACAGTGGGATAAAGAAGTATTAGAATCTTTAGGTGCTAGAATTATTGATATAGAGATAAATGAGGTATCATATAAAAATAAGCAAAATGAAGATATAAAATTAATTAAAAGTTTTAAAATTGTATGTGAAGTACAAAAATAAAATGTTTAATAGTTAAAAATCAAATGATGTTTGGAAAAGTTACTATGGCTATTGCAGTATTGCAATAGCCATTTTAGTATTTATAGCTTTTTTAAATTTTCACTATATACTTTATTAAATTACTAACTTAGAGTACTTTCATTTTCTATTATTGTATGTACCCATTTCCAGCTCCAGTCATAGCTTTTATTTGATAAAGATTAAGTTTCATACCAGCAGTATTTAATAGTTCATTAATTTTTTTACTTTTGTGATTATAGCTATTTGTAATACAAGTATTATTAATATCTGATGATTTTATTGTATTTTGAGCTGCATATCCATTTCCAGCACCAGTCATAGCCTTTATTGTATGAAGATTAACCTTACCTGATATATTTGTTACTACATCATATATTTTTTGACTTTTGTTTGAAGTAGTAGCTACTGCACAAGTAGTATTATTTGAGTAGTTATATCCGTTTCCAACACCAGTCATAGCTTTTATTTCATGTAGATTTAATGCTCTTCCATTTTCCTTAATTACTTCATAAATTTTTTCTATCTTATTGTTTCTCATTTTAAATTCCTCCTAAAGTTTAAAAATTTCTATTAATTCGATTTTTTATATCGTTGATTTCCTTGTTACATTATTAAATACAAGATTTAAATTTTATTTAGGGACCTTTTTAGGTGAAAGTCCAAATTTTATATTTGGTTACTTGAACCTACTCCTACGAATGTATATGAGTAGTGAGTTTCCCATAAAGTTCAAATTTTATATTTGGTTACTTGAACTTTACTCTTAATTGCTTTGTCATTATTAAATACAAAGGTTAATTTTGTTTTAGGGACTATTTATAAAAAATATAAAAATTTTTTTAATTAGTAGTAAATGTGTTGTTGTTTGCTGCTATTTGATAGCATGTATATAAATAGGAATTTGTAGATATATTAAGAAAGTGGAAATTATAAGGTGAAAGATTTATGTTATACAATTTTTATAATATAAAGCTTTTGCTACGATACGTTGCATTAAGGAAAACAACAGTTTCTTGTACTTTTGAGATCCATAGGCTACTGTGAAATTACTACAATAAGTTTATGTAGAAATTAGAATATGGAGGTAAGAATTATGACCTTAGGAGAAAAATTAAAAGAAGCAAGAAAAAGGGGAGGATTGTCCCAAGAACAATTAGCAGAAAAATTATCTGTATCTAGACAAGCAGTTAGTAAGTGGGAATCTGATAAGGGAATGCCTGATATAGGAAATCTAAAAGCAATAGCAAACTTGTTTAATATAAGTATTGATTATTTGCTAGATAATGATAGTAATATAGATAAGCTAGTAATCAAAGAGTCAATCAATTTAGATGACTTTGTAAAAAGTGGACGCTGTAGATGTAAGCAAGATGAAGTGGTATTAAAGAAATTCAATGATGCAGACTTTATTTATCCACTTATGCGTAAAAAGAAGTTAACTCCTATTGAGAATGTCTTGGACTTTATTACGCAACCAGGAATTTTTAATATAGCGTATCAGCTTAAAGACCGCAATGAGTATTATTTAATTGAAAAAGAAAATCAGCAATATTTTGTATCTGTATCAAAAGAATTTATTGAGACAAGGCAGTTAAGTAATAGGGTGGATCCAAAGAAATTTGTTATTGGAGATATTGAATATAAAAAAGCGCCATACAAATTTTAAAGGAATAGTAGTGTATGAATTTCAAGTTGTACAGTGGATTTAATAGATAATATTAATAAATAATGAACTAAAAGGACCAATAATTATCGGCCCTTTTTAAATACTTTATTTTTAACATTACTCTTGAACATAGTGTTTTATTTAAATATGGAGTGACTTGTAATCGAATATTGTGTTTAAAAATTTATTAGAATTTGTTACATTATTAAATTAATACAATTAAAACTTAATAACTACATTTAAAGAGTTTTTAGTGTCGCTGGCAGTTTGAATTGCTTGTTCTATTTTATCTAATGAAAATTCATGGGTAATCATTGATTCAATATTCCATTGACCACTTTTCATTATCTGCATAACATCTTTTACATCTTCAGGCATATATCCGCCAGAACCGATAATACTTTTTTGTGAAAATGTTAAATGCAATAAATCAATGCTTTGTAAAGCGTTATTAACAGCTACTGATACAAATTTACTTTCAATTTTTCCATATTCCATAAAAAGATTTAGGATATCTTCTGATCCCGCTGCATCAATAAAACAGTCGATATCAGCTACAGTTCCATTAAGAGAGCTTGCTTCACCAAAATATTTTTTAGCCGTTTCATTAAAATTTTCATTTTGGGTATTACATGTGTAAAAGCCCATATTCTTAGCAATTTTCAACCTAAAATCAGATACATCACAAACCATAACCTTATCAATGCCAAAATATTTAAGGGCTATTGCAGCTGATAGTCCTATTGTTCCACAACCAAAAACTACAGCTTTTTGACCTTGTTTTAGCTGACCTCGTCTTGCTGCTCTACAACCAACAGTAAATGGCTCAATTAAACAAGCTATTTTATCAGAAATAGTATCATCTACTGGATATAAAGAAATATTTCTTTTGGCATTAGGAATCAGGATATATTCTGAAAAATCACCGATAGTACCTGCACGTTTTGTATTACCTTTAGCATATCTAGGATATGGATAAACACGCTCACCAACTTTAAAGTCAGAAACTTTTTCTCCAATAGCTACAATACGAGAGATAGTTTCATGCCCAAATTCTTCTCCAACTGTAATACGATGTCCTGTGTTTGGTCCGTGATTATAGACTGCAACATCTGTACCACAAATGCTAGAGTAAATATTTTGTATTAATACATCATAATCACCAGGTTTCTCCAAAGGTAATTCTTGAATTTCTATATTGCCCTTGCCCATATAAATTGCTGCTTTCATATTATTTTTCATTACTTTATTCCTTTACATATTGGGATTAAACAAATTAGTATAATAATTCCTATAAGCCCAACGATTATTCCCTGAACCATAAGCCCCTGCCAAACCATAGTCATGCACATTCCAACACCTAATAGCAATGCCCCCACAATTCCTAATAGCACTATTCCAATAGCTTTTTTATTTAATTCGATTGCAGGCTTTCCCTCCATTTTTCTACGAACAATAAGCATAATAATCAATATAATAATTCCAATTGTACCTACTACAATACCTTGATTAAAAGTATTCCATTCAGTAATCATTGCCATGCACATTCCTAATGCAAATAGAACTAAACCAACTGTACCTATAATAAGTGAAACAAAATTTTCTTTTTTCATAAATTTATCCTCCTACTCTAAATTTGATTTTTATATATTTTTTATATTTTCTTTAATTCTATCTTTTGCCTGTGATGTAGTTTCACCATCTTCTGCCAAGAAAGTATCAATAAACTTATCTTCAATTTTTTGATATTTAGAAACAACGGCATTTTCAATTTTCTTGTACTTCGTTACAACAGTATTTTCAATTTTTTTATTCACATTTGTAAGCTTTGACATATCTACACCTCCCTTTATTCCAACACTTGTTTGTTTTTTCACTTTATAGTATAATGACTACCAAATACTGTAACAACCATCAATATTCCAATTTGTGTTGGAATAATGAAAATTGGAGGTTTTATGAATACAAAAAATAATAAAAGATTTCATGACACAGAGATTCGTATGGAAGCTGCTATGTTAGAGATTATGAAAAATACAGAGTTTGAAAAAATTACAGTAAAAAAGATATGTGAGAAGGCTGAGGTAAATCGTTCTACGTTTTATGCTCATTTTATAGATATATATGATATGATTGATAAAATGGAAAAGGAGCTTAGTAAAGAGTTATTAAATCAATATTCAGCATATAGTGAATTGAAAGTTTTCTCTGAAGAGTCTTTTATTCCATTTTTAAGACATATCAAAAAGCATAAATATTTTTATAAAATCAATCTACAAACAAGAAAAGATTTCCCTCTAAAACAAGGCTTTGAGCGATTATGGGAAGTTATAAAAAATATTTGTATTCAAAATGGAATAACATCTGATGAAGAAATTATGTATTATTTAATTTACTTTCAAGCAGGATTTACAATGACATTAAAGCATTGGGTAGATACAGACTGTAAAGAAGATGAAGCTAAATTAGCAAAAATTATAAGAAAGTGTATACCGAGTACGTTAAGCTCATAAAAATAATAAGAACAAAGAAAAAATGGAGCGTCAATATTGACGTTCCATTTTCTAGCATTCAAATAAATTGTACTAATTATCTTATTGTCTATATCCATTACCTGCACCAGTCATAGCTTTTATTGTGTGAAGGTTAACTTTACCTGATATATTTGTTACTACATCATATTTATTGTTTCTCATTTTAAATTCCTCCTAAAGTTTAAAAATTTCTATTAATTCGATTTTTTATATCGTTGATTTTCTTGTTACATTTTTCGATAAAAAATAAAAAAATTATCCACTAGTAAATGTTATCATTGGCTTAGTTTGGAAGTGTTCAAAAATAGTTAACATTTTAGTTGTAACATTACTAATTGACTTTAATAATATAGAGATTATAATATACATAGTATGCTATGTATTTAGGGAGGGTACTATGAAGAAGTGCAAGAGAAGAAATGACATAGGTCTTCTTATTAAATTAGTTGATAATAGGATCAAAAAGGCTATTAATAAAAATTTGATTAGATTTAATTTAACTGCAACTCAAGAAAAAGTGATGTGGAGTATATTTAGGATGCAGGAACATTCAAAGGATGTTTTTCAAAAAGATATTGAGAGAGAACTAGATTTAAGTAATCCCACAGTTACAGGTATACTTAAGAGATTGGAAGAGAAGGAAATGATAAAGAGGATTCCAAGTTCTGAGGATGCTAGATATAAGTGTCTTACATTAACTGATAAAGGTCTGGATGTAATTCATGAATGTATGGATTTTGGAGTTAATTATATTGAAAAGAAATTAACTAAGGATATGACTGAAGAGGAATTGAATACTTTAAGAACCTTATTAAATAAAGTTATTGATAATATGGATGAATAGTTCTTTTATAAGCTTATATATAGCTTGCTATATAAGAAATTTTAGTGTTAATTTATTGTTATAAAGGTTTTATATGAATATATAGAACTTACTATAAAAGGGCTTCACTGTTAGAGAAATTTAGTGAGAAATAGAAAAAGTTTAAAAGTAGCATTATTATAATCAGCAAATATATTTAAAAGTGAAGTTCAAAATTAGTTAAAAAGAGGTGAATTAGATGGTTAAGAAATTACTTCCGTATATGAAGAAGTACAAAACTCCTTTAATTTTAGGGGTAATGTGTGCAGCATTAGAAGCTATATTTGAATTATTAATCCCATTAGTAATGGCAAATATAGTTGATATCGGTATAACTACTGGTAATAGCTGGTACACGATTAAGATGGGATTACTTATGGTAGGGATGGCATTAATATCACTATCATTCGGGCTTGGATTATCTAAGTTTGCAGCAGAAGCTGGACAAGGCTTCGGAGCTGAGTTAAGAGAAGCTGAGTATGTAAAGATTCAAGGATATTCATTTAAGAATATTGAAAAGTTTAGTACAGCATCACTTATTACTCGTTTAACAACTGATGTAACTACTATACAAAACTCAGTTACAATGGGAATTAAGTTACTTGTAAGAGCACCTATGATGCTTATATGTGCTTGTATATTATCAGTTACAATAAGTCCACAGCTTGCAATGATATTCTTAGTATCTATGCCGATTTTAGTTATTTCAATCGGACTTATTATAAAAGCAGTTAGACCAAGATTCGAGGCTATGCAAAAGAAGATTGATAATATGAACACTATAGTTCAAGAAAACTTAATTGGTATCAGAGTTGTTAAATCATTTGTTAGAGCTAAGAAGGAAAAAGAAAAGTTTAAGACTGCTAATGATGATTTAGTTAAGTCAGCTGAAGGAGCATTTGGACTTGTAGTTTTAAATATGCCAATAATGCAAGGTGTTGTATTTGCTAGTATTATAGGTATACTTTGGTTTGGTGGTCATATGGTTAATGCAGGTACATTAACAGTAGGTAAGCTTACAAGCTTTATGACATATTCATTCCAAATATTAATGTCTCTTATGATGATTGCAATGGTTCTTATGATGATTTCTAGATCAGTTGCATCAGCAGAGCGTATAATAGAAGTTTTAGAAGAAGAATCAGATATTAAGAATCCAGAAAATCCAGTAATGGAAGTTAAAAATGGAGATATCGAATTTAGAAATGTAAACTTCAAGTATGAAGATGATAGTGAAGAAAACAACTTAGATAATATAAACATCACTATTAAGTCAGGTGAAACTGTTGGTATCATTGGTTCTACAGGTTCAGGTAAGACAAGCTTAGTTCAACTTATACCAAGACTTTATGATGTTACAGAAGGTGAAGTTTATTTAGGTGGAGTTAATGTTAAGGATTATGACATAGAAACTTTAAGAAATGAAGTTGCTATGGTTCTTCAAAAGAACACTTTATTCTCTGGAAGTATAAATGAAAACTTAAGATGGGGTAATGCAGAAGCTACAGAAGCTGAAATTGAAGCAGCAGCTACAGCATCTTGTGTAAGTGAGTTTATAGATAGATTACCAGGAAGATATGATATGCATATCGAACAAGGTGGAGTTAACGTATCTGGTGGACAAAAGCAAAGACTTTGTATTGCTAGAGCACTTCTTAAAAATCCTAAGGTTATTATATTAGATGATAGTACAAGTGCAGTAGATACAGCAACAGATGCTAAGATTAGAAAAGCATTTGCTGAAGATTTAAAGGATACTACAAAGATTATAATTGCTCAAAGAGTTGTATCTGTATGTGAAGCAGATAAGATTATAGTTTTAGATGATGGTAAGATAAGTGCTATCGGAACTCATGATGAGTTAATGGAAAGTAGTGAAATTTATAAAGATGTATACAAATCTCAACAGGAAGGGGTGGGTTTACGTGAGTAAGGAAAAAATGCCTAAAGGCGGTCCAGGAATGATGGGACCAGGTGGTAAAAGAGGACCAGGTGGTCCAAAGCCAAAGAATATGAAAAAGACCATAAAAACTTTATTAAAATATGTAGGTAAGCATAAGGGATTATTATTTTTAGTAATGGTTCTTGTAGTTCTAAACTCTGTTGCTATGGTATCAGGTTCATATTTCTTAAAGCCATTAGTTAATAATTATATATTACCAGGTGATTTTACAGGACTTGCTAAGATGCTTGTATTACTAGGAAGTATTTTCTTACTTGGTGCATGTGCAGCTTATGGATATGCAAGAATTATGGTTCATATATCACAAAAGACTGTAAGTGAAATAAGAAGAGACTTATTTAATAAGATGCAAGATCTTCCACTTAAATATTTCGATAGAAATACTCATGGAGACTTAATGAGTCTTTATACTAACGATATTGATAGTGTAAATGAAGCTTTAAATAACAGTTTTACTAATATTTTAGCTTCAGGACTTACTTTTATAGGAACTATTATAATGATGATAGTTTTAAGTCCTGTAATGTGCATAATAACAGTTTCATTCTTAGCTTTAATGATGTTCTTAGTTAAGAAGGTTGGGTCAAAGAGTGGATATTACTTTGGATTACAACAAAAGAATATAGGTAAATTAAATGGTTATGTTGAAGAAATGATAGAAGGACAAAAGGTTATTAAGGTATTCTGTCATGAAGACAAAGCTATTGAAGACTTTAAGAAGCATAATGAAGAGTTAAGAAAAGCTTCAACAGGAGCTCAAACTTTTGCTGGATTTATGATGCCTATGCTTGGTAACCTTTCTCATATAAATTATGCGGTTACTTGCTGTGCAGGTGGATTACTTACTATTGCAGGAATGTTTGATATAGGTTCACTTGTATCTTATCTTCAATATACAAAGCAGGTATCTAACCCAATAGCTCAAGTTTCACAACAAGTAAATATGATTTTAGCAGCTCTTGCTGGTGCTGAAAGAATATTTGCAGCTTTAGATGAAGAAGTTGAAGTTGATAATGGGCAAGTTACTTTAGCTAGAGTAAGAATTGATGCTAATGGAAACTTAGAAGAAACTGAAGAATATACAGGTCACTGGGCATGGAAGATTCCAGTTAATGAAGTTGCAGCTGATATTGATGGAAACTTAGCAGGAATTTATAGAACTACTATAGTTGACGGATTTGAGCTTAGAGAACTTACTGGAGATGTTAGATTTAAGGACGTAGTCTTTGGATACAATGAAGAAAAGACAGTATTAAAGAACATCAGCCTATTTGCAAAACCAGGTCAAAAGATTGCCTTCGTAGGATCAACTGGTGCTGGTAAGACAACAATAACTAACTTAATAAATAGATTCTATGAAATTAATTCAGGAACTATTACTTATGATGGAATAGACGTTAAGGACATCAAGAAGGATGATTTAAGAAGATCTCTTGGAATAGTTCTTCAAGATACACATCTATTCACAGGAACTATTGCAGACAATATAAGATACGGTAACTTAAAGGCTACAGATGAAGAAGTTAAGGCTGCAGCTAAGCTTGCAAATGCTCATACTTTCATCAAGCATTTACCACACGGATATGACACAGTTATAACTGGTGACGGAGAAGGTTTATCTCAAGGTCAAAGACAATTACTTGCAATAGCTAGAGCAGCGGTTGCAAACCCACCAGTTCTTATAATGGACGAAGCTACAAGTTCAATAGATACAAGAACAGAAAAGCTTATTGCAGAAGGTATGGATAAGTTAATGGAAGGAAGAACTGTATTTGTTATAGCACACAGACTTTCAACTATTAAGAACTCTAAGGCAATAATGGTTCTTGAACAAGGTGAAATAATTGAAAGAGGAAACCACGACTCTTTATTAGAAGAAAAGGGTAGATACTATCAATTATATACTGGTAAAGCAGAACTTGATGTTGATACAGATGAATCAGTTGTAGAAAAAACTTCTGATAAAGAAGAGAAATATGCTTAATGCCTTTAATAGGTGAAAAGCTAATATAAAGTAAAATTTAGTGCAATCTCTTTATGAGGTTGCACTTTTTCTATGTATTTATTAAAGGATAAATTTTAATATGATGGCATTTAATTTTATAATAAAAATAGACATTTTTTAATAGTCCAAATTTATTAAAAGCTTTCTAGATATCATAAGTAGATTCATAAAAGCATTATTCTAAAGTATCATACTCAAAAACTACTTCTCCATTACCAATAACAATAATAACATCATCTTTACCTATTAGTTTAGTAGATGTTACAGCATTAGTCCTTAAGTCAGTATATAATCTTAAATATTCGCCTGGGACGAGTACTATTACAGTCATAGTAGTTGAAGAAATGTTTCTAAAATCAGCATTAATACTCTTGAAAGTTTCCTGTTTATAGATACCTTCTTTAAGTATTTTAGTTTTAGGCTCTGCATATGCAGTTGTTGTAAAAATGGAAAGTGCAACTAACAAAGTAAATATAAATTTTTTGATTTTAATCAACTCCTTTCCATAATTAGTATACTTAAAATTTATAAAAATACACTGAAAGATAATAGTTAGATGTTAAAAAATTTTTTAAAAGTCTTAGTTAAAAAAGATAACCACTGAGGAGAGTGTTATAATATAAATTGATAGAGAAATAAGAATAATTATAAAATATTGAAGTAAGTATATTAAACTATTATATAAGGAGAAGTTATGTCAGAATTAAAGGTGTTTACTAAAGAGATGGTAACAGGTGGAGATACTTATGAAATAGCATATGCTCATTCTTATCCTGAAAGGCATTGGTCAGAGGATTCATTGTATTTTAATGATGATGAAGATGGAATTAAGATACTAAGTCCATATTTTGATAAGGTATTTCCTGAATATGCGTATTATGGACCTCAAAAGGTTAGAATATATCAGTGGAATGAAATTGAGAGGCTTTGCAGGGAAGAGAATAATGAAAATATTTCTATAGAAGAATTTTTTGAAAAGGTAAGAAGCTGGATTAATAAAGGGAACAAAGGTGAGGACTATTTCTGGATTTTAGGATTATAAAGTAGTGAAAATTGAGAAACATTAAATTATTATATAGATGAAACAAAGGAGAATAAAAATGATATTAAGAAAATCAGATATAAATGATATAAATAGTATAATGAATATTATCAAACAAGCACAAGAATACTTTAAATTAGAGGGAATTGATCAATGGCAGAATAATTATCCTAACGCTGATACAATACATAATGATATAGAGAATGGTGAGAGTTATGTTTTAGTAAAGGATAATAATATCATTGCTACAACAGCACTTTCTTTTAATGGTGAACCTACATATAATTCTATTTATGAAGGAAGCTGGATTAACAATGGTAAATATGCAACTATTCATAGAATAGCAGTTGATAATAATTATAAAGGATTAGGAGTAGCACGTGAAATTATAAAGCAAGTTGAGGAGCTTTCTGCTAAGGAAGATGTACACAGTATAAAGGCTGATACACATGAAGATAATCTTTCTATGCAGAAGATGCTTAAGAAAAATGGTTTTCAGTATTGTGGAGTGATTTATTTAGAAGATGGAAGCAAGAGAGTAGCTTTTGAGAAAATTTTATAGTTAATAAAAGGTTTGTTTTTATACCATAGAAACAAGCCTTTTCTATTTAATATAATAAATTGAAAATAAAGATTATTTAACAAAAATATAGAAGAATTGGAAAGGAATTGTTAACTAATAATTATTCTTGACTAGGAAGAATTACAAACTTATAATTAACATGTAGATATAAAATATAATTTAATTTATTTTAGGGGGTTTACAGATGAAAGCAAAAAAGATAATTGGATTATGTTTAGCTGCTGCTTTAGTAGTTGGAATGGTAGGATGTCAAAGTGCTACTTCTAATGGAGGAAACAATACTCAACAAGAAGCATCAGCAGAAAAAGTAACATTAAAAATTGGACAAACTAACTTTGCTGCTCACGGAACAAAAGCATTTGCTATGGTTACTGCAGTAGTTAACGGAGATGAAATTGTTGATGCATACATCGATGAATTCCAATACATGAGTGCTGATTCAGCAACTGGAATTGTAAACAGCGAAGGTATGGCTGACAACATAGCTGAAGGTAAAGTTTTAGCTTCAAAGCGTGAAAACAATGAAACATACTCAGCATCTCTAGCTGAAAAAGCAGGGTCAACTGTTAAGTACACAGACAACCTTGTAGCTATCCAAGACTTCGTAAAAGGTAAGAAGATTTCTGAATTAGAAGACTTAGTTAACAATAAGTCAGCAGAAGAAGTTACAGATGCTGTAACAGGAGCAACTCTTGCAGATACTGCAGGATACATCAAAGCTGTATTAGAAGCTGCTAAGCAAGCAGAAGGAACTACAGGTGTAGAATTTGCTGGAAACCTTGAAGATTTAAAATTATCTCAAGTTTACGCAGCAGCTCACGGAACAAAAGCTTTTGCAGTAGTTTCAGCATTAACTGACAATGATAAGGTTGTTTTATCATACATAGATGAATACCAATTCATGGCTGCTGATGGAACTACAGGTGTTGCAAACAGCACTGAAGGATTAGCAGATAACGTAGTTGAAGGAAAAGTTTTAGCTTCAAAACGTCAAAACAGTGATGCATACTCAGCAACTATGGCTGAAAAAGCAGGATCAACTGTTAAGTTTGCTGATAACTTAAATGCTATCCAAGAATTCGTTGATGGAAAGACAGTATCAGAATTAGAAGAAGTTACTGCTAAAACAAACGAAGAAGTTACAGATGCTGTAACAGGAGCAACTCTTGCAGATACTGCTGGATACATCAATGGAGTAATCCAAGCTGCAAAATCAGCTCAATAGCAATTAAAAATGTATTTAAAAAATGAGGATGTTAAAATTACATCCTCATTTTTGTATTTATTGAATGAATCTATTTTTTTAGAACTAATCCTTTACTTCTAATACAAGTACATTCTTTTGCCTCTTCTGTATGTAGGCATTGGTATTTAATTTTTTGAGGTGCTTGAATCTCAACAGTTTCTTTTTTATCTTTTAATTCTTTTGTTTCCATATATATAAATCCTTTCAGTAAAAATATTTAATAATATTATATATTTAATAATAACTATTATCAAATAGAATATTATTGAAATAATAAATAATTTTAAAAAAGAGTAATATAAAAATTTATTAAAAGGAAATTATTTACAAATAATAGTAATTGAATTACAATATCATTAGATGAAAAAAAGGAGCATAATAGGTATGGGAGTAATATTTGCTTTTGGTTTGACTTTACTTGCAGGATTGTCTACTGGTATAGGAAGTTTAATTGCTTTACTTACGAAGAAAACTAATAATAAATTTTTAGCAATTTCATTAGGATTCTCTGGAGGAGTAATGATTTATGTATCGTTGGTTGAGATATATCAAGATGCTAGAATTTCATTAGTAAGTTTTTATGGAGATACACTAGGAAAATGGATTACCGTATTAGCTTTTTTTGGAGGAATGTTACTTATAGGTATAATAGATAAGATAATACCTTCACCAGAAAATCCTCATGAAATAAAGAAAGTTGAAGATATGGATAAAAATTCTGAAAGTTGTAATACAAGCAGGTCAAACTTAATGAGAATGGGATTATTTACAGCAGTTGCATTAGCACTGCATAATTTTCCAGAGGGAATTGCAAATTTTATGTCTGCAATGCAAGATACTACAATAGCTATTCCTATAGCATTTGCAATAGCCATTCATAATATTCCAGAAGGAATTGCAGTATCAGTACCAATATTTTATGCTACAGGAAGTAGAAAAAAAGCTTTTGTATATTCTTTTGCTTCTGGATTAACTGAGCCTTTAGGAGCAATTATTGGATATACACTTTTACGACCATTTATGAGTGAGGGAGTTCTTGGAATTGTATTTTCAATGGTTGCAGGAATAATGATATTTATATCTTTAGATGAATTATTACCAGCAGCTAGAGAGTATGGGGAACATCATTTATCTATATATGGAATGGTAGCTGGTATGGCAGTTATGGCAATAAGCTTATTGCTTTTTTAATTATATATTGAGTTAGTGTAATTGCCATATTATTTTTGATTGAGTCATAATAAAATGGTTAATGGTAAAAATTACATTTAAAATAGGTATTGACCATTTGGCTAAAATAATATATTATACTATTTGTGCTTAGGAAAAGTACAAATAGTTATGATGCGTGTTTAGCTCAGCTGGATAGAGCAACGCCCTTCTAAGGCGTGGGCCAGGAGTTCGAATCTCTTAACACGCACCACTGTGATTCACTAGCTCAGTCGGTAGAGCACTTGACTTTTAATCAAGGTGTCCGGGGTTCGATTCCCCGGTGAGTCACCAACTGGGAAGCATAGCTCAGCTGGGAGAGCATCTGCCTTACAAGCAGAGGGTCACAGGTTCGATCCCTGTTGTTTCCACCATAATTTGCGGGTATCGTATATCGGTAATACTCCAGCCTTCCAAGCTGGAAAGGTGGGTTCGATTCCCACTACCCGCTCCAAATAAAAGGTAACTGTGAATTCAGTTATCTTTTTTTATTTTAAATATTATTTGTATAAACGAAGAAAAAACCTTAGGCACAAGTTTTATAACTCAATGCCTAAGGCTTTTTTTATCCTAATAAGGACAGATTAATTTAGTTAAGTTATTATTAAATTTTTTATAGAGCTAAATATTTATTTTATAGAAAGAAGCATTTCTATAAAAAGCTAAGCATTATATTACCAGAACCCAAATAAAAGTATTAGTGGGATTAAACCCCAACCGCCACCGAAACCGCAACCGAAGCCGTTACCCCAGCCACCACAGCCGTAGCAGTTATTACCCCAGCCACCACATCTATTGCCACAACCACCGCAACAGTTATTACGTCCATAATTACAACAACCTCTGTTATACATAACGTCATCTCCTATCATTTGTTTTTACAATATATACTATTCAAGAGATCAACTTATGTTGTCTAATAAAGTAAAATTATTATTTATTATGTATGATTAAAGAATAATAAAACTGATATTTAACATTTGGTGTTGGTATAAACTTAATATTGTAATAAACAGTTCTTAATTTAAAGCTAGTCCACAATTTATACAGCTTTACTTAAGCTTATTATAGGTAGCTTTAAGCCAAGGTTTAGTAATTTTTGAACAACTTTATTAAATAAATAGATAATCTTAGTAGGGATTATTGATACTTTTATGATAGGCATCAATATCCATATAGGTATAAGTAAAAGTATTAATAATAAAATAAAGTGAGAAGATACAGCTAACATATCTTTTAATAGAGTTCTTACTTTTGAGCTTAAATCTCTACATAATTCAAAGCTATACAGAATCATTCCAATTAACATAGGTATCAAATAATAGCTTATTCTATATAGAAGTATTAATAAAAGTACTTGTTCTGAAGGAACACCATAATTACCAAGTCCAAGTAATAAAGCTAAATCAAATGTTCCTATACCGCCAGGAGTCATACTAATCACAGCAACTATAATTGCTGATACATAAACTGATAAGAAATCTAAAGGATTGATAGATATATTAAGTATAAACATTAACCCGTATATAAGTATAATGGTAGTTATCCATTCAGAGACAGATATTAAACATATATTAATTGAAAATAAGAATTCGCCAGAATCCTTTGTTTTTAAGTATTTACGAATTAATATAGTTAAAACAACTGGAATATAAAGCGATATTATAAAAGCCGCAATATTTGTAAAACCTGAAAAGTTACCTTTTAATATATTTGAAATAGAAAAAACAAAACATACCATAGCAAAGCCACTAAGGTTAAATAGTACTATCTTTGATAATATTTTTGTAAGCTTCTTTTTATCATCAGTATATTTTGAGTAAAAATGACTCTTAAGTATTAAAGCTGTACTACCACCAAGACCAACGACATTGGCTATAGAGCTGGCAATCCACGAGTATTTGTATAGTTGAGTTAACTTAAGATTTATATTCACTCGTTTTCTTAATAATAAATCATAAAAAGATAATGGTAGGTAGGAAATTAAGCCTAGAACTAAAACTATTAATAATTTACTAAGAGTTAACTCGTCTGCATAAATATAAAATAAGTTCATATCAATTGTTGTTAACATTGAATAGAATTCTTTTAAAGCTATAAATAAAATTATAGATATTAGTAAAATTTGAAATATCTTTTTGTAAGATGATTTTATTTTCACAATATCCCCTCCTTGTAAATAACATAAAATTATGTTTTTATTCATAATAATACCATACCATTAAAGAAAAGTTAACAAAAAATTTAAAATTAGTAGTTAAATGTAATAGCAAAATTGATTACAATATGAGCAATAAAAGATAAATATAATTCTATATTTCTTTATATTCACATTTTTGTTACACTTAGTAATATAAAAGTTTTTAGAGATATGTGATAAGGAGATATATATGAAAATAGTTAATAAATTAAGAACCATTATGAAAAATAATAATATAGATCATTATATTATAACTAGTAATGATCCACATCAAAGTGAGTATGTAGCAGATTATTATAAGGGAAGAGCTTATATTTCAGGATTTACAGGTTCAGCTGGAACTCTTTTAGTATCTTCTGATAAGGCTAAATTATGGACAGATGGTAGATACTTTATTCAAGCTGAAAATGAACTTAAAGGTTCAGGAATAGAATTAATGAAGATTGCCACAGCGGGATATCCTACTTTAGAAGAATATATCAAGGAAAATGTTAAAGAAAATGAAACTTTAGGTATTTGCGGAAATTGTTATGCAGCAAGTGCATATAAGAAGTTATTAGAGATAGCAGAAGAGAATAATTTTAAAATAAACTTAGAACATGATTTATTAAATCATGTATGGAATGACAGACCAGAATTACCTAAGGAGAAGATATTTTTACATAATGTAATGTTCAGTGGGGAAAGTGCAAGAGAAAAAATATTAAGAATAAGAAAGAGAATGTCTGAGTTAAAAGCTGATAACTTTATTTTATCATCTCTTGATGATATAGCATGGACTTTTAACATAAGAGGAAATGATGTGAAGTTTAATCCTGTTGCTCTAGCTTATGCTTTAATATCTCAAGATGCAGCTACATTATATATTGATAAGAAAAAGGTTACAGATGAAATAATCCGTAATTTAAATTATGAAGGCGTGAAGATTAAGAATTATGACGATATATTCGAAGATGTTAGAAATATAAAAACATCAGTATTTATTGACTTATTAAAGACAAATGCAGAGATATATAATGCTATTTCTAAAGAGGTTAAAGTAATAGAAGGAACAAATATAACTACAGAATTAAAAGCTATAAAAAATTACGTAGAGCTAGCAAGCTTAGATAACTGTCAGGTTAGAGATGGTGTTGCTATGGTTAGATTCATAAAATGGCTAAAAGAGAGTGTAGGTAAAATAAAGGTTACAGAACTAAGTGCTACAGAAAAATTATCTAACCTTAGAGCAGAAGGAATAAATGCAAAAGGAGACAGCTTTGGAACTATAGCTGGATATAAAGACCATGCAGCTATGATGCATTACTCAGCCAATGAGGAAAGTGATTATGAAATAAAAGAAGAAGGATTATTCCTTGTAGATTCAGGTGGACAATACTTAGATGGAACTACAGATATAACAAGAACTTTTGTTATGGGAGACTTAACAGAAGAGGAAAAGATAGATTATACATTAGTGCTAAAAGGTCATATAGACTTAAGTATGGCTAAATTCTTAAAAGGCACAACAGGGATGCATTTAGATATTTTAGCTAGGGCAGCACTATGGAAACATGGAATAGATTATAAGTGCGGAACAGGCCATGGGGTAGGATTCTTCCTTAGTGTACACGAAGGACCACAAGGAATCAGACCTTCAGGAAATACAGTAGTCCTTGAACCAGGAATGATATTAACTAATGAACCTGGAGTTTACAAGGAAGGGAAGCATGGAATAAGAATTGAAAATACATTAGTAGTAATTAAAGATGAAGCCAATGAGTTTGGAGATTTTTATAGCTTTAAAACAATATCATACTGTCCAATAGATTTAGGAGCTGTTATCAAAGATATGCTTACTAAGGATGAGATAAATTGGCTTAATAATTATCACGAAACAGTTTATATCAAGTTAGCACCATTTTTAAATGATGAAGAAAAAGTATTCTTAAAGGAAATAACTAGAGAGATATAATGAAAAAGTAATACTAATTATAAAAAAGTTCTACCATTGAAGGTAGAACTTTTTCTTTCTCTTGGCTCAATAAATTGATTATTGATAATTAAATTAAGAATTTTTCTTAATATAAATTTTTAAAGCTTTTATTATAAGTATTAAAATGTATATGCCTAAACCTGCAATAGCTAAATACAAAGCAATATTAAAATACCCCAAAAAGATTACTGGTACTAATGGCTCCATAAAATCTCCCCCTTTTAGTTTATAAATTTAATGAACTTAAGTTTAACATTGCTTATTAAATTGCTTATTGATTTTATAATTTGACTTTATAATAAACCAAAGTACTCCTGTTGGTATTATATTTACTAATAAAGTTAACCATGTATTAAATGGAGAATTGGTTATCAAATTATATAGGTATGGTAAAATTGCTAATAAAAAATATAAACTAGCTATTACTATGATGTCTTTAAATTTACTCTTCATTTTAGGATAATATTTTGAAATAAAAAATGTAGATATTACGGCTATAAACATAACTCCGAAAGCACCTATATCACCTATTGAAGACTCAATACTTATCCCTCTAATTAATGCTAATACTATCCCAGATAATGAGAATAACACCATACAAACTATTGTAGAAACAAATTCATGTTTGTTCTCTTCTATTAATTTTATCTTTTTCTTTTTAGATGGTTTTGCTAATAGATATGAAAATAATAATGTTTGAATAAGGATTTCTGGTGCTCCTTTTAAATGAAACTCTAATGGCAACTTAGTATACACTATACCTTCTATTGAAAATGGCGCAGGCCCAGGTGTGTTTATTATTCCTATTATACTTAATATAGCCCATAATTTTAACCAACCATATTTTTTACCAATAAAGGTATCTTTAAATAATAGTAATACTGCTCCAAATAATATTCCTCGAATAACTTGCACTAAAGGTCCTAATAAGGTACTTAAACCTCCAACTTCTCTCATAAATCCATTTACTCCATCCATAGTAAATAAACTATTATAATTAAATACTACAGAAAATATTATTCCGCATAAAATATAAGTTAGAATATGTATACCTGTTGCTTTTAGGATAAACTTTAGATTGTTGTTCATACATTCTCCCCCTTTTTTGATGTTATATTTTAATACATAAAATAATACAAATATGAACTTAGTAGTTAATATTATATTAACATAATTATCCAATATGTTGCACTGTAAATTCTATATTTTGGGTATTGGATATAAAAATAGCGCTATAATGAGTAAAAATCATTATAACGCTATAATTAAGCTAGTCTTTAGATAATGCTATTTCTTCTTTAGCCACTTTAAGGCATTCTTTAATTTGATTGGGTTTCCGTATCTTAAAGTTGCAAGTCTATAGATTTTAATTGCTCCCCATGCAACTGCTATAGTAGATAATACTAATATAACAAATGAAATTATTATCTCTATAGTAGATACAGTACCCATAGCTATACGGATAAGCATAGTCATAGATGAACTAAATGGAACGAAAGAAGCTATTTTTACGATTAAGCTGTCAGCGTTACCCATCATTCCGAACATGCTTATAAAGAATACTATAACAAATATCATAGTAATAGATCCGATACTTGAACTTATATCTTCTGTTTTAGAAACTAAAGCACCTAAAGCACCAAAGATAAAGCAGTAGAATAGGTAACCAACTCCTCCGAAGAATGCAAAGGCAATTAGGATATCGCTAGGCATCTTAAGCACGCCGTCTAGCATACCGTTCCAAGCATCTCTATTTATAGCATAAGTTACAACTCCTGCTGATAACATTACTCCAACTTGTATAACACTAGCAAGTGTTGCTGCAATTACCTTGCCTAATATAAGGCTAGTACTACTTGTGCTTGTAACTAATACTTCAATAGCTCTAGAGCTTTTTTCTGATGTAACAGAAACTGCTACAAGCTGACCATAAAGAATTGTCATCATATAAATTACAAAGACAAGGATATAAACATATCCAAAGTTGCCCGCACCATCTTTACCTAAAACAGTTGTTTCTGATGTTATTGGCAGATTAACTATTGTTTCAAGCTCAAGGTAATCTATACCTTCCTTTTCTGCATACTCTTTACGATTTATAGCAGCAAGAGCAGATTGAAAAGTCATTTGGCTCATATCAGCAAAATTTGAATTTTCAACTAAGTAATAATATTTAACTGCGCTTTCTACAACGAAACCAGCTTTTGCAGAACCATCTTTAACCAGCTTTTCAGCATCCTCTTCACTAGTTACTTTTTCAAAATTTGCATTAGGGAAGTAGCTTTTAATAAGCTCAAAGTTATCATCAGCTATAAGTCCACTTTTATCAAATATTACATAATTAACATTTTCCTCATCACCATCTGAGTCAATAACACCTGAATCTTCACCTTGGTTTTCTTCGACGGTAGCATTATTTTTAGAAAGTCCAGGTATAAGGCCTGATAAATCAAATAAAGAAGGCAGTGATAATCCAATAATTAATATTGCAGAAATAAGTATAGTTGTTATCATATAACCTTTATTTTTAAAGTAGTTAGTTAATTCAAAGCTTAAAACATTAAGAAATTTTTTCATTATTCATCACCTGCCTTTAATACGAATATGTCTGTTAATGTAGGCTCATACTCTGCAAATTTTTCAATATCTATATCAGTAGTTAGTATTTTTTGAAGTAAGTCATTTTTACTCTTGCCATCACATAATTCAAGTACTATAAAGTTTTTCTTAGTTTCATATACTTTAACTATGTCAGCAAGATTTTTAGCAGCAAAGCTACTAAGTTCTTCTAAAGACATATTATTAGCACTTAATATAAGTCTGTTTTTACCAAAATCCTTTTTAATATTTTTAAGATTACCACTTAAAACAATTTCCCCTTTATTGATAATGGCAATCTCATCACAGAATTCTTCAACATAGCTCATTTGATGGCTTGAGAATATTACAAGTTTATTATCTGCAATAAGTTCATTTACAACATCTTTAAGAATTTGAGAGTTAACAGGGTCAAGACCGCTGAATGGCTCGTCTAATATTATTATGTCTGGATTACATACAAGAGTCTGAGCAAGCTGAACCTTTTGCTGATTACCTTTAGATAAGGTTTCAAGCTTTCTGTTTTCATATTCAGAAACTCCAAGCCTATTAAGCCATTTTCGAGTACTTTCCTTTGCCTCCTTCTTAGTCATGCCACGTAAAGTAGCAAGGTACACTATTTGTTCCATAACTTTTTTCTTTGGATATAGGCCTCTTTCTTCTGGCAGATAACCAATTTGAAAATCTTTTGGGTTGAAGTTTCTACCATCCATAAGTATTTCACCAGAGTTTGCTTTAAATACATCCATTAAAATACGTATAGTGGTAGTTTTACCTGCTCCATTTCTTCCTAAGAGTCCTAATGCTTTTCCACTTTCTACTGAAAATGAAATTCCATGAAGAACTTCATTATCTTCAAAAGTTTTTCGTAGTTCTTTTACTTCTAGTTTCATTATTAACCCCCTGAAACATTTTATAATGCTTTAATTTAAAATATAATATAGTAAATTATAACCTATTATAATGGTATTAAATACTATTTGCAATATGTTTTAGAAAATTTTGTTACAATTATTTTACCAAATAAATACAAAAAATTAAATTAAGAAAAGATTAAGTTTGATAAATGAACAAAAAAATCAAATAAATGCATATAAAAATTCTTTATAATACGAAATTTATCAACATAATGTTATAATTAATAAAAGTATAAGCAATAATTATAAGTAGTCGGATATTGGAGGAACTAATGATGGATAAGAAAAAAGTTATTGTAGTGGGAGCAGGGCCTGCAGGAATAATGGCAGCGTTAAATGCAGCTAAGAATAATGATGTTATATTAATAGAAAGAAATAATGAAATAGGTAAAAAGCTTAAGTTAACTGGTGGAGGAAGATGCAATATCACAAATAAAAGAGATATTGAAGAATTCTTTAATAGAGTAGTAAATAACAGTAAGTTTTTATATAGTTCATTTTATAACTTTACTAATGAAGATCTTTTAGCTTATCTTGATGAATGTAACTTTGAATATAAGGTAGAGTACGATAATCATAATAAAGTATATACAAGTAGTGATAAGGCAGAAGATTTTATAGAATTATTAAAAAATAACTTAGCTAAAGCTAAAGTAAAGATTTTATACAATAAACAGGTTACTGATTTAATAGTAGAGGACAGAATTATTAAAGGTGTAGTAACTGATGATAATAATAAAATATATGGAGATAAAGTAATAATAACTACAGGTGGAAAGAGCTTTCCAGTGACAGGGTCAGATGGAAGCATGTTTGAGGTTTTAGAAAGACATGGACATAAGATTAATCAATTATATCCAGCTTTAGTTCCTCTTGTAATAAAAGAGGAATTTGTAAAAAGACTTCAAGGTATTTCAATGAAAGATGTAGTATTTAGAGCTAAGGTTAAGAAGAAAAAGATTGAAGTAACAGGGGATATGATATTTACTCATTTTGGTATATCAGGACCAGGAGTATTAATACTTTCATCATATATAAATAAAGCTTTAGAAAATGGAGAAATAGAAGTTACATTAGATTTCTTAAAAGATAAGAGTAAGGAAGAGATATCAGCCTTAATAAGAAGCAACCCTAATAAGACAGTATTAAATAATATGAAAGGTTTATTAACTCAAAGCTTCTTAAAGGAGATTATAGAAAACTTAGGCTTAACTACTACTAAAGCAGCAGAGCTTAAAAAAGCAGATGAAATGAAACTTATAGAATTTATAAAAGAAATGAAGCTTACAGTGAGAGAAACTTTATCAATAAAGGCTGCACAAGTAACTTCAGGAGGGGTAGCAGTTAAGGAAATAGATGCTTCAACTATGGAATCTAAGCTTATTCAAGGCTTATACTTTGCAGGAGAAGTAATAGACGTTGATGCAGAAACAGGTGGATTTAATCTTCAGATTGCATTTTCAACTGGAACTTTAGCAGGAAGTGATTATTAAGAGTTAATCGGTAGAGGAGGGAGCTGAAATAAACAGCCCCCTTATTTTTTTGAGTTATCTGTCTTTATATAATTTAATTTATAATTTTATAGATATAAAATACGGATATTTATTAGAGAAAATTATAACCTATTAAAACTAACAAATTATAGGTTATTTATATTAACATATATCATTTTTAGGGTAATATACTTTAGAACCGTTTTGTGTTATATGGTCTTGAACATTCATTAAAGCCTCCCCAAATCTTTGGAAGTGAACAATTTCCCTTTGTCTTAGAAATCTTAAAATTTCTTTAATTTCTTCTTCATCAGTTAAATTAATTAACCATTCATAAGTTGCTCTTGCTTTTTGCTCAGCAGCCATATCTTCATGAAGGTCTGCTACTACATCATCCTTGGCTTGAATATAAGTTGCAGTCCAAGGGTTACCTTGAGCATCAGCATAATATAAAGCTCTTCCATGGTCTACATAGTGTCCACCAAGTCCAGCATCTTCTAGTTCAGCTAGTGTAGCATTAGACATTAATTGATAAATCATAGTAGCAATCATTTCAACGTGAGCCATTTCTTCAGTACCTATATCAGTTAGTAGTGCTTTAGATTTATTAGTAGGCATTGTATAACGTTGATTTAAATATCTAAGGGCTGCACTTAACTCTCCATCAGGACCACCGTATTGAGACATAAGATATTTAGCCATTTTTAAGTCTTTAGACTGTAGGTTTATTGGATATTCTAAAGTTTTTACATAATACCACATTCAATTATTCCTCCTTTGTTAATTTTCCCATGGCCATTGGCAGTTTACCCAAGCTTTAGGATTTTCATATGAAGCTGAGCCAAAGTTGGTTAATGGACCGTATTGTTTCTCATATTTGCGAACTAGTTCATCTAATTTTGCAGATATATTTCTATAGTCTTCTGTAGCTTCTGTGTTATTTGGAAAATTATCTAAATATAAATTTAGTTCAACAGCATAAAAGATATATTTCATAATTTCAACTAATAATGGATTTTCACTCATAATTAATCACCTCACTTTTTATTCAGTTTCAGTATATGGACGGATAAGGTCCCTGAAAATTGTTCCTGATTTTATAGCAGCAGTAAGTGAAAGTAGATTTTCATATTTTTGAGGCACGATATAAGCTCTTCCATATTCAAGTCTCTTTAGTGGATTGGCTTTTTTTTCTTCAGTATTCATAAAAATCAATCTCCTTTTGTAAAATTTATAATATATAATATGAAAAAAGAAAAAATGTGTTACATAAGGATATAAAAAGGAGCTGACTTAGCAGCTCCTTTTTGCATATATTAACAATTATCTTATATAGTCGTCTGCAGTTACTATAGTTCTTTTTTCGCAGCAGTAATTTGGATTTGATGAGAAGTGATCTTGTACATTCATTAAGGCTTCACCAAATCTTTGGAAGTGCACAACTTCCCTTTCTCTTAAAAATCTTAATATCTCTTTAATCTCTTGGTCATCAGTTAAGTTAATCAGCCACTCATATGTTGCTCTTGCCTTTTGTTCAGCAGCCATATCCTCGTATAAATCAGCAACTACATCATCTTTAGCTTGAATATAAGTTGCAGTCCAAGGGTTACCAGTTGCATCAGTATAGAATAAAGCTCTTCCATGGTCTGTATAATGACCACCAAGACCAGCCTCTACTAATTCATCTAGTGTAGCATTTGACATTAATTGATATACCATAGTTCCTATCATTTCAACGTGAGCCATTTCTTCTGTACCAATGTCAGTTAATAAGGCTTTTGCTTTACAAGTTGGCATTGTAAAACGTTGATTTAAATATCTAAGGGCAGCGCTTAATTCACCATCAGGTCCACCATATTGAGAAACAAGAAATTTAGCCATTTTAAGATCTTTTGATTTTAAATTTATTGGATATTCCAATGTTTTAACGTAATACCACATTAATATATTCTCCTCCTATTTATTTTCCCAAGGCCAAGGACATGATGTCCATTTTTCAGGGTCTTCTATAGAAGAAGAACCAAAGTTAGTCAATGGCCCATAAGTTTCTTCGTATTGACGAATTAAACAATCAAGTTTTTCAGAAATCATTTTATAATCTTTTGTGGCTTTTGAGTTTTCAGGGAAGTTATCTAAATATAAATTAAGATCTACAGCATAAAACATGTATTTCATAATATCTATTACTAATGGATTGTCGTACATAATATTCACCTCTCTATTTCTTTACTGTTTCAGTTTCTTCATATGAGCTACGAAGATCTCTAAATATTGTACCTAGCTTAAAAGCTTCAGTAGTTGAGAGTAAATTTTCATATTTTTGAAGTGCTATACATGCTTTTGCATATTCATTATTAGTTAAATTTGGGTCTTTAATTTTCATTTTTTTACTAAACCTTCCTTAATGAATTTATATATACTATATCTTATACAAAATATGAGAAAGTGTGGCATAAATGGAGGAAAAATATCGAAAATATATAATTTTTTAGAGTTTTTTAGTAAAAGCAATATATATTCTTGTAACTGAATGAAAATAAATAGAGATACTTGCTAATAATAGTTAATATAAAATGTTTTAAATTATATCAAGTTAACTTATGAGGAGAAAAAGATATGTTTAAAGGGATTAATACGTATAGTATGTTGAAAAATGGAACAATAGCAGTACTTACTATGTTTGGAGTTGGAATTCTTTTTGGTGAAAAGAATATAATGCTTGCTTTTCCTATAGCTTTAACATCAGCGGTACTTGGGAGACAAAATTTTAAGGTAAAGACTTTTAATAAAACAATTAGGATAATATTAATAGATTTAATTATTGTAACATTAGCTTATATTTCAAGATTAAATATATTTATAGGAATTTTTATAAATTTTATAAGTATATTTTTAATTATGTACACTATAACAAGTCCATATGACCCAACATTTTATAAGCCTTTTATTATGTTGTATGTATTTACACAATATGCATGGGTACCACTAAATAAAATGCCAGCAAGATATTTATCAGTAATATTTGGAGTTTTGATTATAGTAATATGTAATAAAATAGTTAATGAAATAAATGAAAAAAGCCTTTTAGGAAAGAGCATATATAAGGCGCTAAGCTTAATATCAGAAGGCTTAAAAGATATATTAGAAGGTAACTATACTAAAAAGAAAGAGCTAGAGTGTACAAATATTATGAGAGCTTTAGCGTATAAAGTTTATGTATCTAGATATAAAGATTATCTTACAACTAATTTAGGGCAAATTCAGTTTAAGATATTTATGGATATAGAACATCTTAATCTTTTTCTAAGAAAGATTGAAGAAGGTTATTCACATAAGGATATAACTAAGAGAGAGATTGAAGAGTTAATTAGCTTGGTAGAACAAATCAAGAAATTTTCTAATGGAAATATAAACGTAGAACAAGTAGTTAACGAAACAAATAGATATGTAAATAAATATATTAAAGAAGCAAAGTATGGATATGAAATATCAGTTATTTTAATTAATTTAAGCAAAAATATTAATTCATTAAATGCAGTAGATAGAAGAGAAATAAATAAGGTATATGAAAAATGGCAAAGAAGTTATCTAGATAAAACTAGATATACTTTTAAAGAATACTTTAGAAAGGATAGTATAAGATTTAAGTTTGCCATGAGAATGGCTATAACATTAACTTTATCACTTTTCGTAGGAGAAATTTTAGGATTTTATAAAATAATATGGGCAATAATCACTATTATGTCAGTGATACAACCGTATTACGAGGATACATTAAAGAAGACAAAAGATAGAGTAGTAGGAAATACAATAGCTATAATATTTACAGGTGTAGCTATAAATCTGATAGATAATAAATTTGTGACAATAGCAATTTTAATAGCATCATTATATTTACTTTATGCCTTTAAGGAATATCATAAGATATCACTTTTTGCAGCCATTGCATCTATATCGGTTTCTTCATTAAGTAATAATATAAATGAGCTTTTACTTTATAGAATTGCATATGTAATAGTTGGAGTTTTAATAGTAATAATAGCAAATAAATATATATTTCCTTATAAATTACAAGATGGTATCAGACAACTTGAAGAAAAGGTAAAAAGGTATAATGAGATGTTACTCAAAGAAGGAAAATTATATTTGCAAGATGAAGGAGATATACATATTGTAAGAGATATAATTATTCATTTAACACTTATGAATCAAAAGCTATATCTTAGAAATATACAATATGGAGATGAAAATGTAGATATATTTATTGATGATAATACATATTTTGCTATTGAAGTAGGATATTCCATTCTTATGTCTTATGGAAAAAGTAAAGAATTTAAGGAAAAAAAGCTTGAAGAGATAAGTAAATTGAAGTTAAACTAACAATGTACTTGTTCAATTTAGGAAAAGTAGTATTACTTTAAAGAGTGGGAGATACACATATTATGGAAAGAAAAAACAAAGCGTTTAGGGCTGCTATGATGATAAAGGAATTATACTCGAAAACTACTAATATAATTAGTGATAATCTTAGGGAGAGCGGCTTAACTCATCAACAATGTATGGTTATTCAATTAATTGCTCACAAAAAAGAAATGACTATTACAGAGCTTTGTAAAGAAATGTCTTTAGCGAAAGGTACTGTTTCGGGAATAGTACAAAGACTAGAAAAACTAGGTTACTTAGAAAAAGAAAAAAGAGAAGATGATAAGAGAAATACTTATATAAAATTCTCTAAAAATGGATTAGATTTTGCTAATACATTTAAGAGTAATATGAGTAGTAGCTTTGAAAATATATTTAGTAATTGTAGTGAAGAAGATATGGATGAAATGATAGTAGATTTAAGAAAGATATTAAACAAAATTGAAGGAAAATAGAAATAAATTGTTCGCGAAGCTCACAGGTGAAAGGTCGACTTCATCGAAGTGAAAAGGCTACTAACGTAGCGGGGAAAAGTTAACTTAAGTTAAAGTGAAAGGTACTAATGTAGACACTTTTCACTATTGCTATAGGCAATATTTTCACTGTCACGCCAGTGACATTTTCCCCTTTGACGAAGTCAAACTTTTCACCAAAGTGCTTTAAACTTTATTTAAAATGTTCTATGAAGTATTGATATTTTATCATCGTCTTCAAAGTCTTTTAGAGAGTTTATGCCTAATTCTCCTAATACATCATCTAGAGTTGAGCTATGAGCAGCAATCTTTATAGGGGAATAAAAAGCAAAGTTATTTGTTGCCATTGTACCTTCTTCTTTAGGAATAAGTACTTTAGGTCCACCAACACAACCGCCGATACAACCCATGCCTTCTATAAAGTTACCATCTATTTCACCCTTCATAGCTTTATCCAATAGCTCTTTGCAAGCTTTTACACCATCAGCTTTAACAGCTTTAAGGTGCTCACTTTTATTAGGATATAATTCTTCAACCATTTCGTTTATAGCAACTGAAACTCCCCCAGCTCTTCCGTATAATCGGCCTCCTTTAGATGCGTACTCAACACTTGGAATACCTTGGAGTTCTTCAGGATGTATATCTAAAATTTGAAATATTGAATCTAGTTCTTGATATGTTAATACAAAATCTATAGCACCGGCTATATCTTTTTCTTTAGCTTCAGCTTTTTTAGCTATGCAAGGGCCAATAAAGACTACTTTTGCATCTTTGTTTAGTTTTTTTATGACTCTTCCTGCAGCAACCATAGGTGATACTGAAGGAGAAAGGTCAGGAACTAATTCTTTATAAACTTTCTTTAGCATTCCAACCCACATTGGACAACAACATGAAGTAATCATTAAGTCATTAGGGCCATTAACATGCTTATTAAATTCAACAGCTTCTTTTATTGTAAGCATATCAGCTGCAAAAGCGACCTCAAGCATATCTGTAAAACCAACTTTCATTAAAGCTGCTCTTAATTGATCCATTGTTACGTTAGGACCAAATTGACCAATTATTGATGGTGCTACGGCAGCTACTACTGTTTTATTATGATTTATAAGATCTTTAATAGGTATAAATTCAACTCTATCTAATATTTTACCATCATTACATGCATCTACACATAATCCACATTCAACGCAAGTATTTTGATCTATATAAGTGGTGTGTTTTTTATCATCATATTTAATAGCGTCAAAAGGGCAAGTAGCTTGACATCTAAATTTATGATTTTCATCTTGAGTACAGTTAGTAGTACATTCTTCAAGCTTAGATACGATACGTTTATTTACTGCATAGTTAGTTATAGCTTTTTTTAAGTTATATACAAAGTTATTATCAAAAGGAATATCTACACCACAAAGAGAAGTGATAATTTTAAATGTCTCTTGTGGAGATTTATCATGACAAGTCATTATCATATTAAGTGTCTCATCAAAATTTCCTGTATAATATGATTTAACTAAATCATCAAATAAATCACTATATTTACTATTCATATTTTCCTCCTATAAATAAAGATTTAAAAGTGAGAGCTCGTTCAAACTAACAGTAGATATTGTTAGTATATATTTTAGGAAAAGATTTTATGTACTTATAAGAAAAAACTTTAACAAAGGTTTCCCAATGTTAAAGTTTTTTAAGTAATGGAATAATTTAATTTTCAATATTTAATATAGAATCATCACTATTAAATGTATTAGAATTATATAAGAACAAGACATCTGTTATTTCTTTATTTTCAATTAATTTGTCTAAGTCATCATAATAATATCTTAAATCAACTACATTAATTTCTCCGTAGTGAGATGTTAAAAAAGGTAGAAAGCAATTTGCATAGGAATCTTTAATGATTAACAATTTCTTATTTGGATCACCTAAGGTTTTTATATTTATTAATGCATGATTTCCACCACTAAACACACAATACTTATCTTTTTTATCTAAGTATTCACTATCAAAGAGGCTTGTACTTTTGATTTGTTCACTTACATAATTAACAACAAAATCAGATTCTTTAGGAATATATACATCAATACTATCTGACACTTTGCCTTTTGTACCTATTTTAGAGGATAGGCTACCATAAAATGAATTAGTAACATTAACAATATCAAAATCATCAATAGACTTTGGTGTTAAGCCTAATTTTTCACACATTACTGTGTAAGCGATATATGCTCCTTTACTTGTCCAGTGATGATCTGTTTTATAGAAGAGGTAGTCATCTTTATTTTGATTTAAAGCTTCATATGGGTTTATGGTAATAATATTATCATTTAATCCAGAAAAAACCTTATTTATATAATCTAGCTCATCATCATTAGGAGCATATTTAGGTAGTTTTTCTTCAAGAACTTTAGTTGCTGTAGGTGTCAGAATAAAGCTCATATTCAAATTGCTATATCTTTCATAAAAGGAGTTTATTGCAGCTATTTTGGCATCAGTTTCTTCCTGTGATGCCTCTATAAATTTTTCAAATAGCTGTCCATCCTTACCAATAAAAATAGAGTTACTTTCATCTTTACCTTCTAGTTTTTCTAAATTAGACTTAATGCTGACAAAGCCTTTCTTTCCAGCAAAATTATCTTCTACATAGTTTGTATATTCTTTTGTGAAATCACCACTTAAGAAGCTTTTTATTGTAAATTTAGGCATTGTAGCAAGGGTTCTATTTTCTTCTTCAGAGAAGGTTTCATCTACTTTAAGGATATTAAAAATAATTACAATAGAAATAAAACCTATGAACATTAAAGAAGTAAGTATATTTAGTGCTCTGTTATTACGCTTTACTTTTCTTTTCTTTTTTTCTTTTACTTTTAGTTTATAGTCAATTTTTTGATTTTCCATAAAAACACCTTCTTTTTAGAACCTAAAATATAAGAAAGGATTATAGCTTGCCCCTACTAAATATGCAGTAGAGATTATTAGAATTATTAAATTCATTGATGCTATTAAAAATACATCCTTTTCTTTTAAGGTATATTTAATTTTATTAATATAATTGCGGATTAATTTTGTACTACAGATTAATCCTAAAGTTAGAATAATAAAATTATTACTTAATATGTATTTAGCCATTGTATCAATAAATATGTTGTTACCAAAACCAAACATTATTTTAATATAATGAATTGCAGATGGAAGTGTATTCATATCAAAAATAACCCATCCTATAATTACAATTAGTAAAGTATATATATGTGAAAATATAGAAGGGATTCTTTTTAATAAATTCTTTAAGTATAGCTTTTCTATAAACAAAATTGTTCCGAAATATAATCCCCATACTATAAAATTAACGCTTGCCCCATGCCATAATCCTGTTGCAAACCATACAATAAATAAATTTCTAACTTGAATAAGGGCACCTTTTTTATTTCCACCTAATGGGATATAAATATATTCTCTGAACCATCCACCTAAGGACATATGCCAGCGTCTCCAAAATTCAGTTATACTTTTTGAGATATATGGATAATCAAAGTTTTCTAGAAAATCAAAGCCAAACATTTTAGCAAGACCTATTGCCATATCTGAATACCCACTAAAGTCAAAGTATATTTGAAGGGTAAAAGCAATTATACCTATCCAAGATAAGACAACAGATAAATCATTTAAGGGAATCTCCTTAACTTGTGACCAAATTAGTCCTATATTATTTGCAAGTATTACTTTTTTACCTAACCCAACAATAAATCTTTGAACTCCTTCTCCAAACTTATTTATACTTTCTTTTCTATTATCAAGCTGCTTATATACATCATTATATTTGACAATTGGTCCTGCAATAAGCTGTGGAAACATTGTAATATAGGCTGCAAAGTCTATTAAGTTTCTTTGAGGTTTTGTCTTTTGCATATAAACGTCAGCTATATAAGATACTTGTTGGAATGTATAAAATGATATTCCAAGGGGAAGAGCAATATTTTTAATTTGTAGGTTTAAGCCCAAAATAGAACCTAAGCTTTCTATAGCAAATCCATAATATTTAAAGAAGAAGAGTATACTTATATCTATAAGCAGTAAAGTTATAAAAATGAATTTAGACTTCTCCTTGTCACTGATATATTTTCCAATTAATAAGGCTCCAATATAATTTATCAAGATTGATACCATAATAAGTAGTATATATACAGGCTCTCCCCAGGCATAGAATATTAAACTAGCTAAAAGTATAATAGTATTTCTTAATCTTTTAGGTGCAATATAATAACTTACCAAAACTAATGGTAAAAATATAAATATAAAAATTAAACTACTAAAAACCATAGTAACTCACTCCAATTATTTCTTTATTTAAAGTTATCTTTAATTATTTTCTTTATAGCTGAAGCATTTTCGGACACAATAAAAATCAAATATTGTCCTTCTTCTTCTAAAACAGCATTTTCAATAATATTATATTTTTCGGGCCTATAGTTTTTAAAGCTTTCTCCTTGCTTCTCTAGTCTTTTATTAATTTTTGATTTTATTTCAGATATATCAGTACCTTCCTTAGTTTTTAAGACCAATATTTCTTCAACTTCCATATTGCTTTTAGGCGCATAAGATATGAAGTCTTCAATATCATTTTTATTGATATAATAAAGATTTTTTAAGGTTTTTTCATCTCCAACATTTACACAATCTAGGTTTATAGTTTTCTCTAAATCGCTTTTAATCTTAGCCATATCAGCGGTTTTAACACCTAACATAGGGTATAAACCTATAAATAAAGCAATAATTATGGCAATTTCAATTAAATAATAATTTCTGTATTTATTTCGTTTATGTAAATTTATTTTTTTATGTTTATGCATAATATGTAGTCCTCAATTTAAATTTAATATATAACTATAATAGGTATAACAATTATATTTATCTTGTGAAAGTTTAAAGCCATATAACAAGAAGGGTATACCTAAGAAATTTTGTTATATAGCAAGTTTATGTTCTACTTTATATAATTAGTAAGATAATTTAGCCATATCTGATAAAAGTCATATTTATAGTGAATTCCATCTTGCTCATGTAGATAATCTTTTCCCTCTACCATGCTGGCTAAATCTATATAAGTGCATCCTGTAGCATTAGCAACTTCACTAACTTTCAATCTGAATTCATTTAAATTCTCATTAGTTAATCTATAATTTGTATCTACTGCATTAGCCATTACAGATAATGGAGAAACTAAATAAATGTTTGTTCTTGGTAGTACTTCCTTTATTGAATTAATAAGTTCAATATACTTTTCTTTAAAAGTATTAGAGTCTTGTCCAGAAAGATTGCTATCAAATTCAATAACATCATTCATCCCATATAATAAAACTAAGTTTTTAGGATTAATTCCTTGAAGCTTTTCTATATTTTGCATAGCTTTTACTACAGTATCACCTTTATTACAAATTACATTATAGTCATCTAGCAGAGCAAATTCAGACAATGCTTCAGTTATCGAATCACCCATGAAAACAGTATTTTCATAGTATTTAGCGTAATTAATATCACCTATATCAGTACTTTCATTTTCTTTAGTATTAGAAGCAGCTAAGATTTCATTTCGATATGACTCTATTTTATCTTCCACTTCATCTAAAGATTTATTTTCTAGTTGTATAAGATAATCTTTGCCATAAGAGCTTTTATCTTTAAAAACACCACTAAGCATACCTGTAATAAAGGTAGCCATAAGATAAAAAGCTGCTATTAAAGTTAATATACTTAATATTTTTCTTCCCATTATTTTTTCCTCATATAAATAAATTTCAGATTTATTATAGAATATATATTTTTTTAGTTTGTTACAAAAGGGTTACAGTTTAGTAACACAAAAAAGAAAATGAATGTAAGTAGTAAAGTTGAATACTTTATTTTGGTGGAATATGAAGGATTTATATTATTTTTGATGGAATATTAAGGGATTGTATTATAAAATATGTAATGTAAAGTAGAAATTGGTTTTAAAGGTGAATGTAAATGAATGAAAATGACTGTAAATGAATGAAAATGACTGAAAGTGATTGACTGATGAATTTTTAAATAGTATTATAAATTACAAGGAAACTCCTTCTCCTAAAGTCGAATGAGTACACTCATAGTGTAAGTTTAAGTAGCCAAATCAAAGATTTGGACTTTCACTTAACTTCATCTGACCAAATCGGAGATTTGGTCAGATGAAGTTAAGGAAGGGATGTAAATGTTAACTCAAGAAAGACATGCATTGATATTAGAAAAATTAGAAAAGGAATCAGTTGTATATTTGAGCGATTTAATCAATCTGCTTGATGCATCTGAGTCAACTATAAGGAGAGATTTAAATTATCTTGATAAAGCAGGACTTCTTAAGAAAGTTCATGGTGGAGCTACTTCATTAAATAGTAAGCTTATTAACACTACTGAATTTGAAGTTGAGGTAAGACAAGGCATTAATAAAGAAGAGAAGATTGCAATTGCAAAATATGCAGCAAGCCTAATAAAGAATGACGACCTTATATATATTGATTCAGGAACAACTACTGAACTTATGATAGATTTTATAGAGGCAAAGGGAGCAACTTTTGTAACTAACGGGATAGGACATGCTAAAAAGCTTATCCATAAAAATCTTACTACATATATTCTTGGTGGGGAGTTAAAACTAACTACTGAAGCAATAATTGGCATTGAGGCTATTAATTCTTTAAGAAAGTATAATTTTACTAAAGGTTTTTTTGGAGCAAATGGCATAGACATTGAAAGAGGCTTTACAACACCTGATATTAGAGAAGCCATGGTTAAAGAAGAAGCATTAAAGAAGAGTAAGTTATCATTTGTGCTAGCGGATAACTCAAAATTTAATGAAGTAAGTTCAATAACTTTTGGCGAAATAAGCAATACTAGTATTATTACAACAAAATTAGAAGATATTAGATTTAAGAAGGTTACAAAGATTGTGGAGGTGGATGAGTAATGATTTATACAATTACTTTTAATCCTGCTTTAGATTACATTGTTAAGATGAATGAGTTTAATCTAGGGCATGTAAATAGAACTACTAGAGAAGATGTTTATGCTGGTGGTAAGGGAATAAACGTTTCTATAGTTTTAAACAACTTAGGAGTAGATAATAAAGCTCTTGGTTTTATAGCTGGTTTTACTGGTGATGAAATCGAAAGAAGAGTAAAAGAGTTTGGATGCTCTACTGACTTTGTTAAGTTAAAGAGTGGTATGTCTAGAATTAATGTAAAGATGAAGGCTGATGTTGAAAGTGAAATAAATGGTGGAGGACCAGATATTTCTGAAGAGGCATTAGAAGAACTTTACTCAAAATTAGAAAAGTTACAAAGTGGAGATATCTTAGTTCTTGCAGGAAGTATTCCAAAGACTTTACCTGTAGATATATATGAAAGAATTATGGACCACTTCGGTAACAGAGGAATTAAGTTTATAGTTGATACAACAGGTGAATCATTACTTAAGGTATTAAAGTATAAACCATTCTTAATAAAGCCAAATCATCATGAATTAGCTGAACTTTTTAATGTAAAGCTTAATGGACAAGATGATATTATTGCTTACGGAAAGAAACTTCAAGAAATGGGAGCAGAAAATGTTCTTATATCAATGGCTGGAGATGGAGCAATATTAATTAAGTCTAATGGAGAAGCTATTTACAGCAAGGTTCCAAGGGGAGTTCTTAAAAACTCAGTTGGAGCTGGAGACTCAATGGTAGCTGGATTTATAGCTGGTTATATTAAAAATGAAAAATTAGAAGACGGATTTAAAATGGGAGTTGCTACAGGAAGTGCATCAGCATTCTCAGAAGGATTAGCAACTAAAGATAAAGTAGAAGAATTATTAGCACAATTAAAATAATAGGGGAGGAAGCAAAAATGAAAATAACTGATTTATTAAAGAAAAACGGTATTGCTATCAATCCTGAAGTTAAAACTAAGGAAGAAGCAATAAACAAGCTAGTAGACTTAATGGATGCTACTGGTAGATTAAGTGATAAAGAAGAATATAAAAAAGCAGTACTTGCTAGAGAAAGCTTAAGTACTACTGGTATAGGTGATAACATAGCTATACCTCATGCTAAGACTACTGCAGTTAAAGAACCAGGTCTTGCTGCAATGATATTAACTGATGGGATTGATTATGATTCACTAGATGGAGAACCAGCAAAGCTATTCTTCTTAATAGCAGCACCAGAAGGTGAAAACAACCTTCACTTAGATGTACTTGCTAGATTATCAATGATGTTAATGGATCCTGAATTTAAGGATATGTTAGTTAACGCTAAATCAGTTGATGAATTCTTAAATCTTATAGATTCAAAAGAAAATGATAAGCTAGAAGCTGAAAACAAAAAAGAAGAAGAAGCAAAAGCTAATAAGACAGGATACAGAGTTTTAGCAGTAACAGCTTGTCCAACAGGTATAGCTCACACATTCATGGCTGCTGAAAGCTTAGAAAATAAAGCAAAAGATATGGGAATATCTATAAAGGTTGAAACTAACGGTTCAGGTGGAGCTAAGAACGTTTTAACTAAAGAAGAAATAGAAAATGCTGAATGCATAATAGTTGCAGCTGATAAGAAAGTTGATATGGCTAGATTCGAAGGTAAGAGAGTTATTCAAACTAAGGTTGCTAACGGAATACACAAAGCAGAAGAATTATTAAATAAAGCTACAAGCGGAAATGCTCCTGTATACCATCACGCAGGTGGAAGCGATGAGTCTGCTGATTCAGGAGAAAAAGAAAGTATTGGAAGACAAATATACAAACACTTAATGAACGGTGTTTCTCACATGTTACCATTCGTAATAGGTGGAGGTATATTAATAGCTTTAGCATTTTTATTTGATGATTACTCAATAGACCCAGCAAACTTCGGTATGAATACACCATTTGCAGCATTCTTAAAGACAACAGGTGGAGCTGCCTTTGGATTTATGTTACCAGTTCTTGCAGGATATATTGCTATGAGTATTGGTGATAGACCAGCTTTAGCAGTTGGTTTCGTTGGTGGTATGCTTGCTAACGAAGGTGGTTCAGGATTCCTTGGAGCATTAGCAGCAGGTTTTATAGCTGGTTACTTAATGCTTGGCTTAAAGAAATTATTCAGTAAATTACCACAAAGCTTAGAAGGTTTAAAACCAGTTTTACTATATCCATTCTTAGGAATATTACTAATTGGTGCGATAATTGTATTTATAATTAACCCTCCAGTAGGAGCTTTAAATAATGGTATTACTAACCTATTAAATAGCATGGGTTCAAGCAGTAAGGTATTACTTGGTGCAGTATTAGGTGGAATGATGGCAATCGATATGGGTGGTCCTTTCAACAAGGCAGCTTACGTATTCGGAACAGCATCATTAGCTACAGGACAATTTGATATAATGGCAGCTGTTATGGCTGGTGGTATGGTACCTCCTCTTGCAATAGCTTTATGTACAACATTCTTCAAGAATAAGTTCACAGCAAGAGAAAGACAATCAGGATTAACTAACTATGTAATGGGATTATCATTCATAACAGAAGGAGCTATTCCATTCGCAGCAGCAGATCCATTAAAGGTTATACCTGCATGTGTAATAGGTTCAGCTACAGCTGGTGCATTATCAATGGCATTTGGATGTGGATTAAGAGCACCTCACGGTGGTGTATTCGTAACTCCAATAGTTTCAAACCCACTTATGTACTTAGCAGCAATAGCTATAGGTTCAGTAGTAGGTATGATAGTACTTGCAGTATTAAAAAAGAAAATTGAAGCTTAAGAGGAAGTTCATTTAGCCTCGTCACTATAACCTAATTTGTAGGAAATAGTTTGATATAAAAAAGGGGCTGTCTCTGAAATGATTTTTAAAATCATTTCAGTAGACGGTCTTTTTATTTTTTATTCATATATTTATATGAAATTATTTCTAAATGAACAAGTTTTTTGACACGACAAATAGGAGGT